>DASZHF010000001.1:0-5141 GCA_035938095.1 Solirubrobacteraceae bacterium
CGATGCCCAGCTCCAGCGAAGACGTGGCCACCAGACACGGAAGCTCGCCCGACTTCAGCAGCTCCTCCACGACCGTGCGCTCCTCGCGCGCCAGCGAGCCGTGGTGGGCGCGCGCCAGCTCCTCCCCAGCAAGCTCGTTCAGGCGCAGGGCGAGTCGCTCGGCCATGCGCCGGTTGTTCACGAACACGATCGTCGAGCGGTGCTCGCGCACCAGCCGCAGGATCTCGGGGTAGATGGCCGGCCAGATCGAACGGCGGGTGGCTTCGCCGCCGGCCAGGGGATCGAGCGGGTCGGCGGGGGCGCTCGGGTCCGCGGCTACGCCCGCGGGATCGGCGGCCGGCATGCCCTGGTCCGGTTCCAGCATCGACTCGACGGGGACGTGGATGCGCAGGTCGAGGGGCTTGCTGCGTCCGGCGTCGACGATCGTGGCGCGTCGGCGCGGTCCGACCAGAAAGCGCGCAACCTCCTCGAGCGGCGTCTGGGTGGCGCTCAGGCCGATTCGCTGGGGCGCCCGCGCGCCAGCGTCCCCAAGCGCCTCGAGGCGCTCCAGCGTCAGAGCCAGGTGCGCGCCGCGCTTGCCGCCGGCGACGGCGTGGATCTCGTCGACGATCACCGCGTCGGCTCCGCCCAGCATCTCCCGTGCGCGGGAGGTCAGCAGGAGGTACAGGGACTCGGGCGTGGTGATGAGGATGTCGGGCGGCGTGCGCAGCATCGCGGCGCGCTCGCGCTGGGGCGTATCGCCAGTGCGAATGGCAACCCGCAGGTCGGCTCCGATCCCGCGCAGAGGCGCGCGCAGGTTGCGCTCGATGTCGTAGGAGAGGGCCTTGAGCGGCGAGACGTAGATCAGGCGCACGCGCCGCGAGGACTCGGGAGGCGGTTCGGCCGTGAGGCGGTCGAGCGCCCACAGGAACGCGGCGAGCGTCTTGCCCGACCCGGTGGGCGCGGCGATCAGCACGTGCTCGCCGCTGGCGATGGCTGGCCACGCCTGCGCCTGGGCTGGGGTGGGCTCGTCGAAGGCGCGCTCGAACCAGTCGCGCACGCGGGGGCTGAAGGTCGACAGGGGCACTGCAGGCGAGCCTAGCGCGCCGCCGCCCCGGATCGGGACCGACGCCCCTAGAGCGCGGGGGGCGGCGGCAAGCCGGCCAGCTCGCGCGCCCGGGCCATGACGGCGTCCGTCATCTCGGTCGTGAGACGACCGGTGAACGTGTTCTGCTGGCTGGGGTGAAAGCAGCCGACCATCGTCCACGGCTCAGCGTGGACCTCGGCGCCGTGGGCGAACCGGGGTCTTGGCCTCAGCGTCGGGGCGCCCAGTTGCGTGCGCAGGCGAAGTGCGGCGTCCCAGGCGAAGGCTCCGAGGCAGACCGCGACCCGCAAGCCACCCAGGAGGGCGACCTCGCGCACCGTCCACGGCAGGCAGTTGTCACGCTCGGCGGGCAGCGGACGGTTGCCGGGGGGAGCGCAGCGCACAGCGGCCGCGATCCAGCAACCGGTCAGCCGCAGCCCGTCGTCGCGGGACACCGAGGTGGGCTGGTTGGCAAATCCGGTCCGCCACAGCGATGCGAACAGCCAGTCGCCCGAACGGTCGCCGGTGAATATGCGCCCGGTGCGGTTGCCGCCGTGGGCGGCCGGCGCAAGACCCAGGACGAGGACGGCCGCGTCGGGGTCGCCGAAGCCGGCCAACGGGCGCCCCCAGTAGCGCTGACCGCGGAAGGCGGCGCGGGGGTTGCGCGCGACCTCCTCTCTCCAGGTCACCAGCCGCGGGCAGCGCCGGCAGGCGCTGATCTCCGCAGCCAGCTCGGCGAGCAGGCGGGGACCGGAGCTCACGGTCTGAGGGCCAGCATGTCCTGACGGCACGTGCGCCCGTGAGCATGACAAGGCTGCGGGTCAGCAGGTCCCCTGGGAGACGCACGGCTGGACGACCCGCAGGTAGCTCGCCCAGTCGACCCCATCGCGCAGGTTGAAGACGTAGTCCTGGTCCGGTGGGTAGTAAGGCACGTTCCACTGCTGGGCCAGCGTGACCCACTTGTCGGTCTGACCGAAGCTCGTGTAGACCACGCCGGACTCCTGGCCAATGCCCCAGCTGCCCCCGGTGTCCCCCACGATCATGCCGTAGTGGGCCATGGCCAGCAGGATCACCTTCTTCCACTGGGGAACCGGCAGCGAGATGATCTGGTTGTCGGACATCGCCAGCTGGAAGCGGGTGCCCTCGGCGGGAGCATTGGTGGGGTCGGGACACGGGTCGCCGCCCTTGGTGGCGGGATAGACCCACGTGCCCGAGTCACAGTGCACGCCGAGAAACAACGCATGGTTGATGTGCCCCGACGCGAGCTCCTCGGCGCGCAGCACTCCCGCCGCCGTCCCGTACTGGGCGGCGACGGCATCGGAGCCTAGCCCGTCTCCGTCGACGCGCGTCCTTCCGCCCCAGCGGAAGGTGAGCAGGCCGCCGCCGGGCGGCTTTGACTCAACTCCCCAGAGATCGTATTCCCAGCCGGTGGTCTGGTCTACGACGCTGAGGTGGGCGTCCGAGCCACCGGCCGGAAGGGCCCTGTCTGGAATGTGGACCACCGCGCCCTCGATGGAACAGCGACCCCAGGCCTCGGTGCAGTGAAGGGTGAAGGTCGGGTCGAGCGCCTGGGAGAAGTAGGTCGGGCGCCCGCCGTCGAGCTCGCCGCGGCCCGCGGTCCCGGCGAGCAGGTTTTGCAGCGGGCCGAAGCCCAGCATCCGGCTCACGATCGCCGAGGAGTTCGGGGCCACCGGAGCACCCGCGGGGATCTGGCGGTTGAACGGGCTCGAGGGAAGGTAGGGGCGCCAGCATCCGGGGGGCTGGCTGCCCCCCGCGAAGGTCCCGTAGGGGGGGAGGCACAGCGGGTCGGTGAGCATGGCGCTGGCAATGGCCACAGGACCGGTGATGACGCTGTTCGCGGGACCGTCGAAGACGGCGCCCGCGGGACCGTTGGGGACGCCGCCCGCCGCCGGCGCGATTTCGCTGACGACGGCGGACGGGTTGTCCTGGCTGGGAGGGGGCGGCGCGTGCGAACGTGGGGGCGCCCTCGAAGAGCCAGCCTGCGGGCGCGGGGGCGATGCGAGCTCGAGAACCAGCCAGACTGCCTCGCCCCGGCGAGCCCAATGGGGACGACGTACCCGAAGCGACCCTTTGCGTAGGGCAGCGTGCAGCTGGCGCGCCGCGATGGGAACGCTGTGCGCCCGGCCGACTAGACGAGCCGACCGGACGCCCGAGTGCCTAACCGACGCGAGCGAGAAGATGAGCGTCCGTGCCGACCCGTGGCTGGGAGCCATGCGTACCGCTCCCCGGGCATCGGCGGTCGTCACGGCGATGGCCACCAACGCCAGCAGCAAGCTCGGCACGCCGATGCAGCGCACGCAGGGCGCGCGCCCTCGGGATTCCAGCTCCCGGACGACGATCACGGCGGCCACCGTCCCCAACCCCGGGAAGCATCGGGGCAACCGCCGGTGAGAACCCCGTAAGAGACCGCGTGCGCACGCCCTCAGGGATCCGGACTCGGGCTGTTCTTACCTTGCTCTTACCCCGGTTGTCGTCCAACTTCGTCGATTCGGTGGGCGCCCAGATCCACGCCAGCTATTGGCATAGACCCGGTCACACTCTCCCTCCTGGGACCGTCCGTCGTCCTCGACCTGCGGCCAGCCGTGGCCTGAGCCCGCCGAGGGATTAGGCTCTCGGGGCCGTGCGCCCTGCGATCCCAACCACGCGCCCGGGGGCGCGAGCAGCGCGCCCGCAGCGCCCTCGGCCCGAACGCCTGCTCCGGACCTGGACCTCCATCGTGCTCGTCCTGGCGGGCCTGACCGTCGGCGGCTGCGCGGCCACGACCCAGACCTCGACGGGGAGCTTCCAGGGAGACGCCCACCTCGTCGCCCAGGCGATCAACGACCTGTCGTCGGCGGCCAGCAGCCACGACAACGCCAAGATCTGCAACCAGCTGCTCGCCCCGGCGCTTGTAACGGTGCTGAACCGCTCCACCGGTGGGTGCCAGCGCGCGGTGGGCAACCAACTCGACGACACCGACAACTTCGACCTGACGGTGCAGAGCTGCCCCAACAACAGCGCACCGAACGAGTGTGGGATCGCGCCCCAGTCCTTGAGCAATGGCGCGGCGAACGCCGCGAACGGAACGACCGCAACGGCTTGGGCCAAGGACATCCAGTCCGGCCATACGCACTACGACAAGCTCAAGCTCGTCAAGCAGAGCGGGAGCTGGCGCGTCTCCGGGCTCGGGTAGCGCGGGGTCGGCCCAGCGCGCCGTCCGCCGGGGTCAGCTCAGCGCACCGGCCCGCCGGGGTCAGCCCAGCGTTCGGCCGTACTGGCGCTCGTAGTAGGCGCGGTACTCGCCGCTGCGGATCGGCTCCCACCACCAGGCGTTCTCGCGGTACCAGCGGACCGTGTCCCCGAGCCCGGCGTCGAAGCGCACGCGCGGACGCCACCCCAGGGCGCGCACCTTCTCCGAGCTCAGCGAGTAGCGACGGTCGTGGCCGGGGCGGTCGGCCACGCGGTCGATGAGCGACTCGTCCCGGCCACACAGCTCGAGGATCCTGCGCACGACCTCCAGGTTGGCGCACTCGTCGGGACCGCCGACGTTGTAGACCTCTCCCGGCTGCCCGTGCTCGAGGACGTGGCCGACGGCGCGCGCGAAGTCCTCGACGAAGAGCCAGTTGCGCACGTTGAGACCGTCTCCGTACAGGGGCAGCGAGTCGCCGGCGAGAGCGTTGAGGACCATGAGCGGGATCAGCTTCTCGGGATGCTGGTAGGGCCCGTAGTTGTTCGACCCCCGGCAGATCAACACCGGCAGTCCGTAGGTGTGGTGGTAGCTGGCGGCGAGCAGGTCGGCGCCGGCCTTGGTGGCGCTGTAGGGCGAGGACGGAGCCAGCGGCGAGGACTCGGTGAACGTGCCCCGGGCGATCGAGCCGTAGACCTCGTCCGTTGAGACCTGCAGCAGCGGCAGGCCGCGTTCGCGGGCGGCCTCGAGCAGGACGTATGTGCCCTGGGCGTGCGTGGTCACGAACGCGTCGGGCTCGGCGATCGACCGATCGACATGGGTCTCGGCGGCGAAGTTGACGATCGCGTCGACGCCTTCGGCCGCCTGATCGACCGCGGCGGCGTCCTCGAT
>DASZHF010000002.1:0-61135 GCA_035938095.1 Solirubrobacteraceae bacterium
CTCTGCCTGCTCTACCAGCGGAGCGGGTCGCTGCTTCCCGGTATCGCGGTGCACGTCATCAACAACACGCTCGCGTTCGGCATCGACGAGCACTGGGGGTGGCAGATCCCGGTACTGCTCGCCGGCTCGGCCGCGATCGTCACGCTCATCCTGCTCCCGCTCGTGCGGCTCGGGATCGAGGCCGCCGCCGCGCCGGCGCCGGCGCCGGCGTAGCGCGGGCAGCGGCGGTCGGGGCCGGCCCGAGCGGGGCGCTCGGCGGACCCGCCCGCATGACTGCAAGGCCGCTTTCAGCGAGCCGCGGGAGCCGCGTCGCGAGGTGATACCGCTGGTACGCTCTCGCCGCTCATGGGTCGAGCACGCGGGGGCTGGCGGAGAGGGCGAGTCTGGTGGATGGGTCTGGTGCTGCTCGGGGTCGGCGTGGCGATTGCGGGCGTGCTCAGCCTTGGCGGGCGCAGCGGTACCGACGTGGCATCGGGAGTCCCGCCGACCGGGATCCACAAGATCCACCACATCGTGATCATCATGCAGGAGAACCGCTCGTTCGATGATTACTTCGGCACCTTCCCTGGCGCCGACGGGATCCCGCGCACCAAGGGAGGCAGGATCAAGCCCTGCCTGCCGGACCCTCGCGGCGGGCGCTGCGTGCGTCCCTATCACGACCACAACATCCACAACGGCGAGGGTCCGCACAACATCTCGGCCACGCGCCAGGACATCAACGGCGGTCGAATGAACGGTTTCCTGCGTCCCGCCACCCGCCAGTGGCTGGCGTGCAAGCGGGCCATGTTCAACCACCGCAACCTGATCTGCGCCGGCTACGGACCCGGGGAGCCCTACTCGGTCCTCGGCTATGAGACCGGCGCCGACATCCCCAACTACTGGGCCTACGCGAAGCACTTCGTGCTCTATGACCACATGTTCGAGCCGACGGACTCCTGGAGCCGGCCGGCCCACCTGTACATGGTCTCGGGGTGGTCGGCCGGGCGCTGCCGGGCCGGGCGCCCGATGAGCTGCCGAAACGACAATCAGGCCAAGCTCGTGCGCGGGAAGATCCAGGACTACGCATGGACGGATCTCACCTACCTCCTGCACCGCTACCACATCATCTGGCGCTACTACGTCGCCCCCGGCACCCAGCCCGACTGCCAGACGCCGACCGCCATGTGCGCCCCGCAGTCGCAGAACGCGGGCACCCCCAGTATCTGGAATCCGCTCCCGGCCTTCGACGACGTCCGCCACGACAACCAGGTCCACAACGTCGAGACGGTCCGGCACCTCTACGTCGACGCTCGCCGAGGGATCCTGCCCCAGGTCGCCTGGGTGGTGCCCAACCACAACCTCTCAGAGCACGGCCCGCACTCGATCGCCACCGGCCAGGCGTACGTGACCCACATCATCAATTCGCTGATGCAGGGACCGGAGTGGTCCAGCACCGCGATCTTCGTGGCCTGGGACGACTTCGGCGGACGCTACGACCACGTGCGTCCCCCCCGCGTGGACCGAAACGGCTACGGGCTGCGGGTGCCCGCTTTCATGATCAGCCCGTACGCCCGTCAGGGCTTCATCGACCACCAGATCCTGAGCTTCGACGCGCTGAACAAGTTCATCGAGGACGACTTCCTGGGCGGCCAGCGGCTCAACCCGAGGACCGACGGTCGTCCGGACGGGCGCCCCGACGTGCGCGAGAAGGCGCCGATCCTGGGCGACCTGGCCTGGGACTTCGACTTCAACCAGCCCCCTCGTCGGCCCATGCCCCTTCCTCTGTACCCGGGCCGCGGAGCGGGCAGGAACCCAGTTACGGGAACGACCGGGGCGCAGGGGGCGACGCGGGCCAGGGTGCGACGGGGGCCCGGACGCGCTAAGCCGCGAACGCCTGGCCCGGCGGCGCCGGGTCGTCGCGGTGCCGGCCGCGCCTGAGGCGCGGCCCGCTGCCGACCCAGCGCGCGAAGAAGCCCAATCCGGCGCCGTAGAGGAGCAGGCCGAGGACGAGCAGGGCCACGTGCTCGCCCCACTGGTTCGAGGACTGCACCCCGACGCTGGTGAAGGGGGACTCCAGCGCACTCGCGCCATCATCGATGGCCTGGCGCGGCCAGGCGTGATGCGGGCCCGATACCGAATGAGGGGCCCCGTACGGCGTCTTGCCGGATATCTCCGAGACGGAGTTCTGGGAGGCCGACCGCGCCTGGTCGAGACCGAACATGGCAAAGCTCGCCGCCAGGAGCAGGCAAATGGCGATTGCGAGGAGGCGGATGAGGCGAGCGACCATGAGTACTAGTTAGGAAGACGGACCCCGCTACTGAAGGCCATCGACGCAGACTGGACGCATTTTCGACTCCAGGGCCCGCGGCAGGGGCTCGCGAGCCCGGCCGCACGGGCTATGGTCGTAAAACGTGACCGAAACGCTTGGCGCCCGCGAACGGCTGGTGGCGGAGCTGCGCCGCCACGCTCTGGTGATAGGAGAGGTCGTGCTCACCAGTGGCGCCACGGCCCAGTACTACGTCGACGCCAAGCGCGCGATCCTGCGCCCGGCCGGCTTCCGGGCGCTGGGCGAGCTGGTGGCCGAGCGCGCCCGGGCGTGGGGAGCCACGGCCGTGGGCGGTATGACGATGGGGGCCGACCCGGTGGCCTGCGCGGCGTTGGCCACCGGGATCGATATCAAGGCGTTCTTCGTCCGCAAGGACGTCAAGCCTCACGGCCTGCAGCGGCGGGTGGAGGGTCCGCTGCTCGAGCGCGAAGACCGCTGTCTGGTGGTCGAGGACGTGGTCACCACCGGTGGCTCGACGCTGGCCGCGATCGCCGCGCTGCAGGAGGAGGGACGCGCCATCTGCGGCGTGCTCAGCGTGCTCGACCGCCTGGCGGGCGGCTCGCGAGCGATCGAAGCCGCGACGGACGCCCCCTACGTGGCCCTGACCACGATCGACGACGTGTACCCGGATCGCCCCGACCGATGAAGCCCAATACGCCGCTGACAAGCTCTGGGCCGGCGCTACGCTTGGGCCACCATGGCCAGCCGAGCGGAGGAGAAGGAGCGCCGCCGTCAGGAACGATTGGCGGGCGAGCGAGCGGCAGCCGGGGCGGCCCAGCGCCGCCGGCGCCTGCAGATGGGCGGGCTAGCCGCCGTCGCGGTAGCGGTTGTTGTGGGCGTGGTGATCGCCGTGGCCGGCGGCTCGGGGAGCTCGCACAGCAGCAGCGGTCCGAACCCATCGAGCGGCGGCGCACTGCTCGCGTCGACGGCCAGCGAGGCCACCGGCCAGCCCGTGGACGGGGTTCAGTGCCAGACGTCGGAGCAGGTCATCTTCCACATCCATGCCCATCTAGCCGTGTTCGTCAACGGCGCGGCGAAGATCATTCCCTACGGCATCGGAATCCCGCCTCCGCGTCAGGTTGAGCAAACGCAGGCGGGCCCCTTCGTGCTCTCCGGGGCGTGCTTCTACTGGCTCCACTCCCACACCGAGGACGGGATCATCCACATCGAGTCACCGATCCAGCGCGTGTACACGCTGGGCAACTACTTCGACCTCTGGGGCCAGCCGCTCGGGCCCACTCAGGTCGGCCCGGCGTCGGGCCCGGTCAGCGCCTTCGTCAACGGCCAGCCCTACACGCGCGATCCCCGTTCGATTCCACTGACCGCGCACGCGGTCGTTCAGCTCGACGTCGGCACCCCGAAGCCCGCGCCGGCGCCCTTCACTTTCGCCGGCGGGCTCTAACGGCCGCGTCGAGACCGGCGCGGGCGAACGGCGACGCGCTGACGAGCCGGCGCGCGGTCCCCGAGCCGCGGACGCGCTCCGATTGAACCGCGAGCGCACGCGGCGTAGGGTGGTCACGAACGGTTCCCGACGGGAGGACGCATCATGGATACCTACGTGATCTTGCGCAGGAGCGGCTGGCAATCGCCGGAAGAGCTAGGGGCGGCTGCTGAACGCTCCACAAAGGTTGGCGACGAGGAAATGTCCGACGACATTCGCTGGATTCGCAGCTATGTCCTGGAGGAGGACGGCGGCTCGGTCGGGACCGTGTGCATCTACCAGGCCAGCAGCCCCGAGGCGATTCGGGAACATGCCTCGCGGGCCGACCTGCCCGTCGACGAGATCATCCGGGTCGCCGACACCGTCCTGGTCCGTCCAGACCCGCAGCCCGCCTCCGCCTGAGCGGCGCGGGAGCGGCCGCTCGCCCAGGGGGCGCGCGAGCGCAGCTCGCGGACGCGGCCTACAGGTCCAGGCGCCGGAACACCGGCCGGGGCAGGTGGCGCAGCACCGCCATCACATAGCGCAGCGCCGGCGGGACCCACACCGTGTGGGCCCGCCGGGCGAGGCCGTCGACGATCGCCTCCGCCACGCGATCGGCGGTGGTGGTCAGGGGGACCTCCTTCATCCCGGCCGTCATCTTCGTGCGCACCATGCCGGGCCGGACCACCATCACCTGGAGCCCGGCGGGGGCCAGCTCATCCGCAAGGCCCTGGGCGAGGGAGTCGATCCCCGCCTTCGAGGATCCGTAGATGAAGTTGGAGCGGCGCGGGCGCTCGGCGGCGACCGAGCTGAGCAGCACGATCGCCCCATGGCCCTGCTCGCGCAGCAACCGGGCGCTGGCGAGCAGGGCGGAGGCGGCGCCCACGAAGTTGGTCCGCAGAACCCCCAGCGCCGCCCGGTCGTCGCGCAGCCCGCGCTCCTGCTCGCCCAGGACCCCGAACGCGATCAGCACCAGGTCGATGTCGTCGTGGCGGGCGAAGACGTCGGACAGCATGCGCTCGTGCGACTCGACGTCGTCACCCTCGAAGGGCACGCTCTCGACTGTCGTCGCTCCCAGTCGCCGCAGCTCCGCGGCTGTGTCCTCGAGGCGTTCCGGCTCGCGAGCGGCGAGCACGACGGTTCGCGTGCGCTGGGCGATCAGTCGCCTGACGGTAGCGAGCGCGATGTCGGAGGCTCCCCCCAGCACCAGGACGCTCTGCACGGATCCCAGAGCGTCTCTCATCCCCGCCGCGCGTCCGTCATCGCCGGCCGTTCGGCGTGGCCCTGGCAGCGGCGTCCTGGTGCAGGCCCAGTCGCCGTCCCAGGTCCGAGCGCATGACGCCGCCGGGGTCCAGCCGCGCGCACACCTCTTGCCACTGCGCCAGCTGCGGGTACATCGCCTCGAGCAGCTCCGGACGCAGGCGCGAGTCCTTCGCCAGGTAGACGCGCCCGCCCGACCGAGCCACGAGCTCGTCGAGCTGGCCCAGAACCGGCCCCAGGTCTGGGGTGGCGGGTAGGTCAAGGGCCAGGGTCCAGCCGCCCATCGGGAACGAAAGGGTCGGGTGATCCGGGCCGAGGGCGGTGTGGCCGGGACCGGGGGTCGCGCGATTTGGCCACGCCGCTTCGGGCGAACCGCCCGGGCCAAATCGCTTGAGCACGGCCAGGAACGCCGGCGCCCCGTGGGCGCTGAGAAGCTCGAGCGCCCGGCGCAGACCGGCCTCGGCTCCGAAAGGAACGACGAACTGATACTGGAGCAGGCCCCGCCAGCCGTAGAGGCGGTTCCACCCCTCGACTGCGTCGAGCGGGAAGAAGAAGGAGTGCAGCGGGACGAGGCGCTCGCTCGCTACCCGCGGCGATCGATGAAAGTAGAGCTCGTTGAACGCCGCGACCGTGCTGCGCCGCAGCAGCCCAGACGGGGCCCAGGGGGGCGCCACCAGGCGGGCGCGGGGCAGCGGGCTGGGGGCCGGCGCGCGCCGGGACGAGGGGAGGTCGTTCTCGGCCGCGTGGTCGCCTCGGATCAAGACCGAGCGTCCGAGCGCCGCGCCGCGAGCCAGGCAGTCGATCCAGGCCACGGAGTAGCGGTGGTCGTCGTCGCCGGAGGCCATTTCCGCCAGTGCCTGATCGAGGTCGCGCAGGCGCGCGGTATGAGCTTTCATCCAGCTCGTCTCGACGGGCATGAGACGCAGCGTGGCCTGCACGATCACGCCCGTGAGCCCCATGCCGCCCGCCGTCGCGGCAAAGACGCCGGGCTCGCCGCCCGGACTGACGGCGAACCGGTTGCCCGCGGCGGTCAGAAGGTGGAGCGACTCTACGTAGCGGGTGAAGCAGCCGTCGCGATGATGATTCTTCCCGTGGATGTCGGCGGCGATCGCCCCCCCGATCGTGACGTGCCGCGTGCCCGGCACGACCGACGGAAACCAGCCCCGGGGCAGAGCGTGATCGATCAGCTCGCCCAGGCTCAGCCCGGCTCCCACGCTGATCAGACCCTGCTCGTCGGGCTGGGCCGCGGCGCGCAGGCCCCGCATGTCGAGAACCTGGCCGCCCGAGTTCTGGGCCGCGTCGCCATACGCCCGCCCCAGCCCCCGCGCGATCAGACCGCGCCGTGGAGGAGAGCGCAGGAGCCGCTCGGCGTCCGCTACGCGGTCGATCCGGCGTACCTGCGCGAGCGAAGGGGCGGTCCGGCCCCACCCTGCGAGCAGGCGCCGGCCATCGGCACTGGTCGCATCATCGCGCCCGCGCACATCCGGACCAGCCGGGCCGGCGGCACAGTTCCCTAGCATGGCGGCCCTGGATTCCCGCATGGGGCGGACGATATGACGTTTGCCCGCCGGTGAGCCCGATATCCATGGGAACGAAAGTCTTGCCCACCGCTCCTGCCTCTGCACCTGCCTCCGGGCCCGCCTCCCTTCCGGTGCGCACCCGGTCGAGCGCGGCGGTGCTGGTCGCCGCGTTGCGGCCGAAGGAGTGGATAAAGAATGTGTTCGTGCTGGCGCCGGTGCTGTTCGCCGGCCGGCTCGACCACGGGGGAGCGGTCCGCGACTCGATCGTCATGACGCTCGCCTTCTGCGCAATCTCCAGCGCCGGGTATCTGGTCAACGACATCCTCGACGTCGAAGAGGACCGGGCTCATCCGGTCAAGCGCTACCGCCCGATCGCCAGCGGCGAGCTCTCGCCCAGCGTCGCGCTCCTCATGGCTGGCGCCCTGGGCCTCGCCGCCATCGGCTCGGCGCTCACCGTTGGACTCGACGCGGCCGGGGTCGTCCTGGCCTACGCCGCCGCCACCGCCGCCTACTCGATCTTGCTCAAGCACGAAGTGATTCTCGATGTCATGACCATCGCCGGCCTCTTCCTGCTCCGGGTACTGGCTGGATCGCTGGCCGCCGGAGTCAAGCCTTCGCAGTGGTTGCTGTTCTGCACCGGCATGCTCGCCCTCTTCCTGGGCTTCACGAAGCGCCGCCAGGAAGCGGTCAGCGAGTCCCGCCATGAACGCCCGACGCGCGTCGTGCTCGAGCACTACACACTGCCCTTCCTGGACCAGATGGTGTCACTCGTGACTGCGGCCGCGCTGATCAGCTACGGCATCTACGCGATCAACTCGCCGCTGATCGGCGGGCGCATGCTCCTCACCACTCCGATCGTCCTCTACGGTCTGTTCCGCTACCTGTACCTGATCTACGCGCGGGGTGAACAGCGCGACATCGCCGCCCTGGTGACCTCCGATCGGGGCCTGATCGGTGCCGTCGCGGCCTACGCCGCGATGGTGCTCCTGCTGCTCTACGTCTAGCCGCCGGGCGGAGGGGACGGACGCTCGCGATGTCGAGCAACGCCGGGCCATACGTAGTCCTGGCCCGCGCGGCTGGGCTGCTCGGGCTGCTGGGCATTGGGGCGGTGGTGCTGTTGAGCGGTGGAGGCACGAGCGGCGGGCCGAGCCGCTTCGCGGGCACCGTCTACGTGGAGAGCAACTCCAGTGCGCCGGGCCAGAACCGCGTGCTCGCCTTCAGCTACCGGACCGGGAGTGCTCGACCAGCGGCCGTCGTCTCGTACGCGACCGGGGGCAGCGGTTCCCACGACCTCTCCAACAGCGGAGTCCTGGACGCCGACCAGCAACTGATCGTCAATCCCACCCGGACGCTGCTGTTCGCGGTCAACCAGGGATCGGACACGGTCGCCGTCTTCCACGTCGCGCCCGACGGGACGCTGAGCCCGGTGGCGGGCTCGCCGTTTCCGTCCGGGGGCTCCGCGCCCGGCAGCGTAGGCCTCTGGGGCGACACGCTGATCGTGGCCAACAAGGCCCAGGACGGAGTGCGCGCGCTGTCGAGGGTCCCAGCCAGCTACACGACATTCGCCGTGGGGTCCGACGGTACGCTGATTCCGACCGGCACGACGGTGAGCGTGCCCGCCCGCTCCTCGCCCACTCAGGCGTTCGTGACTCCGCGCGACGGCGTGCTGGTCAGCACCGAGGAGACCGGCCTGTTGCGGACCTTCCTGCTCGGTCCCGGCGGGTCGCTCACACCCGGGGCCGGGTCGCCGTTCCAGCTGCCCACGTCGATCTTCCCGGGCCAGGTCCGCCGCCACCCGGTGTGGCCGGCCGGGCTGTCGGCCCATCCGAAGTTGCCCCTCATCTACTCGGGCGTTCCCAATCTCTCGGAGGTCGTCGTGTACTCGTACGACGCCCAGGGGCGACTCACATTCGTGGCCGGGCTGCCCGATCGCGGCTCGTTCCTGCCCTGCTGGAGCGTCGTCAGCCCGGACGGACGGCGGCTGTACACGGCCGACGCCGGGAGCGACAGCGTCTCTGTGTTCGACATCGCCGCCGACCCGCTCGCCCCCCGTCAGGTCCAGCTGCTCAAGCTGCGCGGCGATGGCAACCCCTGGAACATGGGCCTGACCCCAGATGGGCGGTACCTGTTCGTCGTCACCCCCCGTGCCGTCGCCCAGATCCCGCCCGGACAGGGCAACACCCTGCACATGCTCGACGTCGACCCCAGCGGGAGGCTGAGCGAGCCCTCGTCGTCCCCGGTCTCCCTGCCGGTGTCGATCGGGACCAATCCACTCGGACTGGCCATCGTGGCCAATCCGGTCCACGGCTAGGCCGATCCTGCAGCGAGTCCCTGAAATTCGCTGCTCAAACGTGGGAAACACGAAGGAAAGGCCACCACCTGCGGCGAAGTAAATGTCCGCAAACACGACACTCCAACCCCGCGCCATCTTGTGCGTTTGATAACAAGAGGCGCCACTGGTGCCATCGGGTGCCCAATGCGGGGAGGAGCAATGAAGACCGGAGGGACATTCGGAATTCCCGTCCAGGGCCCGCGAATCGAATCGGTCGGTCGGGTCAGTCGGGATTGGGCGGTGAGTGGGGACTGGGCGATGAGCCCGGACTGGACGCCGAAGACGCAGCCTGGGGCCCGGCTTCTGCGGGGCGAACGGTTTCTGGCCGACAGCGACACCCGCGGGCTGCGGCTGTTGTCGGTGTGGTTTCTGCTGCTCGCGCTTTCGTGGACCGTCGTCGCCGCGGTGGTCTGGCTGGTGATGATCGCGCTCGGAACGGCCTGACGCCCGAGCGGATGACGACTCTGCTGGGAGAGCTGGCGGCAGAGGCGGTCGGCTGAGCAAGCGGCATACCTATGTCGCCCTGCTGCGCGGCATCAACCTGGGCGGCCACAAGCGAGTCGCGATGGAGGATCTGCGCGAGCTCTTTCGCGCGCTCGGGAGCGAGGACGTGCGGACGTACGTGCAGAGCGGCAATGTCGTCTTCCGAAGCCGCGCGCCGTCCTCGGACCTGACGTCAGCCATCCAAGACCGAATGCGCGAGGCGCTCGACCTCGATGTCACGCTTCTGCTCAGGACCAAGGCGGAACTTGCTCGGGTCGTCCGCGGCAACCCGTTTCTCCCGTCCGGAATCGAGCCCGCAAAGCTTCACGTGACCTTCCTGTCGCACGCCCCGGACGCTGCCCGCCTTCACGACCTCGGCGAGAAGCGTTTCGAACCCGAGCAGTTCGCCGGCATCGGGCGCGAGATCTATCTGCACTGCCCCAACGGCTACGGCCGGACGAAGTTGGGCAACACCTTCCTCGAGCGGCAGCTCTCGGTAGCGGCGACGACGCGCAACTGGAGGACCGTGACGACGCTCCTAGAGCTCGCGAACGAGCGCTGACCTAGCCCGGGCCCGCGAGCCGGGTCCGCGAGCGCTCGCTCAGGCCGCGAAGCGCTGAGCGCTCCGAGCCCGTCGCTTGGCCGCCTCGAGCTCGCGGTCCCTAGGCGGCGCCGACGTGACGAGCTCTTCGAGCAACTCGGTCGTGGCCGCCGCGATCACGTCGACGGCTCGGTCGAAGGCCTCGGTGTTGGCCCGTGAGGGCTTGGTCGAGCCGCTTACCTTGCGGACGTACTGGAGGGCGGCATCGCGGACCTCTTCGGCGGTCGTCGGCGGGTCGAAGTTGTGGAGCGTTCGGATGTTTCGACACATGGGGCCAAGCGTACTCGACGAGAAGGGCCGGCTCGCCGCGGCGAAGGGCGCCTCCTAGACTTCGCCCCACCTTCCGGCAGGCCCAAGAGGAGGCGATCGGTCCCATACAGGCGCTGGGCACATCACAGGCACCGCCCGAGACCAAGTACGCGCAGAGCGACGACGTCCACATCGCCTACCAGGTCTTCGGCGAAGGCGACCTCGACCTGGTCCTCGTGCCCGGGTACGTCACCCACGTCGAGCTCGCGTGGGAGCACGAGGCGTCGGCTCGGTTCCTGAGGAGCCTGGCCTCCTTCGCCCGCATCATCATGTTCGACCGCCGGGGCTCGGGCCTGTCGGATCCGGTGGCCGGGGCGCCGACTCTCGAGCAGCGCATGGACGACGTTCGCGCGGTCATGGATGCGGCTGGCTCGCAACGGGCCGCGTTGGTGGGGATCTCGGAAGGCGTCCCGATGAGCATCCTGTTCGCGGCCACCTACCCGCAGCGCGTGCAGGCTCTGGTCTGCAGCGGGGGAATGGCTCGCTCCACCTACGCCGAGGACTACCCGTGGGCGGTACCGGCGCAGGCCCTGGTCGAGTCGGGCGCCGAGCTCATCCTGCCCCACTGGGGCGACGGGTCCCTGATCGAGGTCGCGGCGCCCAGCCAGGCGGAGAACCCGGAGTCGCGCGCGTTCTTCGGCCGGCTCCAGCGCGCGACCGCGAGCCCGGGGATGATGACCGCGCTGGCGCAGATGTTCCTCGATCTCGACGTCCGCGCCGTCGTGCCGAGCGTCCATGCTCCCACGCTCGTACTGCACCGGGTTCGTGACCGGCTCGTAAACGTCGGCAACGGACGCTGGCTGGCGGAGCACCTGCCGAACGCCCGTCTGGTCGAACTCGAGGGCGACGACCACGTCCCCTGGTATGAGGGCGCCGATGAATGGCTGGGCCAGGTTCAGGAGTTCCTCACCGGCGCCCGGGCCGCGCCCGAGCCCGAGCGCGTCCTGGCCACGGTGCTCTTCACCGACATAGTCGATTCCACGCGAACCGCCAACGAGCTCGGCGATCGGCGCTGGCGCGAGCTGCTCGAGGGACACCAGCGCGCCGTCCGCGACGCGCTGGGTCGTTTCGGCGGCAGCGAGGTGAAGTCCACCGGGGACGGCTTCCTGGCGACGTTCGACGGCCCGGCTCGAGCGATCCGCTGCGCTCGCGCGATCTCCGAATCGTCTGAGCCGCTGGGAATTCATATTCGGGCCGGTCTTCACACCGGCGAGTGCGAGGTGATGGGCGACGACATCGGCGGCATCGCCGTCCACATCGCGGCCCGCGTGAGCGCGCTTGCGGGATCCGGCGAAGTGCTCGTGTCTCGCACGGTGAAGGATCTGGTGGTCGGCTCGGGCATCGAGTTCTCAGACCGCGGCACCCATGCGCTCAAGGGCATCACCGACGCCTGGCAGCTGTACGCCGTTTCGGCTGCCAGCTCGGCGCGGCCATAGACTCGCTCGCGCGATGCCCAACATGTACCAACCGGAGTTCGAGGGGGGCGAACGGCCCCCCGGATTTCGGGCTCGCCGCGCTCGCCTGGGCTATGACGTCGGCAGCGAGCGGATCGGGTGCAGCCTGTGGGAGATCCCACCGGGCGAGGCGGCCTACCCGTACCACTACCACTTCGAGGATGAGGAGCTCGTGATTGTGGTCCGAGGTCGCCCGACCTTGCGCACGCCCGACGGCGTCCGGGAGCTCGACGAAGGCGACGTGGTGCGCTTCGCGCTCGGAGAGGCGGGCGCGCATCAGATCGTCAACCGGACCGAGGATCCGGTGACGTTCCTGGCCCTCAGCAGCCACGGACGCACCGACGTCGTGGTCTACCCCGACTCCAACAAGCTCGGAGTGGGCGAGCGCCTCCCCCGGGGCGGCGGCCTGCGAGCCTTCTTTCGCCGCGAGCTCGCCGTCGACTACTGGGACCGGGAACAGCCGCCCGGCCCATAGGCCGCAGGCCACGAAGTGATGTCGCGTGCGGCCTTAGCCTGACCGGCGCCCCGGCGCTCCGGTGGCCCGGGAATCGCAGCGGCGGTCGCCGTCGCTACGCCGGCAGGCGCGGTGCCGGTGGCGGCGAAGGTGGCGACGACGGTGACGGCTCCGCGAGCGTCGGTGGGGCGTGCCGCCGTGATGCGTCGGGCCCGTAGAGGACCCGGGCGAGCCGGCCAAGGGCACCGTCGGGGGCGCCCCGGGAGCGGGTGTCGGGCGCACGTTGGCGAGCTCCGAGATCCGCCCGTCGAACGCAACCACGTAAAGGTTGCCGGAGTTCGACCCCACGCCGAAGTTGACGGCGCTCGGGAACTGCAGCCCAGCGGCGAGGATGCAGATCGTCCCGGTGGTGTCCACCTTCCAGACCTGGCCCGCTCCGTTGGCAGCGACGTACAGATTTCCCCGCTCGTCCATCGTCATGTCGTCGGGGCCCGCGGGCATGTCCGCGCCTTGCGCGACCGCGTACGGGGTCACCTGGCTGGGGTCGGCCACCGAGATTCGCTGAATGGCGGCCGGGGCGAAGGTCTGAGACACGTACACGTAGCGATTGTCGGGCGAGACCACGATCCCGTTGGTCGAGTAGACCCTGGCCCACGGGTGGTCGACCTTGCCGGCCCGAACGCGGTCGACGTCGAAGCCCACATCGTTGGTCGCGTAGATGGTGCCGTCAGGAGCCATGGCAATCCCGTTGGCCATGCCCAGCCCCGTGACGTACGTCTGCACCGCGCCCGTGTCCGGGTTGACGCGCAGCAGGCCGCTCATCGGGTTCATGTCGCCCGCCGCTCCGTTTTGCACCGAGTCGCCCGTTCCGATGATGATCGAGCCGTCCGGAGCGAAGACCATGGCTCCGGGGGCCGGAACGGGCGCCAGCGGCTTCGGCGCGTCGCCGAAGCGGTCGATGCGCACCAGGAAGCCCGTCGACTGGTCGCTGTAGAAGAACCGTCCCCGGCGGTCGAAGATCCCGTACTCGAGCGTGTCGCCGGTGCTGGCCAGCGTCCGCGGGACGATCCGCCCCCCGGTGCAATCCGGCGCGGCGAAGGCGGCCGGCGCGGCGAGCAGGGCGGTGAGCAGGGCGGCGAGGGCCGCCGGCAGGACCCGAACGCGCGGGCGGCTGCCCACAGGCCTAGTAGCCCTGTGGAGGGGGTCTGTGCTTCTTTGGAGTGGTCGTGGTGCCGCCCTGCTTCGGCGTGGTGGTGGGGGCGGCCGGCGTGCTGGTGGCGGCCGGCGTGCTGGCCGGAGTCGTGTGCGAGCCCGAATTACCGCCGCAACCCGCCACCGCCACAGCGGCTGCGATGGTGGTCAGTAGAGCTCGTTTCATGGCCCAGACTCCTGTCGTCGCTCGAACACGTCGGCCGTCAGATTACAATGCGGTCGCGGCGCCGAACCCTTCCCGCGCCGCCGTCCTCGGTCTGCAGCGACGGCCCCAGCCGCTAAGGTGTCGCCGCCGATGGAGGCATCCGGTACCCCGTTTCTCCCTCGGGTCCGGCGATTCCCACCACCAGGCAGGGGAAGATATTGGGGACCTTGACAGGGATCACGCCTGATCGAAGCGCGCTATGACGAGGCACACCGACGAGGTGACCCAGGAGGGCGCCACGGCTCCCGGGCTGGATGGTGACGGCGTCGCCACCGGCGGTGAGCGCCTCGCGGGGGCAACGGCGACCGACGGTCGCGGGGACGTAACCCTCGAGGCCCCGGCGCGGCGATGGACGCTGGGCTCGCGTCTGATCGGGCGGGGTGAGGGTCCACACCTGGGGTTGTTCCTGGCGGTCTGCTGCGTGGCTCAGTTCATGACGATCCTCGACCTGAGCATCGTCAACGTCGCGCTGCCTTCTATCCAGTCGGCCCTCAACTTCTCCCAGGCCGGACTGCAGTGGGTCGTCGACGCGTACGCGATCGTGTTCGCCGGCTTCCTGATGCTCGGCGGCCGCCTGGCCGATCAGCTCGGCCAGCGCCGCGTGTTCGTTGCCGCGCTCGCCCTCTTCGCGCTCGCATCACTAGCGGGCGGCGCCGCTCAGGATCGGTCGATGCTGACCATCGCCCGCGGGGTCCAGGGCCTCGGCGGCGCGTTGATGGCGGCTTCTTCGCTGGCCATCATCACCTCGTCCTTCCCGGCCGGCCCGAAGCGGCATCGCGCGATCGGCTTGTGGGCGGCGATGAACGGGGCGGGTGGCGCCGCCGGGACGCTGTTCGGGGGGGTCATCACCGAGGCGATCAGCTGGCGCTGGGTCCTGCTCATCAACCCGCCGATCGCGATCGCGGCGGCGTTGGTGGCGTTCGCGGTGGTGAGCGATCGCCGCCAAGCGCGAGAGGGGCGCAACTTCGACTTCGGCGGCGCGCTGACCCTGACCGTGGGTCAGATAGTGCTCGTGTACGGCGTGGTGCAAGCAGGCCTGCGCGGCTGGAGCTCGGTGGCCGCGCTCGGCCCGATCATCGCTGGTCTCGTGATCCTGATGGCGTTCAACTTCATCGAGGTGCGCGTCGCGCGCGCCCCGCTCATCCCCTTCAAGGACTTGACCAGGCCGGTCGCGGCCGCCAACGGGATCGTCGTCCTGTTCAGCGCCGCCCTGTTCCCGATGTGGTTCGTGAGTTCCTTATACCTGCAGCAGGTGCTGGGCCTCTCGCCGCTTCACGCCGGTCTCACCTTCCTGCCCATGGCGCTGACGATCATGCTGGTCGCGTCGCAGGCCGGGAAGCTCGTAGGCCGCTTCGGCGTTCGCGCCGTGCTCTTCAGCGGGCTGGTCATGATGACGGGCGGGATGCTGTTGTTCACGAAGATCGCGGCCAGCGGCAGCGCGGTCGCCTACGTGATGATTCCCGGGCTCCTGACGGCGGCGGGGATCGCGCTCTCGATCGTGCCCTCGACGATCTTCGCCACCCAGGGGGCCAAGGAGGGACAGGCCGGACTCGCGTCGGGCCTGGTGAACACGTCGCGCCAGGCGGGTGGCGGGCTCGGGATAGCGCTGCTCATCACGCTCGCGACCCAGCACACGACGCATCTGATCGGCACCGGCCACGCGGTGCCCCAAGCGTTGACGGATGGCTTCCGCCTCGCCTATTACATCGGCGCGGGCCTCACCGCGGCGGCGGCGGCGGCGGCGTTCGCATGGGCGCCGAGGCTCGCACCCGCTGCGGGACCGGCCCGGCGACGCATCCCGGCCCTGGCGATCGTCGTCGTCGTGGTCGCGAGCTTCGTAGCTATCGATTTCGCCGCCGGCGGCACTCATGCCGCGCCGATCGGGGCATACACCACCGCGGGCGCCGACAGCTTCGTCTCTGCGCCGGGGCTCTACCCGCCGAAGGTCACCGCCAGCGCCCCAACGGTCGCCGCGAAGCTATCGCCGGGGTACATCTTCGTCGCGAACTTCTACGACGTAACCGCGCCTCCGATGGTCGGCCAGAGCGGGCCACTCATCCTCGACAGCCACCTGCAGCCGGTCTGGTTCAAGCCGATCCCCACGAACGTGGTTGCCGGCAACCTCAGCCGGCAGACCTTCAACGGCAAACCGGCCCTTGCCTGGTGGCAGGGCGTGATCACGAACACGGGCCAAACGCTGAGTGGCGAGGACGTCGTGGTCGACCAGCACTACAACCCGGTCGCGAGGCTGAGGGGCGCGAACGGCTGGATCATCACTCTCCACGAGCTCCTGATCAACGGCGACCACGCCTGGGTGACCGCGAACAAGAACGTCCCCATGGACCTCTCCAAGTACGGTGGCGCTTATAACGGCGCGCTGATCGACTCGGCCGTGCAGGAGTACAACATCAAGACCGGCCAATTGCTTCGCACCTGGGACGCGCGCGATCACATTCCGTTGAGCGAGTCTTACGCGTCGCTGCCGACCAACGGGTTCCCCTGGGACGCCTACCACGTCAACTCGATCAACCTCACGGGGGACGGGCGGTTCGTCGTGTCGGTGCGCAGCACCTGGGCCGCCTACATGGTCGACATCAACACCGGCCGGGTGCAGTGGACCCTGGGCGGCAAGCACTCGAGCTTCAAGCTCGGCTCCGGCGCCGGGTTCCAGTGGCAGCACGACGTTGTGTTGCATCCCGACTCCACGGTGACCATGTTCGACGACCACTGCTGTCAGATCACCGGTGGCGGCACGTACGTCTCACCCACGGCGCCGTCTCGGGGGCTCGTCCTCAAGCTCGACCAGCCCGCGCACACGGCGACGCTCGTATCCCAGTACCCCCATTCCGACAACTTCGACTCCGAATACATGGGTAACACCCAGCCGCTGCCCAACGGCAACGTGTTCGTCGGCTGGGGGTCGCAACCCTACTTCTCCGAATACACGCGGTCGGGCAAGCAGCTCCTGGATGCGTCACTCCCGACACCGGACCTCAGCTACCGCGCGAGCAGGGAGCAGTGGGTCGGACTCCCGGACTACCCGCCTTCGGGTGCGGTCCGCCAAACCGCCGGCAAGCGAACGGTGTACGCGAGCTGGAACGGCGCCACCCAAGTCGCCTCGTGGAGGGTCATGGCTGGGCCCAGCGTCAGCCAGCTGACCGCGGTGGCAACCACGCCCCGGTCCGGATTCGAGACCGCGATCCCGGTGCGCCAGAGCTACGCGACGTTCAAGGTCGAGGCGCTCAATGCCGGCGGCCAGGTGATCGGAGCTTCCCCGCTGTTCAAGTAGCCGGGTGGCGTCATGCACGAGACGCCCGACGACCTGGCTGGACTGCAGGACTTGCTCGACCGAAGCTACGCGCTCGCCGGGCCGCACCTGCGGAGGATCATCACCCCCGAGCGCCGGCTGACGGCGGAGCAGGTGAGCGACCGCCTGACCGGGATGTGCCTGATCGCGCTGGCCACCGCCACGAGCGACGGTCGGCCGATCGTCGGACCGGTGGACGGAATCTTCTTCCGCGGGGCCTTTCACTTCGGGTCATCGCCGGACTCGGTGCGCTTCCGGCACATCAGCGCCCGACCGCATGTCAGTGCCACCTACCTGCCCGGTGAGGAGCTGGCTGTGACCGTCCACGGCCGCGCGGTGCCGGTGGAGATCAAGAGCGGGCCGTTCAGAGAGTCGCTCCTGGAGGTCTACGTCCCCCGCTACGGACCGGAGTGGGAGCACGACTTCCTCGACTCGGGCCCGGTGTATGCGCGCATCGAGGCCGATCGGATGTTCACCTTCCGTATGGCGGCCGACGGGTAGGCCGGATCATCCAGTGCGACGGGCGCCGGTCCGTGCGCCCGAGCCCCAGCCCGCACCAGCTCCTTAGCGGAGCCGCCGTCACCCCTCGGCATCCAGCGCGGCCCGCAGAGCGTCGAGGTCGGCCGCGCCGAAGACCACCCGATTTCGGGTGGCGATGTAGACGAGATCGAGGTTGACTCCCGCCCGGGCGATCCTGCGAGTCAGGTCCGCCAGCACTCCGGGGCGATCCTCGACATCGACCACCACGACCTCGCGCTCGCGGGTGATCGCGAGATGCGAAATCGCCAGCGAATGCTTCGCGGCCTCGGCGTGCGGAACGAGGATGTGGAGCTCGGCGCGCTCGCCTGACCCGATACAGGTGGCCGCTGCGATATTGACGCCGGCATCGCTAATGGCGGCCGCGACGCGCGCCAGCGCCCCCGGCGTGTTCTCGATGTCGATGACGAGGTCGAACGCCACTTGTCCCGTGCGGCGTGAGCCTACTAGCCGTCATCCTCCGATGGGACGACCCACCCGTTGGGCGCTCACGTCGTCTCGCTAGGCTCGGTTGATGTGTCCTGACGACGACGATCCGCCGCCCGAGGCAGGAAAGCTGCCCACCGGTCGGCTCGGGCGTACGGCACGGGTCGGTGGGCTGGTGACCGGGCAGGGGCTGCGGTGGGCCGGGATGCGGACCGCCAACCGGGTCCGGACCCCCGAGCGGGCTGCCGCCGCCCAAAGCGAGCGGACCGCGGCGCTGGTGGAGGAGCTCGTCAACCAGCTTGGGCAGATGCGCGGCGCGGCGATGAAGGTCGGCCAGATGATCTCGATGGTCGACTTCGACGGCCTGGCCGAGGACGAGCAGGACGAACTGCGACGCAAGCTCGGGGCGCTGCGTGACGACGTCCCGCCGGTGCCGTTCGCACACCTCGAGAAGCTGATGCGGCGGGAGTTCGGCGGACCTCTGCGGCGCATCTTTTCCGACTTCGACGAGCGTGCCTTTGCCGCGGCCTCGATCGGCCAGGTCCATCGCGCGACCACGGTCGACGGTGACGACGTGGTCGTGAAGGTTCAGTACCCCGGGGTCGCGGAGGCGGTCGAGACGGACCTGCGCAACGCGATGCTGCTGCTGCCGCTCGTCAAGCGGCTCGCGCCTGGCCTGGACGCCAAGGCGCTCGCCGCGGAGCTCCGCGAGCGGATCGGGGAGGAGCTCGACTACGAGCTCGAGGCCCAGAATCAGCGCCGCATCGAAAGGCTGATGCGGGAGCATCCGTTCGCACGCGTGCCGCGGGTACGCACGGACCTCTCGACCCGGCGCGTACTGGTGTCCGAGTACATCGAGGGGGAGCGCTTCGAGGCCGTGCGCCGGGCCGACGAGGCACAGCGGGACCGGTATGGCGAGATCGTCTTCCGGTTCTACTTCGGTCTGCTCTATCGCGACCTGATCGCTCTCGGTGACCCTCATCCCGGTAACTATCTCCTGTGCCCTGACGGCGGGGTTGGTTTCCTTGACTTCGGCTTGGTGCGCGACCTCGATGCCGCCCGTGTGGCCGATGAACGGGCGATCGCCCTCGCCGTCCGCGACGGTGACCCGGCGGCTCTCAAGTCGGCGCTGCTATCGGGCGGTTATCTGCCTGGCAGCCGGGCGGACGCGGTTGACGCTGACTGGGCACTGAGACTGATGCGAGCGGTGATCAAGTGGTACGCAGTGCCAGGCGAGCGCCGCTTCTCTCCCGATGGCGCCCGGAATGGACGGGATCGCGAGCGTCCAGACAGCGAGCAGCGGGCCGCGGCGAAGCAGCAGGTCAACCAATTCACGCTGCCGCCCGAATCGATCCTGATCCGGCGGATGCACGCCCTCGTCGCCATTGTTCTGATGCAACTTCGGGCTGGCGCTGACTGGGGCGCTATCGCAGCGGAGTATCTACACGCCGCGCCGCCCGCGACACCGCTGGGACAGGCCGAAGCCGACTACTTCGCGCGCCGCGGCCGGACGGCTCGCGTCCGCCTTTCGGCCTAGTGGTGGCGGTGCCGCTTTCGCGTGGGCCGGTGGACCGTAAGCTGCTGCCTGGAAATTGCCGCGGTCGGTGCGCCCGCACGCGTCTGCTCGACCAGCACTCCCACCGTGAGTCGCTTGTGACGCTTGAGCAGCGACTTTCCCGTCGAGGTCAGCGGCGCGCGCACGAGCTGGGTTTGGCCGGCGGGGATAGAGAAGCTGGTAGAGGCGATGGTGACCGTCACCTGCGTCCCCCGCCTGTGCTTGTTGCGTGCCGCCCGCGTTATATGGCCGCTCTTCGAACGGTGGGCGCTGGTCGTCCCCTTGAGATCACCCGTGCAGACGCCGGCACCGGAGCAGCTGACCGTCTCGTCGATCTCCTTGCCGTTGGACGTTGGGGTGCCGGTTACACCAACCACGGCCGGAGCGGGCTGGTTGTTCCCGGGGTTGGGGTTATTGGGAGGTGGCGGGGCCGGCACGACCGAGGTGGCCAGCGAGGTGAACGGTGTCGACGAGCCAGCGACGTTGGTCCCGGTGGTTGCGACCCGCAGCGTGTGACCAGCGTTTGCGGTCGTGGGTGTGTAGGTCGTGCCGGTGGCGCCAGGAATCGCGCTGCAGCTGTTCCCGGCCGTGTTACACAGCAGCCAGGCGTGGCTCAAGGTGATCGGCCCCGTCCCGGCGAACGCCGGATCGGTGACAGTCAGGGGCTGGGCGATGCCGACGGTGCCCGAGATCGTGGGCAGCGCGGGCACGTAGTCGACCTCGAGGTTGTTCGTCAGCGACCCCGTGTTGCAGGAGAACTGCGTGAAGCCCGCTCCTGGTAAGCCGCCGGGGGCCTGCTGGAGCCCTGCCGTTGCACTCATGCCCATGTCGAACACGTCTCCGTAGATGATGGAGATCATCGGTGAGTTCTCGTAGAAGCGGTACTCGAAGTGGACCGGCTGATTCCCGCTAAACCGCTCGCCGATGAACTCGGCATTGAACACGCGACTGCCAGTGGGGCCTGACACCGCCGTGAATACACCCTCGCCGGTGTGCATGAAGTTGTCCGTGCGCAGGTCCAGCTGTAGGCCCTCGATCCCGGGGCCGCCGATACCCGTGTCGGGAAGGCAGTTGTCCGCAAAGCTGGTGTTCGATGACAGGAACTGGATGTTGCCGTTGGAGCTCGCGTTGGCCATCGTGTACGGCTGGCCGTAGAACGTCACCGAGAACGGGAACGTAAAGGCCTGCGTGGCATCGTCCGCATGCACGCCGATGTCGGTCGCCCCTGGCGCGATCGAGCCGATGGTGGTCGAGGCCTTGTAGGGTGGCGCTGGCGGCACGGCGATCACCGGTGCCGTGGTGCTGGAGGTCGAAGTCGAGGTGCCCGACACGTCGGTCGCCGTCTCCACGACCTCGAACGTGGAGCCGATGTCGCCCGGGGTAACCGTGTAGGAGGTCGTGGCGCCAATGATGGGGTTGCAGTTGAGCCCGCTGCCGTCGCAGCGCATGATCTGGTCGGCAATGGTGGGCGACGCTCCCCAGCCCGCTTGCGAGACGTCTATCGTCTGGCCGGGGAACACGTTGTCGGCGAGCCCCTGTTCGATGAAGCTGACCGCACCCGTTGCGAAGGGTCGGTCGGCGCTCAGCGTGAGGCCGAAGTTCAGACATGGGTTGTTGGGCGTGACCTCGTGCACCACTGTGGTGAAGGAGCTCCCGCCAGGAACCGTGAACGAGTAGGACGTATCGGTCGGAGGCTGGCTACCCAGCACCGCGATTTCATTAGTGCCCGGGTGAGCGGCCTGGTATGCGCTGTACGTGGCGCTGTAGATCGCCGTGGCGCCGCTGCACGCCGTCGTCAGCGCGGCCGTCACGCATGCGGATTCGTTGATCCCGCTCGCGGTGAAATAGTTCCGGAAGTGACGAGATCCGCCGGCCGTCGTGGTCTGGGTGTGCGGCGCTCCGCAGGTGCTCGGCGTGGCGTCCTGCGTGAGCTGGTCGGTCTGCGTGGCTCCCGTGGTGGGGATGGTCTGGCCAGTGTTCGTAAAGAAGACGTCACTGGCAGCAGCGGTTGCCGGGAGGACAGCAGCAAACGTCATCCCAGCCAGGACAGTCGGGAGCAGCCAGCGCCAGGTCTGTGCGCGCGAAGCTCGTCCGGGCTTCATGAAACTCCTTCTTCAGTGGGGCCGCCCACACTACGGATCGCAGAGCCCGCGGTCAACCAGGGAGACGCTGCTAGCTGGGCCACGTCGCGCAGCTCGCCATGACCCCGTACGACAGAGATCAAGTGCGGTCCCTACAGAGAGGCAATGTGTGCGACGCTCCATTGACGGGCCAGACAGACTTCCGCGAGGACGGTTCCACGATCACACAGCAATTTCGACCGGAGGTTCCCTCTGAGGCTCAGCTGTCAGGCCCAATTGGGGCGAGCTGGACGACGCGGCATCCCGCTTGTCCTGGCGGGATGCATGGCCGCATTCGCCGCGGCGTCGGCCCCCGCCGCACAGGACGGGGTCAATCGCGCGGCGGCGCGGGCAACTGCCGCGGGCGCGAATAGCCGTGGGTACTGGAGGTTCGCGTCACAGCCGGGGCTGCACCCGCCGAGCGTTCGGATCACGGTGGACCGCAGGGTCGACCCGCGGTCCGACATCTTCGTCGCTCCCAAGCGCAACTACGGGCTCCACGAGCGCATGCTCGGCCAGTCTGGCCCCGAGATCCTTGACGGGAGGGGCAATCCCATTTGGGAACACCCCTTAGGCCGCGGCCGAGCGGCCACCGACTTCAGGGTTCAGAGTGCCTACGGCCAGCCGGTCCTCACCTGGTGGCAGGGGGTGCTCACCTCGCACGGCATCGGGCACGACGGCGAGGACGTCGTCTTCAACACGTCCTACCAGCCGGTCGCGAGCGTGCATGCGGTGAATGGCTACCACGCCGATGTGCACGAGTTCTTCATTACGCCGCGCAACACCGCCTATATCGTCGCTTGGCGGGTCGTTCGACGTCACCTCTCCCGCTTTGGAGGGCCGAGGCGCGGCCGGGTGATCGACACGGCGGTGCAGGAGCTCGACCTCCAGACCAACAGGCTCCTCTGGCAGTGGGATCCGCTGGAGCACGGCCTGCTCAGCGAGTCCCGGGTGCCAGCCCCGAAGACGGGCACGTGGAACCCGTTCCACGTCAACTCGGTCGACGAGAACGCGGCGGGCAACCTGCTGATATCGGCGCGCAACACGTGGGCGGTGTACTACGTCAACCGCAGAACCGGCGACATCATCTGGCGCCTCGGAGGCAAGCACTCGACCTTCAGCGTCGAGCGGCACGCCCGCTTCGCCTGGCAGCACGATGCCCGCTTCCAGCCCAACCACAAGATCAGCGTCTTCGACAACGAGGCGGCCCCTCAGGAGGCGAACCGGTCGCGCGGGCTCGTCCTCTCGCTCGACGTTCGCCACAGGAGAGCGAAGGTGGCGATCCAGTACACCCATCCGCCCCCGCCGCTGCTGGCCGGAAGCCAGGGCAGCACGCAGCTGCTACCCAACGGCCAGGTGTTCGTCGGGTGGGGCCAGCTGCCCTACTTCTCCGAGTTCAGCCGCAGCGGGCGGCTGCTCTTCGACGGTCATTTCCACCGTCCCGATGAGTCCTATCGCGCGGCTCGCTACATCTGGACCGGGTCGCCGACCTACCCGCCGAGCATCGCCGTCCGAGCCGCCGGCAGTCACCTGACGACCGTCTATGCGAGCTGGAACGGAGCCACCCGGGTGGCCCGCTGGCAGGTACTCGCCGGCCCGACCAGCGCCGCCGCGGTGACGCCGGTCGGGAGTCCGGTGGCCCGCATCGGGTTCGAGACGCCTATCAACGCCCAGAACGACGGGCCGTGGTTCGCTGTCCAGGCGCTCGACGCCTACGGCAACGTCCTCGGCACATCCCCGGCGAGGGAGCGGCCGCACTCCGGTTAGGTCCTCTGCATCCGCCGGGCATGCCCTCAGCCGCTGAGACCCGAGTCGGCGTTGCCGACGAGGCCGCAGGGCTCCATCAAAGCTAAGGAGACCGATGATCAAGCTCGTCTTTGCACTCCGTCGCCGCGACGACATGACTCGCGAGGAGTTCCAGCGATATTGGCGCGAGCAGCACGCACCGCTTGTAAAGCGTCACGCCGACGTACTTCACATCCGTCGCTACGTTCAGGTGCATGCGCGCGACACGGAACTCGACGAGGCGATCTCGGGCCCGCGAGGCAGCGAGCAGGGCGTCTACGACGGCGTGGCCGAACTGTGGTGGGACAGCTTCGAGGAGCTCTTAGCGGCGTTCTCGAGCGACGCGGGTCAGGCCGCAGGCCAGGAGCTGCTCGAGGACGAACGGCGCTTCATCGACCTACCAAGGTCGCCCCTCTGGTTGGGAGAGGAGAACGTCGTGGTCGACGCCGCGTAGTGGCGTGGCCGCATCCGCACGCTGCTGTGGTGGTAACGGCTCGCGTACCGACCTTTGCGCGCCGGACGCGATAGCCGATGGTTCTACGGCCGCCGGTAGACGTTGCGACGGTGTCCGATGGCGACTACACGGACGAGGCGTTTGCTCTCGTCAAGCTCGTAGATGACCCGGTAGGGACCGCGACGCGCTGAGAAGCGACGTTCGTGCTCGAACATCAATCGTTTGCCGAGGCGCTTGGGGTTCTCGCCAATCGCCTCCAGCGTTTCCAGGACGGCGCCGGCAACCGAGATCGGTAGTCGGTCGAACTGGCGGCGGGCTGGGGGCATCACTACGACGCGCCATGGGGTGGCGCTCACTTCCGCCGTTTACGCCGACGCTCGAGGTTCACGCGGAGCTCGTCAAGCGCGGCACCCGATTCACCGCGCTCAGCCGCCCTCTCGCTCACCCGAATCTGAGCCAGCAACGAGCGGTCTGACATGATCGCCAGCGTCTCCTCCAGGCTCTCGAGATCATCCGGGCTGAGGAGCACAGCCGCGGGTTGGCCGTTGCGCGTAACGATGACGCGGTCCTGCTGGCGTTCGACGCGGTCGACAATTTCCGAGAACCGCGCCTTTACGGTTGCGAGCGGCAGTGTTTCGGGCATGACCACAATTCTAGCCACGAGGGACCGCAAGTGGAACCGTATCCGGCGACGGAAGTTGCCAGGAGTCCCCTCGGAACCTCGAGTGCCCCGAGCAGGATTCGAACCTGCGGCCTACTCCTTAGGAGGGAGTCGCTCTATCCGACTGAGCTATCGGGGCCGGACGCAGCCAGGATAGGGCTTAGTTGTGCGACCCGTTCGTCGTATCTGGTGAGGAGACTGACTCGAAGTGGCGGTGACCGTCGAAGTGGCGGTGACCGCCGGTTCAGCCGAGCGGAGCCCGTGCGGTCGAAGCGGAGCCGGACTCGCCTCCGGGCTCCTCGGGCCTCGTGTCACCAGCGCTGAGCGGGCTGGCAGGCGAGCGCGTGGCGGCGGCTATCTCCTGGGTGGTGACGTTGAGCGGGTGGTGGCAGGCGGACAGGTGGCCGTTGGCGTACTCGGTCAACGGCGGTTCGACCGTTGAGCACACGTCGGTGGCTCGTGGGCAGCGGGTGTGGAAACGGCATCCGCTCGGAGGGGAGATCGGGTTTGGCGGCTCGCCAGACACCACCCGGCGCACCCGTTCGCGGTTCTCCTTCGGATCGGGAATCGGGACCGCCGCCAGCAGCGCGTCGGTGTATGGATGGATCGGCTTGGAGTAGAGCTCCTCAGAGGGTGAGAGCTCCATGACCTTGCCTAGGTACATCACCGCGATGCGATCGGAAACGTGGCGCACCACGGAAAGGTCGTGCGCGACGAAGACGTAGGTGAGGCGGAAGTCCTCCTGGAGCTGTTCGAGCAGGTTGATGACCTGGGCTTGAATCGAGACATCCAGGGCAGAGACCGGCTCGTCGAGCAGGATCACCTTCGGGTTCACGGCCAGAGCGCGAGCTATACCGATTCGCTGACGCTGGCCTCCGGAGAACTCATGGGGAAAGCGGTTGACATGCTCGGGGTTGAGTCCCACTCGTTCCAGCAGTTCGCCAAGGCTGCGAGGCCCCCCCGTCCCGGACGCCTCGTGCTGCTGCTCCTTGAGCGGGCGTCCCACGATCTGGCTGACGCGCTTGCGCGGGTTCAATGACGCCTGGGGATCCTGGAAGACCATCTGCATCTCCCGGCGCACGGGAGTCAGCTCACGACGCCCGGAGTGGGTGATGTCCTTGCCGTGGAACCGGATGGCTCCTTCGGTGGGCTCGAGCAGGCGGATGAGACAGCGCACAAGCGTGGTCTTCCCGCACCCCGACTCACCCACGATGCCCAGGGTCTCCCCCTGGGCGAGCGAGAAGGAGACGTCATCGACTGCGTGGACCTGGCCGACGTGGCGGTCGATGAGCAGCCCGGACTTGATCGGGAAGTACAGCTTGAGGTGATCGACCTCGAGCAGAGCGTGGCCGTTGCTATCGCCGTCCGTAACGCCGGGTACGGCGCCTGGAATGTCCACCGAGTCGCTCACGATGTCACCACCGTGTCGCCGACCAGTCCGATCTGGCCGTCATCCATCACCCGTCGCTCCCGCTTGTCCTCGACAGACAGCCAGCACCGGTCGCGGTGTCCCGGGGCGTCAGCCAGCCTTTGCTCGAGCGGCGGCACCTGCTGGCAACGCTCGAACTCGTGCGGGCATCGGGGACGGAAATGGCACCCCTGGGGCGGGTTGATCAGCGACGGGGGCTGACCGGGAATCGCCGGCAGCCGCTCCGGTCGGGGCTGGTCGACGCGGGTGATCGACCCAAGCAGGCCCCAGGTGTAGGGATGCTGAGGGTCGTAGAACAGCTCGTCCAATGTGCCCTCCTCGACTATGCGTCCCGCGTACATCACGGCGATCCGGTCGGCGATCTCGGCCACCACCCCGAGGTCGTGGGTGACGAGGATCACCCCCGCGTTCGTCTCCGTGCGGAGCTTGCCGATCTCGGCCAGGATCTGGGCCTGAATGGTCACGTCGAGCGCAGTCGTGGGCTCGTCCGCGATCAGCAGGCCGGGGGAGTTCGACAGCGCCATGGCGATCATCACCCGCTGGCGCATTCCTCCCGAGAATTCGTGCGGGTAGGCCCGCGCGCGGTCGCGCGCCCGGGGTATCCCAACGCGCTCCATCAGGCCGACCGCCCGCTCCATCGCCACGTCGCGAGACACGTCCTCGTGGGCGCGGATCTGCTCGACGATCTGGCTGCCCACCCGGTAGACCGGATCGAGCGAGGACATCGGGTCCTGGAAGATCATCGCGATCTCAGCGCCGCGAATCCGGCGCAGCTGCTCCTCGGAGGCGGTGAGCAGCTCCTGACCGCGCAGCCGGGCCGACCCCGCGAAGCGAGCATTGGGCGAGCGGGTCAAGCCCATCAGCGTCATCGCCGTCACCGACTTGCCGGAGCCCGACTCACCCACGATCGCCAGCACCTCGCCCTGTTCGACGTACAGGGACACGCCGTCGACCGCCTGCACAACGCCCTCCTCGGTGGCAAAGGAGACGCGCAAGTCCTCGACCTCGAGCAGGCGCTCGGGCATCAGCCCTCCAAGCGAATACGGGGATTGAGCAACGCGTAGAGGACGTCGACCACGCCGCCGAGCAGGACGACGAAGAAGGCGCCAAACATCGTGATAACGAGCACCGGGGGCACGTCCAGGTTGCCAATCGAGCTGGCCGCGTACTGGCCGACTCCCTGCAGGTTGAAAACCGACTCCGTGAGGATCGCCCCGCCACCGATTACGGCCGCGAAGTCGAGTCCCCACAGCGAGATGATGGGAATCAGCGAGTTGCGCAAGACGTGGCGCACGAGCACCTGTCGCTCGCTCAACCCCTTGGCGCGCGCGGTGCGCACGAAATCCTCGTTCATGGTGTCGAGGAAGTTGTTGCGCAGTACGCGCGCGTAGATGCCGATGAACAGCACGGAGAGGGCAAACCAGGGCATGATCAAATGCGTGAACCAGCCCCAAGGATCCGTGGTGAGCGGGACGTAGTTCGCGGGCGGGAAGATGCCCGCCTTATAGCCCAGGTAATAGGACATCACGGCTCCGAGGAAGAACACCGGTGTCGACACCCCGACCATCGACAGCACCGTGAGCGCGCGGTCGGTGAAGCGCCCGGCTTTGATGGCGCTAACCATCCCGAACACGATTCCGAAGAACAGCCAGATGATTCCCGCGCCGATGGACAGGGAAAGTGTGGGTGGAAGGTCGGCACGGATCTGGTCTTCGACGTTGAGCTGCTGCGTGTACGAGACGATGCTCCCGTCGAAGATATGGCCCATGGTCTTGACGTACTGGACGTAGATGGGCTTGTCGAAGCCCCAGTAGTGGCGCACGGTGGCGATGTTCTCGGGCGTCGCCGTGCGGCCGGCCAGGCGCAGAGCGGGGTCGCCGTTGGGAATCACCTGGAAGATGAAGAAGGTGAACACCGAGATGGCGAACAGCACAGCCACCATCGCGAGCAAGCGGCGCACGATAAAGCGTGCCATCAGTGCTCGATCCGAACTGTGGCGCGAGGATCTAGCGCATCACGGACACCGTCGCCAAATACGTTGATGCCCAGGACCGCGAGGACGAGCATGATCCCGGGCACGAGCGTGTCGTGTATGGCCCCCGGGAGTTGATGTATACCGTCGGCGATCATGTTCCCCCAGGAAGGGTTCGGGGGCTGTATCCCGGCGCCCAGGTAGGAGAGCGCCGCCTCCAGCAGGATCGCGTTGGCGATGATCAGGGGAACGAAGACGATGATCGTCGAGGCGACGTTGGGAAGGATCTCTGAGAGCAGGATCCGAATCGAGCCCATCCCCTGCGCGCGGGCAGCGTCGACGAACTCGCGCTCGCGCAGGCCGAGGACCTGGCCCCGCAGCGGCTTGGCCACGTAGGGGATGTACACGACCCCGATGATCACCGTGGGCACCCACAGCGAGTTGCCCGATACCTGAAATAGACCGAGATCCAGGCCGCCCAGCGCGAGCGAGGTGCCCAGCGCCACGCCGAGAAGGACCGCGGGGTAGGACCAGATCACGTCCATCGCCCGCGACAGCAGTCCGTCGGTGATCCCGCGGAAGTAACCGGCGGCGAGACCCACGGCGGCCGCGAGCACCAGCGTGATCAGGGCTGCCACAAGGCCGACCTGCAGCGAGTTGCGTCCGCCGTAGAGCAGGCGTACGGCGACGTCTCGCCCGTCGTTGTCGGCTCCGAGGAAGTAGCGACTGTGCCAGCTGGGCCCGATCGGCACGCCGTTGACCGAGAGCACTTGTTCGACCTTGCCACCCACCGTGACGGTGCCATTGGGACGACCGTCGTTGGGACCGATGTGGGCGATGTCGTGCGAGTAGACCGGGGCCAGGAGGCACAGCACCACCACGAGCAGGAACAGGCCTCCGAACGCCAGCGCCACCCGGTTGCGCCGCAGCCGCCGCAAGGCCAGGCGATACGGACCGATTCCAACCACGTCGGCGCGCGCCGCGTCGCTCGGGGCTGCGGTGATCGGCCCCTCGGAGAACTCGGTTCCCGGGGTGAACGCAGCGGGGTCGATGGCCATCGAGGACGTCCTAGCAGAGCGCCGCCGGGGTCGCGCTGGTGAGCGCGGCCCCGGCCACCCCGTGCAGGGGCGTCACTTCAGCTTCCAGGAGGACCAGTCGTTGAAGTAGACCGGGTGGAAGATGGCGGAGCCAAAGTCGATCCGGTTCGAGAAGAACTTCGGGCTCTTGTTGTAGCCGAACACGGCCGCGTACGCCTTCTTGGCCACGTAGGTGTCCAGCGTCTCCCATTTGCCGGCCACGGTGACGAGCCTGGTCGCCGGCACCTTGTCCAGCGCCGCGAGCTGTGCCTGAATGAAGGGGTCGTTCACCTGGCCGAAGTTCTGGTTGTTGACCGGCTGGATGCTCTTGGCGTCCAGCAGGAGGTAGAAGTCGACCGGGTTGGGGAAGTCCTGCTGCCAGTCGGCAAAACCCGTCTGGAGATTCGGCGTCTTGGCGCTCCCGATCTGTTGGAAGTAGACCGCCCGGGCCAGCAGCTTCTCCGTCGCCTTGAAGCCGATCTGGTTGAGCGTCTGGGTGTAGGTGTCGACGTACTCCTTGCGCGGGCTCTGGTTCTCGCCCCACACGGTTACTGGCGTGCCGGCCATACCGGACTGCGTTACGAGCGCCTTCGCCTTGGCCAGGTTGGGCGGACCGCTCGCGTCGCCGTACGGGCACGGCCCGGTCGGGTGCCCTATGAGCTCGGTGGGGAGGAAGAAGCACGCGGGCTTGATGAATCCCGCTGCCTGCTTGGCCAGAGCGGTGCGGTCGAGCGCGTAGATGACCGCCTCGCGCGCGAGCAGGCTGCTGAACGGCTTGGTCTTCGTGTTGAGGAAGAAGTAGTAGTTCTGAGCGGTCGTGACCTCGGCGAAGCGCCCCTTCGCCTTGCTCTCGATCTGCGGCAGCAATGAGCCCGGGATCTCGTCCGCGGGGTCGAAGACGTCGGCCGAGTTGTTCAGGACCGAGTTCGCCTCCTGCTGTGGCGTGCTCACGACCTGTACGTTGATCGTCTTGATGCTCCCGGCCGGAATGCCGGGGATGTTCTGGGCGGCGAAGTGCGGGTTCTGGACCATCGTGTAGCCCTTGTTGGGCGTCACGCTGGAGAACATGTACGGACCGTCTCCCGGCGGCGGGTTGTTGGGCTCGTTGACCATCGGCGTGCCCGATGGGACCAGGCCCGAGGAGGGGAACGCCAGCACGTTGGGGAATGGGCCGTAGGGCGCCAGCAGCTTGATGGTGATCTTCCCCGTGGCGTCATTGGTCTTGATCCCCGAGATCGTCTTGACCGTGCCCTTGTCGTAGGCGGCCGCGCCGACGATGTTGCTCGTGTAGAACGACTTACCGCCCCAGTTGAGCTTCATCGATCGCTCGATCGAGTACGGGAAGTCGGAGGCCTTGACCGCCGTGCCGTTCGAGTACACGAGCCCCTTGCGCAGGGTGAGCGTGTAGGTGAGGCCGTCCGCGGAGACCTTCGGGAGCGTCGTCGCCAGGCCGGGGATCACCTGGCCCCCCGCCTTGCCCTCGGCGTGCCCGTAGGTGACGAGGGGCGTGTAGACGATCCAGTCCGGCTCGGCCGCCTGCGTGGTGTACCCGAAGCCCGGGTCCAGCGAGTCGGGCGCGGTGCCGAACAGCGCGGTGACGGAGCTGCCCTTGCCGCCGCCCCCGCACGCGCTCAACCCCAGCATGGCAGCCGCTAGGAGCGCGACGGCACCGATCCAGCGAGAAAACCGAGTCACCACGTTTTGCCCTCCTCTTGACTGCGCCCGGGGGCGCAAACCCTTTGTAATCGGGAACCTTACGCCCGCGCACGCCGGTTCGACGCGCGCGCGCAGGTTTGATGCAACGCCAGCTGGCCGCACCGCCAGCTTTGACGTCTATTTGGCGCCGCGAGCCCGATCCCTGCCTGAATATGGGAGATCCGTAGGGCGCCGGGCGAGGATGGGGCCGCCGGTCGGGCCCCAACTGTGGCCCCGGATCAGTCCACCATGACCCGGAATCAGTCCAGCGTGCCCGGGATCAGTCCAAGTAGGAGACGACCTCTCCCACCGGCGCTCGCTCGGGCGAGGGGCGCTCCTGGCGAGGGCGGCCGAGGTGCAGGAGCCCGAGGACGCGCTCGTCGTCGGGAATGCCAAGTGCCTGGCGTCCCGCGTCCGTGCGCAGCACCGCGGGCGTGCGCCAGTAGCCCGCCAGACCGCGGGCGTGGGCGGCCAGCAACACTATGTAGCCCGCGCACGCGGCCGCGCACAGATCTTCCTCGTCGGCCACGGGGTCGCCCCCCTGCTTGACCGACAGGGCGATCAGGGTGGGAGCGCGTTCGAGCTTCGCGGCGCCCTCGGGGCCGGCCGCCAGCTTCAGGGCGGCCAGGGCGCGCGGGCCGATCACCCGGAAGCGCCACGGGTTGGTGAGATTGTGATTGGGCGCCCAGCGCGCAAGCTCGAACAGGTGCTCGAGCGTCGCCCGCGGCACCGGGTCGCCGCGATAGGCCTTGTGGGTGCGGCGGGTCCGGATGGCGGTTTCGAGTTCCACCCACCTAGGGTGACATCTGGCGCGCTAGCCCTGGGCCGGCTCGTCGCCGGTCCCCTCGTCCCGGCTGGGCTCGTCGTCGGACTCCTCGTCGTCGGACTCCTCATAGAGCGACTCGCGCGCCAGCTCGTCGCCGCGGCCGTTGAACAGCCGGACCTCCAGGTAGTCCGACCCGTAGTCGTCGGGGGCTATGAGCGTGAACCGGTTCTCGACCAGGGGGCACTGATCGACCGTGATGTCGGCCAGCTCGGCGGTGGCGATCGCGCCGCCGGCCACCAGCGAGCTCCCCCATACGAGGGTCACGGCGGCCCGCCGTCCCCGTTCGCCGCGCCAGGAGCCGATCACCTCGTCGCACAGGTCGATTTGCCACTCCGGGTGCCGGACCGCGGTCTCGGAGGTGAAGTCGGCGTGGGAGCCGAACTCCGAGGGCTCTTCCTCGGTGTCCCCAACGAACCACACGAAGCCGAACAGCTCCAGCCCCGTCGAGGTGGGAGCGGTGGCCGGGACGTAGGTGCGCCCATGCCAGCCCCGATCTGGGTACCAAGCGATCTCTCCGGGCTCGCCCAGGTCCTGGCCCCCGCCCTCCAGGCGCAAGCACGCGGCCAGGAACTCGGAGCCCAGGCGCTCGGCCCAGCGTCCGTAGGGCAGGGGCTCCTGGGGTGGTTCGGCGATGAAGCGGGGAACGAGGCGCGGCTCGGGCGGCATGGCGGGGCCAGAGTATCGGCCGCCGGGCCGTTAGGTCTCGAGCAGCAAGGTCACCGGCCCATCGTTGATCAACTCCACCTCCATGTGGGCGCCGAACGCTCCACGCTTGGCCCCGGCCCGCTCACAGAAGCGCTCGTAGAGCCGCTGGGCTCGATCGGGTGGCGCCGCGGCCACGAAGCTCGGCCGGTTGCCCTTGCGCGCGTCGCCGTAGAGCGTGAACTGGCTCACGCAGAGAACCTCGCGCTCCCCCAGCGGCTCGTTCATGCGTCCTTGGGGGTCGGGGAACACGCGCAGCGCCCTGACCTTGTCGGCCAGGTGGTCGGCATCCTCGGGCCGATCGTCATGGGTCACGCCGAGCAGCACGAGCAGCCCGGGCCCGATCGCGGCGACCGGCCTGCCGTCCACCGACACGGAGGCTCGCGAGACGCGCTGGACGAGCGCACGCACCGGCCGATCGTCTCAGACCTCGCGCAGCTCGGCGGCCGCCTGCTCGGGCGTGAGGATGTTCAGGTGGACTCCGGTGCTCAACTCGAGCCCGGCCAGGTGAGTGAGGCGGGGGACGATGTCCACCCGCCAACAGAAGTGGTCTGCCCCGCGCGGTGCGCTGCGGACCCACAGGTTCAGAGGCGGGCTTGCGCCGAACCGGCGCGCCAAGCGCTGTAAGCCGTCGAGCAGGAGCCGGCTGCCCGAGGCCCCCGGATCCTCGAACCGCGCCCGCGGCCGGCGCGGGGCCAGCAGGAGCTGGAAGGCAAAGCGCGAGCCGTAGGGCGCCATCAGCACCGCCTCGTCGTCGATGGCGACGATGCGCTCGTCCTGGCGGACCTCCTCCTGGACCAGGTCTCCCAGCAGGTTGGCGCCCATCGTCCGGACCGCGTAGGCGCCAAAGCGCTCGCGCTCACGCGCCACGGCGGCGGGCACGAAGTCGAGCGCGTAGAGCTGGGCGTGCGTGTGCGGTAACGAGGCCCCCGCCTCCAGGCGCTCGTTGACGATCACCTGGACGTAGGACGACTCGGAGTGGTGGCGCATCCGCTCGCGCCACACCTCGATAGCGGCGTCGACCTGATCCGGCGGGAGCTCGGCCAGCGAGGCGACCGGCTGGGGCCCGTTGACGATCACCTCGTGCCGGCCGCGGGCCGGCAGCGCGCAGAACAGATCCTGATTGGCGGCGCGCGGAGGGGTGGGGCTGTCCGGATCGAGAGCGGGGTAGAGATTGGGCACCACGCGCACCGTCCACCCCGGCGAATCGGGCGCGCCATCGGCGCGAAGGGCGTACAGCTCCGGCGGCGTACGCGCTTCGTTGCCTTCCGCGAAGGGGTCGTCCGACGGGTCGATCGGCGGCGCGGGCTCGACGCTCAGCCAGCCTCCCGGACGGGTCGCTCGCTCGGCGGCGATGATCGTGCGCAGCCCGGTGAGAGGGTCGACCCGGACCTCAGCCAAGCTGCCGCTCCATGGTGATGTGCTCGATCCCGGCCTCCTGGAATGGCTCGCCCCGGCGCTGGTAGCCGGCCGCCGAGTAGAGCGGGGAAGCATAGGTCTGGGCGTGCAGGACGATCCGGCTCGCATCTGCGGCGCGGGCCTCGCGCTCGGCCGCGGCCAGCAACGCCGAGGCGACACCGCGGCGACGTTGCTCCCGGGCCACGACCAGGCGACCGAGGCGCACGCTGCCCGCGCCGGGATCGTCGGCCGATGCGCCCGAGGAGAGGATCAGCCGGCAGGTGCCCACAACGCTGCCCTCCTCGAGCGCGACCAGGTGCACCGCCTCGCGGTCGAGGTCGTCGCCCTCGGCGCTCTCGTCGACCCCCTGCTCGCCCACGAAGACCGTCCGGCGCAGCTCGAGCGCCTGCTCGAGCTCCGCCGCCGTGCGGGGCTGGCGAACCTCGATCACGAACCCAGGGCGTAGCGGCGTACGTCGGCGACCAGGGTGGCCTCGCTGGGATAGGCACCCTGGTGGATGAAGTTGATCTGGCCCCGCCGGTCCAGGAACAGGGTCTCGGGATAGCCATACGGGACGTGGAGCGAATGGGCGATGTCCGCGGTGGGGTCCTGGTAGCTGGGATAGGTGACCGGGAAGCGGCGCAGGAAGACCCGGGCGTCGCCCGGGTTGTCTTCCCCGTCTAACCCCAGGAACGCCGCCCGGCGCCCGAAGCGCACCGCGGCTTGCTGGAAGTAGGGGAACTCGACGCGACAGGGGCCGCACCAGGAGCCCCACTTGTTGATGATCACGGGGTAGCCGGCCAGGCTGGCCAGCTCCCGGTGAAAGGCGGCCACGCCTCCCCCCGCCAGCTGGTTGGCTCGGCCGTGCAGGGCCCCGAGAGCCGGTGGGGACCCGGCAAATGCTGCCCGCACCACGGCCGGGGAGGGCGCCGCGGAGACCGGGGCCCGGCCGCACGCCGCGACCAGGCCCGCGACGGCGAGGCCCGCGACCAGCGCCCTGCTGGCGGGGGGCGGCGCTCGGAACGGCTTCACCGCATGAGCGTTGCAGATGACCGCGTGCCCCCGGTGCGGGTAATCGCCGGCGGTGACTCGTTGGACGCGGGACGAAGTGGGCGGTGCGGTATCCTTGAGAGGCAGCGGTCAGGGGACGTCTCGGAGGAGGTCCTCGAAGCTTTGCCGGCGTTGGCCGGCCCTGGGCCGCGTGATCCGCTGCGGGCGGCTCCATCTCCCAGTCCTCAAGCCTCACATGGCCGAGTCCAAGCCAGCGGCTGCCTTAGCCGCGCCCATTCCGGATTCCGCCGACATCGAGCGGGCGGAAGCGTTTACCCGTGAGCGCTTCGTCTTCGACGGCGAGGATGCGGCGTCCGCGCTGGCCCCGGGGTCTCCCCGGCGGCGAGCGCTCGATCGCGCGCTCGAGGAGATCGCCGGGGGCGCCGAACTGCCTTCTCCCGAGTGGCGCCGCAACTTCTCCCTCCTGCTGGGCCTCGAACGGCTGCTCTCCGAGGAGGAGCCCAAGCTGGCCGACGGGACGGTCCTCTCCGCCCACCAGGTGGACGCGCTGTCCGGGACGCTCGTGGCGCTCCTGGCCGAGGCGCAGCGGACGAATGGCAACGGCAACGGGCCGGGTCAGCTCGCCGCTGCACCCGATCGCCTGGCGTCGGCGGCCATCCTCGGCCCCGACCCGGAGGTGACCAGCGAGAACGGAATCGCCGCCGGCGTTCGCGAGCAGGACGCCGTGGAAGCGGTCGACGATGAGTCCGGGGAGATCGACGAAGAGTTCGACGGCTCGGCGGGCGAGTCCGACTGGGACGACGAGGACGGCCTCGACGAATACGACGAGGTGGACGCCGAGGCCGAGGCCGACGCCGAGGCGCTGGAAGAGGAGGAGACGGAAGACGAGCTCGCGGAGGAAGGGGAAGACGAGCTGGGCGACGAGGGCCAGCTCCCCGAGCAGCCCGAGGACCCCAACGCGGCCAAGCGCTTCTGGTTCGAGCACGCGACCGGCGCCGGGAAGACCGTCGCGGCGCTCGGTTTCGTGGAGGCTTCGCGAACCGGGGGCATCCTGATCCTCACCCACCGGCGCAACCTGGTGGACCAGTTCAACGGCGAGCTGCGCGACCGCGGTTACCGGAACCGCATCGCCCCTCCGTTGCTGGCCGGGCAGGACGCGGCCAACGGCCCGGTGACGGTCGAGACCTACCAGTGGTTCGTCCGCAACGCGGGCCGCATTTCCGACGCGTACACGATCGTCATCTGCGACGAGGCGCATACCGCGCTGGGCGAGAAGACGAGCGCGGCCATCCGCGCGTGGACGGGGCCGGTGTTCGTGGGCATGACGGCGACCGGCGCCCTGATCGCGCGGCACGTAACCGATCTGTTCCCGACTCAGACGTCTCGCTTCGACCTCGCGCAGGCGGCCCGCCGCGGAGTGATCGCTCCGTTGCGCTGCGTTCGCATACCGCCCGGCCCGGGAGTCCGCACCATCGCCAAGGTGCCTCTGCGCCGAGGCGAGGTGGACACCGAATTCGACCAGGAGATGCTGGCCGAGCTGCTGGACCAGCAGCCGTTCAACCTCGCTGTCGCCGACCTGTACAAGACCCGCTTCAACGGTGTTCCGGGCGTCGTCTACGCGGCCGGCGTTCGCCACGCGTACCACCTGGCGGCTGCGTTCCGCGAGGCGGGGCTCAAGGCCCAGGCGGTCTCGGGCGAGACGCCCAAGCGGGAGCTGGCGAACATGCTCGCGCGCTACGAGCGCGGCGACATCGACGTGCTCATCAACGCCCAGCTGCTCGCCGAGGGCTGGAACTCGCCCCGCGCCACCGTCTGCTTCCACCTCGCTCCCACGGCCTCCAAGCGCGTCTATCAGCAGCGCGTGGGGCGAGTCACTCGGCGTCACCCGGGCAAGGAGGCCGGCCTGGTCGTCGATTTCGTGCACCCAGCCACCAAGCACGACGATCCGGTGGTAACGCTTCACTCGCTGCTCGACCGGGACGTCTATCGCGGGGGCGCAATCGTTGTCGGGCCCGTCCGGCGCGGCCGGGGCCGGCGGGTGCGGGTCGAGCGCAGGGTGCTCCCGGTCACCGCCGACCCCGAGCGGCGGGCGGCGGTCTTCGAGCGCGAGCTTTGGCGCATCGCCGTCGAGTACCTCGACTACGGGGAGCAGCATGTGTGGGCAGCGCTCGCCGGTGCGCGCGTGGCGCCCAGTGGGTGGCGGCGCGCCCGGGCGATGCTGCACTTCGATCGCACCGGTGAGCTCAAGTCACGCTTCCTGCTCACCGCGGTGCAGCGCAACCGCAACTCCCAGCTCCGGCTGCGAGCGCTGAGTGAGATCGCCGCCTCCCGCGACCCGGAGGCGTTTGACACCGCCATCGACATGGTCGGCACCTGGTCGCGCGACGAGCGCCGCGAGGGCGCCAAGGTCATGCTCCAAGCGCTGGCCGAGCGCCGCATCGGGCGACGCGACCAGGCCAACGCGTGGATCTGGCGCCTGGCCGCGTACACCCGCGAGCTGCACGAGGAGTACGCGGTCCAGAGGTGGCCCGAGACCAAGCGCCTGCTGGGGCTGCTGGTCAACTCCTCGGGCGCCGCCCACGCCCGCAACGCGCGCCGGCTGGTGCACGCTGCGCGCAAGCAGGACCGCCGGCTGGCAGCAGGCCTGCTGGCCGCCGCGCTGGCCCACACTCCCGAAGCGGAAGAGATCCTGCGCGGGGCGCGCACTCGCATGGCGCGTAAGCCTCCGGCTCTGGCCCGCGAGCTCCTGCGCAACTTTCCCAAGCGCCGCGGCCGCTCCGGCCGCCGTCGCCGGCGAGGGAGCAAGGGCGGCCCGGGGCCGGAGAACGGGTCGGCGGCCACCGAGGTCGCGATCGTGTCCAACGAGCCGATCGAGTCGGACGACCGGTCCGTCGAGTCCAAGGGTGAGACCAGCGAGTCCAACGGTCGCCCGGTGGCGGAGACCGAGCTCGAGGACCATGCGGCCGCCGCGACCGGTGATTCGCCGGCCGAGGACGGTGATTCGCCCGCCCAGCGCGAGGCTGAAAGGCCCAAGCGCCCCAGGTCGTCGGGCGCCAGGCGCAAGCGCGCGGCGCGGAACTGAGCCGCGCGACCGAAGCCCCCGGGGGCGGACCGCTACCGCGCCGGGATCAGGTGAACCTCGCCGGCCTGGAGGGTCATCCGGCCTCCTCCGGCGCCGCCTGACCCGCCCTCGGGCAGCTCGACCACGAGCCGGCCGGTCCCGTCGATTCCGGCCGCGCGACCACGGCCTCCGTCCCAGGCGATGTCCTTCCCCACCAGTGCATCGCGGGCGCGCCAGGCGCTGAGAACGTCCTCGGTCGGGGCGCTCAACTGGCGCTCCAGCGCACGCAGGACCCGATCGAGCACGGTCTCGATCGCCTCGGGTTCCAGGGCCAGGGTTCCGGCCTGCGACCGCAGCTCCTCGGGGAAGTCCTGCTCGCGCATGGCCACGTTGCACCCGATCCCCACCACGGCCCAGCCCTCCTGGGGGCGGCCCTCGACCAGGATCCCCGCCACCTTGCGGGCGCGGAGGAGAACGTCGTTGGGCCACTTGATCTCGGCCGGCTGCGGTTGCGGGTCTCCGGTCGGAGCGGACCGCGGGTCTCCGGTCGGAGCGGACCGCGAGGCGCCGATGGCGTCGTCCACGGCCTCGGCCACGGCCACCGCGGCCAGGAGCGCCAGCAGCGCGGGCGGCTGGCGCACGATCACGGTGGCCAGCAGCGCGCGGCCCGCCGGCGCGGTCCAGCGCCGGCCCTGCCGGCCGCGACCGGCCGTCTGCTCGGAGGCGGTGACCAGCGTTCCGTCGGGGGCGCCCGCCCGAGCGAGCGAGATCGCCCGCTCGTTGGTCGAGTCCGTGACCCGCAGGTGCAGGCGCGGCGCGCCCAGGCGGGGCGGATCGATCACCGGCGCCTGAGGCGAAGCTCGCCGTCGCGCCGCAGGCCCAGCCGCTCGGTGGCGGAGCCGCGGTTGACCGCGAGCGCGAGGGTCTGCTGTGCGTCCTCGTAGAGCAGCAGCTCGCCCGGGGGTACGTCGGCGAAGGTTCGCGCGTAGCGAGCCCGGAGCCGGCGGCCACCGACCTCCAGCTCGATCCCATCGCCCAGCTTCAGCCCGTGATCGACCAGCGCGTCGTGACCCACGTCGAGCGCGAGATTGCCAAAGCGATCGGCGTGCAGGGCGTGCACGACCAGAGCACCGTCCTCCTCGCGAGGGCGAGGAAGCTCGAGCACCACCAACTCGTCGGCGGACAGCGGATCGCCGGCTGCGCCCAGAGGAGCTCCGGCCGCCAGCCGGGCGGCGACCGGAGCAAAGATGTCGCGCCCGTGGAACGTGGCCGACACCGGCTCGAGCCGGTGGGGCGAGCGCGAGACGTCGACGGCCTCGACCACTCCGCCCAGGCGCTCGGCCGCGAGCGAGAGCAGGCCGTTGTCGGGCCCCACCAGCAGCCGGTCCTCCTCGGCCACTCGGACGGCCACCGCTCGCCGCTCGGCGCCCACCTCGGGATCGACGACGGCCAGGTGGACTCCGGCGGGCATATACGGCAGAGCAGCGCGGAGGGCGAGCGCGCCCAGGCGGACGTCGTGGCGCTCGATCCCGTGCGTGATGTCGATGATGCGGACCTCCGGACTCAGGCGAGCGATGACGCCGTGGCATACGCCGACGAACTCGTCCGCCGTCCCGTAGTCGGAGAGGAAGGTCAGGACCGGGACGCCCACTGCGCTAGTGCTATCACTCGCGGTGCGCGCGGGCGTCGGCCAGCAGGGCGGCCACGAGGCCGTCGATGTCGTGACGATCGGCCTCGATGTCGACGTCGAGACCGCTCTCGCGCAGCGTGGCGCTGGTGACCGGCCCGATCGACACGGTGCGGGGGCCGATCGGGACGCGATCCTCCGAGGCCTCCGGGCCGCGCCGATCCCCCGCGGCCTCCGGGGCCGGGCGATCCTCCGAGGGCTCCGGCCCACGGTGATCCCCCGCCGCCGCCAGGAAGTAAGCCACGGTCGAGGAGGACGTGAACGTTATGTAGTCGGCCGCCAAAGCGGCCGCCTTATCCTCGTCGCGCAGGGGCTCGGCGACGGTCTCATAGAGCGCGAGCACGTCGACCTCGGCTCCGCGCTCACGGAGCGCTGCGGGGAGCACGTCGCGGGCCTCGCGGGCCCGGGCGATCAGGGCGCGCCGGACCGGGATCTCGCCCAGCGCCGACACCAGCCCCTCAGCCACGAAGCGGTCGGGGAGGATGTCGGCGGTGATGCCGTTTTCGGAGAGGACCCGGGCGGTGCCGGGGCCGATGGCCGCGATCCGGGCGCCGGCGAGCGCGCGCGCGTCGCGCCCGGTCTCACCGAGACGCTCGAACAGCAGTCGCACCCCGGTGGGGCTGGTGAGGCAGACGAGGTCGTAGGCCGAGAGGTCGGGCACCTCCACCGGGAGGGGCACCATGCGGATCGCCGGGGCCTCGACCACGCTCGCCCCGAGTATGCGCAGGCGCTGGGCGAGGACGCTGGCGGATTCACGCGCTCGGGTGACGGCGACGGTCAGCCCGGCGAGCGGGCGGTTCTCGAACCAGGCCAGCTGATCGCGCAGCGCCGCCACGGGCCCGGTGACCGTGATCGCCGGAGGCCCGATCCCCGCCGCTGCCGCGATCCGATCGATGTCCGCGAGCCGCCCGCTGACCACGCGCTGCTCGGGGAACGTCCCCCGCTCGATGACCGCCGCCGGCTCTTCTGGCGAGCGCCCGGCAGCGATCAGGCGGTCCACGACCGCCGGGAGCTCGCGAACGCCCATGTAGAAGACCAGCGTGCCCGGGAACGCGGCCAGAGCGCCGAAGTCGAGCGCCGAATCGGGCTTGCCGGGGTCCTCGTGGGCAGTGACGAAGGCCACGGCGCTGGCGCGGTCTCGGTGGGTGACGGGGATGCCCGCGTAGGCGGGGGCCGCGACCCCCGCCGACACACCCGGCACGACCTCGAACGGGATCCCGGCCGCGGACAGCGCGAGGGCCTCCTCCCCGCCGCGGCCGAACACGAACGGGTCCCCGCCCTTGAGCCGGACCACCAGGCGCCCGGCCCGGGCGTGCTCGAGGAGCAGGGCCTCGGTGTCGGATTGGGAGACGGACGGGCCGCGGGGCATTTTGCCCACGTCGATGATCAGCGCCGCGGGCGAGGCCACCGCCAGGAGCGAGCGGGGGATGAGCCGGTCGTGGAGGATCACTTCGGCGCGCTCGATCAACTCGAGGCCGCGCGTGGTTATCAGTCCCGGGTCGCCGGGGCCCGCCCCCACCAGATACACGCGAGGCTCGGGTGAGTCGGTGGGCGCATGGGGTTGCCCGGTTCCCTCCGGGGGTTCCTCGGGAGCCGCGTTCACCGGCCGAGAAGCTCCGCTGCGCCGGCGAGCAGGACCCGTTGCGCGACCGCCTCGCCCAGCGCCTCGGGGTCGTCTCCCTCGAGGCGATCGCGCACCCAGGCGGAGCCGTCTTCGCGGCCCACGAACACGGTGAGGCGCAGGCGGCCGTCGCGGCGGCGGGTCGCGTACGCCCCCACCGGCGTGTGGCAGTCGGCCTCGAGGACGCGAACCGAAGCCCGCTCGGCGGCCAGGCACGCCTCGGACCCCGGGTCGGAGATGGCTCGCACGCGGGCGATCATGGGGTTGTCGCCGGTCCGGGTCTCCAGCGCGAGGGTGCCCTGCCCGGGCGCGGGGACGAACCGATCGGGGTCGAGCAGCGCGCCCGCCTGCCCTGCGCGGCCGAGGCGCTGGAGACCGGCCAGGGCCACGACGATGGCCAAGCAGTCGCCCTCGGCCAGCTTGCGCAGGCGGGTGTCGACGTTCCCGTGCAGCTCCACCACCTCGATGTCCTCGCGCACGGCGTGCAGCTGCGCCGTGCGGCGCAGGCTGCTGGTGCCAACGCGGGCGCCGGCGGGCAGCTCGTCCAGTGCGCCGGCGCCGCAGAGCGCGTCGCGCGGGTCGGCCCGAGCGGGACTCCCGGCCAGCACGAGGCCGTCCGCGAGCTGGCTGGGCACGTCCTTGGCGGAGTGCACGGCGACGTCCGCCTCGTCCTCGAGCAGCGCGCGCTCGAGCTCAGACACCCAGCGGCGCTTGTCGGGCGCGGTGCGGTCGCGGTCGCCGGCCGTGGTCAGGGGCACGAGCTCGGCTCCGCCAAGGGCCTCGGCCACCTGGCGGGCCTGCGCGAGCGCCAGCGGGCTAGCGCGCGTGGCGAGCCTCACGGCCGGGAGCGCCCGCGCGGTGGTGCGGGCGTCACGACTGGGCGCGGCGATGAAGCGGACGGACGTTGCCGCCGGGGACGTCGGCCGGGCTGGCGACTGAGGGCGCGTCGGCCGGGGCCGCGGGTGGGTCGGGGGCGGCCGCGGGTGGGTCTGCCTGGGCCGGGGCCGCCGGCGCGTCGGCCGGGGCCGCGGGCGCGGCGCGGTGGTCGTCGCCGCCCGCGAGCTCCTCCAGCCCGAACAGCTCGCGCAGCAGCGCCAGGCGCCCGTGCACCCCGCTGCCCCCCAAGCTCTTCAGCCGGATGGTCGGCTCGTGCAGAAGGCGCTGCACGACGGTGCGGGCCACCGCCTCGACGCGCGCGAGGTCGCGCGGGGAGGCCGACTCCCAGCGCCCGGCGTTCTCGGTCAGGACGCGGTCGACGATCTCGCTGCCGCGCTCGCGCAGCGCCGCGATGGCGGGGGTGACGTCGCGCGTGTCCAGCCAGCGGGCGAAGCGCTGGATCTCCTCCTCGACTATCGCCTCGGCCCGCGCGGCCTCGCTCTCGCGGACCGACAGCGAGCGCGCCACGGCGGCCTGGAGGTCGTCCATGTCGTAGAGGGTCACGTCCGGCAGGTCGGCGCAGTCGGGGTCGACGTCGCGGGGGACCGCGAGGTCGATCAGCAGCAGCGATCTTCCGTTCCGCGCTCGCATCACCAGCTCGAGCTCCTCGTGCCCGACGATCGGGTGGGGGGACGACGTCGAGGCGACGACGATGTCCGCGCGCTCGAGGTGGGCGGGAAGCTGATCCAGCGACGCCACCGTGCCGCCGAAGCGCTCGGCCAGCGACCGCGCCCGGTCGGCGTGGCGGTTGGCGACGAATATCGTGCTCACGCCCTGGTCGGCCAGCGCCCGGGCCGTCAACTCGCTGGTTTCGCCGGTGCCGATGATCACCACGCGGCGCTCGTTCAGATCGCCGACCACGGCGCGGGCGAGACCGACCGCGACGCTGGGAACGCTCACCCGGCCGGCGCCCAGCTCGGTCTCCGACCGCACGCGCTTGCCGGTCAGCAGAGCGGCCGCGAACAGCTTGTTCGTGAGCGGGCCCGTGGTCTGGGCCGCGAGCGCGTTGTCGTAGGCCCGCTTGACCTGGCCCTGGATCTCCGCCTCGCCCACGACCATCGACTCGAGCCCCGACGTGACGCGATACAGCTGGCGGGCGGCGTCGCAGTTGCGGGGCGAATAGATGACCTCGGCCAGCTCCGTGGGCCGGATCCCGGCCCGCTGGGCCAGCATTCCCAGCACATCGCTCTCGGCCTCCACCGGATCGCCCACCACCAGGTAGATCTCGGTGCGGTTGCAGGTCGACAGCGCCACCGCCTCGCGGATCTCCGGGGTGTTCACCGCCTCCTGCACGAAGCGCTCGGCCTCACGCTCGCTCAGGGCCAGGCGCTCGCGCAGCGCCACGGGAGCAGTCTTGTGCGAGATGCCCAGCGTGAGCAGCTCCATCAGCGTGGCCCCCCGGCGGCGGGAGCCGGTGTGCGCTCGGGCTGCTCGGGTCTGGACGTGGGGTCGGGCGGCGAAGTGCGCTCGGGCGAGGATGCGGGGGGCGCGGCGGGCGACCCGCTCTCCAGCCGGCGATCGGCGAGCTCGTTGAGCTCCGCCAGCTCGCGCTCCATCCGGCTGAGCTTGACGGCCATGATCGAGACGTAGATCAGCACGAGCGCGAAGAAGACGATGTAAGCGGCGGCCACGTACTTGCCCGCGTGACCGAACGGAAGCGCGGGCATCAGGACAGCGACTCGGTGGCGGGGACGAGGTCGGGTGCGGCGCTGCGCCGGGTCGGGACCTGCTCGAAGTCCTCGCCCCCCGCGAGCTTGCGCCGCAGCGCGCGGAGCTGGGCGGACGCGTTCTTGGCCGTCATCTCGTACTTCCACAGGGTGAGGTAGACGAGCGTCACACCGGCGAGCGCGACGGCGAAGGTCAACCACATCTTTCCGGGCAGGTTGCCGGTGCCCAGCACGCGCGGGTGCACGAAGGACTGCGCCATGCGGACCGCAACGTAGTTCAGCGGGACGAACGCGCCCGCGGTGATCGCAAATACCGAGGCGTAGCGCGACTGGCGCTCGCGGTCCTCGATCGCGAAGCGCAGCGGCTGGTAGGTGGCGTACAGAAGGGTGATGATGAGGAAGGAGACGAGCGTCGGCTCGCTCCACACCCACCAGTGTCCCCAAGACGCGCGGGCCCAGATCGAGCCGGTGATGAGCACGCCGAGCGCGAAGATCAGCGACAGGTGGATGGTCACGTAGGAGCGCACGTCCCAGCGCGCGTCCCGGGTCCGCAGGTGCTGGATGGCCATCAGACCGCCGGCCACGAACCCGCCCAGGGCCACGATGGCCATCGGCACGTGCAGATAGAAGATCTTCTGCAGGAAGCCCTGGTCGGCGTCGTTGGGCGCGTAGAAGAAGACCAGGACCAGCGCGGCTGTGAAGGTCAGCGTCGCAAGCAGCGAGAGCTGGCGAAGCCCCTTGCCGTAGAGGATGTGGATCAGTCCTCCAGCAGGAAGTCGAACACGGCGTAGGCGATTAGCCCGAACACCAGATCATAGAGCGCCAGTGTGGCCAGCCAGCGGCCGGGAAGCGGCTGCGCCCCGGAGGACAGCAGCAGCGGGGTCGTGGCCCGAGCGGCCCCGAGCACCACGGGGACGAGCAGCGGCAGGGCCAGGAGGGGGCCGATGAGGTCGCGCGCCCGGGTCCGTACCGCCAGGGCGGACACCAGCGTGCCCACGACCGCGACGCCCACGTCGGCGAGAACCAGGACCGCGAGCAGGCCCGGCAGGGCCTGACCCAGGGAGGGGCCCAGGAGCAGCAGGGCAAAGCCGGGCACGGCCACCAGCTCCAGGATCACGAGGTAGATCAGCAGCGCGATGCCCTTGGCGAGCAACAGGGCGCTTCGGTCCACCGGGGCCAGGAGGAAGCCGTCGAAGCCGCCCTCCTCCTCGTCGGCCACGAACAGCCGGTTGACCCCGAGCATCGAGGCGAACAGAAGGGTCACCCAGAGCACGCCGGCGGCCAGGTCGCCGTCGAGCGACGAGCGGTTCAGCCCGAAGTGGAACAGCACGAACGTCGTGATCGACAGCAGGGCCATGGCGGGCACCGACTCGAGCGTGCGCAGCTCGACGCGCAGCTCCTTGCGCAGCAGGGCGCCGACGACGGCGGTGGTGGGCGTCCGGCGAGCCGGCGTCGGCGGAGGCGGGCCCAGGGGGCGGGCAGCGGCGCGCGGGGGCGCGGCCGGGACTCCAGGAGCGGGCGGTGGCGCTCCGGTGGGGGGCGGTGGCGCCGCGCTCACCGGTAGAGCTCCTGGATCTCGGCCGGGTCCAGGTCGCGCGCCGGGGCCGCGAGCGCGGCCCGCCCGGCGCGCAGCCCGAGGGCCAGGTCGGCGCCCGCCAGTCCCTCGGCCGGGTGGTGGCTGGTGAGCACCCTGGTGCGCTCCGCCGACCGCCCGATCAGCGGCTCGACCAGCTCGACCGCGGCCGGGTCGAGGTGCGAGAACGGCTCGTCGAGCAGCAGCAGCTCGGGCTCGTGAAGGACGGCGCGGCACACCGCCAGGCGCTGCACGGTCCCGCGCGACAGCGTGCGCACGGGCTCGTCGGCGCGGCCGGTGAGTCCCACCCGCTCGAGCAGCGCTTCGATGCGATCGAACGCGACGGAGTGCAGGCGGGCATGGAAGCGCAAGTTCTCGCGCGCGGTCAGCTCTCGATACAGAAGCGGTTCGTGCCCCAGGAACCCGACCCGGCCGCGCAGCGCCCAGCCCTCGCGGGGCAGGAGATGACCCAGCACGCGCGCCGACCCGCGGTGGGGTCGCAGCAGCGTGGCCAGCACCCGCAGCAGCGTCGACTTCCCGGCGCCGTTGGGGCCGAAGACGACGAGCGTCTGGCCGTAGTCGACCGTCAGCGACAGGTCCCGCAGAGCCGGGCGCTCGCCGTAGTGGCGTGCCAGGCCCTCGAGCTCAATGGCTGCCACGAGTCCCGCGGACCCCCTGCAGGGTGGCCACGGCGAGCGGCAGCGCGGACGCGATCACCGGGAACAGCTCGCGCACCGAGGCGGCGCTTCCGGGGAAGTTGACGATCAGCGTCCGGCCCGCGATCCCCGCCACGCAGCGCTGCAGGACGCCGGTCGACGAGCGGCGCATGGCCTCGGCCCGCATGGCCTCGGAGAGTCCCGGCGTCAGCCGATCCACGACCGCGAGAGTGGCCTCGGGCGTTACGTCCTCCACGCCCAAGCCGGTCCCACCGACCGTGAGGATCATGGCCGCGTCCTCGTCGATGTAGTTGCGCAGGCGGTCCTCGATCAGGGCGAAGTCGTCCGGGACGACCTCCATCGCGACGATCTCCGCCCCGGCTCCTTCGGCCAGTTCCGCCAGCAGGGGGCCTGCCTCGTCGTCGGCCTCGCGCCGCGAGAGCGGGCTGGAGACGGTCAGCACTGCGGTGCGCATTGACCAGGAGGGTACCGGCGGTCAGGGTGGCTCCTGGCCGATCGCCGGGAGCGGAGGTCGGCGGTCGCCGCTCAGGCGGCCGCGTGCGTGCGCTGGGCGGCCGCTATGAGATCGCGCACGGCGCGCTCGTCGCCGGCGCGCAGGAGCTCGATCGGATCCGGGTCGCCGTTGACGATCGACTCGAAGAAGACCTTGCGGTCCTGGTAGGTGGGGAGCGTGCCCTTGGCCCAGCCCCGGGCCTCGTTGAGGAGCAGCGCGAGTCGCGCGTAGGGCTCGCCGAACTGCTCCGCTATCTCTGCCTTCATGCGCTTGGCCAGGGCGGGGGAGGCTCCGGCGGTGGAGATGGCGATGGCCAGCGGCCCGTTGCGCACGATCGCGGGCAGGATGAAGTTACAAAGCGGGGGGACGTCGACCACGTTGACGAGCATCGCGCGGCGTTCGGCGTCCTTGAAGACCCGGATGTTCGTGTCGGTGTCGTCGGTGGAGGCGATGGCCAGGAACATCCCCTCGAGGTCCTCCGGCCGGTAGGGACGCTGGCGCCACTCGATCGAGCCCTCGCGCGCGTACTCCTGAAGGGCCGGCTCGGCCTCGGGAGCGACGAGCGTGACCCGTGCCTCGCACGCCAGCAGGCCCTCGACCTTCTCGACCCCGACCTCGCCTCCGCCTACGACCAGGCAGGGACGACCGTCGAGTCGCAGGCAGGCGATGTACAGAGGCGTCTCGAGCATCCCCCGCACGCACGACTGGTCGCACACTCCGCGCTGCAGCTGGCAGACGCATTCCTTGCCGGCGTAGGCCTGGGCGGGCATGCCTCTAAGGGTAGAGCGGCGCGCTCAACCGGCGGCGGGGCGCTCAGCTGACGACGGGGCGCTCAGCCGGCGGGCGCGAGCGCCGCTTCGCCGCGCCGGGCGGCCAGTGTCGCTTCCGCGTACCGGCGCCCCTGCTCGGGATCGCCGAGAACGAGACCGGCGATGTCGGCCAGCGTGACGATCCGCCCACCGCCGCCCCAGGTTCCATCCGGCACCTCGTTGGTGAATACCCAGACGCGCATCGGGTCGCGGTCCGCGCCCGGTCCCTCCGCGTCGAGCACGGCACTGGTCACGGCGTCGACGATCGCCTGGCGGCGTTCGGGGTTGAACTGGCCTTCGGGCACCGACGCGACGAAGCGGTAACGCGGCTGTTGTGCGGGTTCGCCGGCCACATAGACCCTCGCCGGGCGGTGCAGGAAGACCCACGCGATCGAGCGGGCCGTCTCGTTGGAGGGGTCGGCTCCCTCGTGCTCGAGCAGCAGATCGGTGAGCTTCGCGATCAGGTCCTTCTCGGCCTGTGGGGCGAGCGCTCCCTCGGGGATGTAGGCGTCGAGCATCGGCATGGTGGGTCTCCTGGGGGCTAGGTTGTACCGGGCAACGCAGCCTACTGGGCCTGGATACTAATTGTCAACCCAGCTACCATCGTGGTCGTGGAGCTCGATCGCCTTCGCTACAGCGCAGACAACTGCTCGATCGCGCGCACTCTGGACTTGGTGGGCGAGAAGTGGACCCTGCTCGTGCTCCGCGAGGCCTTCTACGGGATCCGGCGATTCGAGGACTTCCATTCCGCGATCGGGTGCGCCCGTAACGTCCTGAGTGCGAGGCTGGGAAAGCTCGTGGCCAACGGCATCCTGGAGCGCCGGCCCTACCGCGAGCCAGGCCGGCGCGCTCGCAGCGAGTACCGGCTCACCGCCAAGGGCCTTGAACTGCAGCCGGTCCTTATGGCGCTGATGGAGTGGGGCGACCGCTGGCGGGCCGATGCGACCGGACCTCCGGTGCGGGTGCGTCACCGCGACTGCGGCGCCGAGGTCAATGTCGAGTTGCGCTGCCAGGAAGGCCATGCGGTGTCCTCGGCGGGCGAGACTTACGTCACGCCCGGCCCGGGCGCCCTCGAGGCGGCCTGAGCGGAGCGGTTCGTCCGGCGGGTTCGGGGGCGCCGCACGGCCCGCGACCCCTGAGCCTCACGGGCTGCGCGCTCCGCGCAGCGCCCGAGCGCCCAGCCGCACCAGCGGCAACGTCCCCTCGCGCAGGCCGCGCTGGCGGTCGGCATCCCGAGCCGAGCCGAGCTGGGCGAAGGCGCGCCACGCCCGGGTGGCGATGCTGTCGTAGGGGAACCACCACGCGGGGCGACCCGAGGGCGGATCCCAGGTGACCAGCTTCTCCTGCGCGCACGCCCGCAGCCCCGCCTCGCCGAGGGACCGCCCGACGGCTCCGCGCCGGCCGGCGCCCCACGGGCCCTGGGGCACCGCGGGGGAGATGAGGTGGTCGTTCAGCCACACCGCGCCGGTCTCGAGCTCGCGGGCGATGCGCCGTCCCTGGTGCGGGTTGGCCGTCCACACCGACGCGCCGATCCCGCCCGCGCACGTGTTGGCAAGTCTGATCGCCTCGGCCGTCGACTCCACGGTGAGTACCGCCAGAACCGGTCCCCCGACGGGCTCGCGCATGACGCGCATCTCGGGATCGACATCGGCGAGCACGGTGGGCGCATAGAAGCTGCCGTCGAGGTTCGGGATGCGTACCGGGCCTCCGCACAGGCGGCGGGCGCCGGCCTCCACCGCCTGACGCACAACCTCATCGACGTGCTCCGCCCGCTCCCGCGAGAGCAGCGGCCCGACCTGGGTGCGCGGGTCCAGCGGAGGCCCCACGACCAGTCCCGCCGCGAGCTGGGTCAGGCCGGCCAGGAAGTGCTCGGAGACCTCACGCGCCACGTAGACGCGCTCGACCGAACCGCGCGCCTGCCCGGCCGTGGCAAACCCAGCCCACGCGGCCCCACCCACCGCGCGGGACACCGTCGCGTCCTCCAGCACCAGCATCGCGTCGCCGCCGCCGGTCTCGACCACCACCGGCCGCCCGGCCTGCGCGCAGGCGACTCGAACCTCCGCTCCGGTTTCGCCCCGGCCGGTGAAGAACACCGAGCTGACGTCCGCTTGCACCAGCGCCCTCCCCGCCTCCGCCCCGCCCTGGGTCACCCGGACCAATCCCTCCGGCAGTCCCGCGCGGGCGAGCAGGCGCCCGATGCGGTCTCCGGCCAGGCAGGCTCCGGGCGAGGGCTTGAGCACGACCCCGTTGCCGGCGAGCAGCGCGGACGCGACCTGGGCCAGGGGCTCGGCGAAGGGGGCGCCGCGCGCGCCGATCACGCCCACCACGCCGAGCGGCTCGTACTCGACCCGCGCGCGCTTGAGCGGAAACAGGGCCCGGTGAACACCCACGCGCTTGCCCCGGAGCAGGCGCGGCGCCGCCCCCGCCATCCACCGCAGCGCCTCGATGGCGGGGAGCAGCTCGACCACGGCCACCTCGGGCAGCGGCCGGCCCTGCTCGCGGGCGAGCAGCTCCATCAGCTCGTCGAACTCGTCCACCACCGCCTGGGCCGCGCGCCGCATGTAGCGCCCGCGATCCTCGAGGCGAAGCGCCGACCACAGAGGCTGAACCTGAGCGCATCCCGTCACCGCCCGTGCCACCTGCTCGGGCGAGCTGAGCTCGACCGTCCCGAGCGGCGATCCCGTGGCCGGCTCGCGAGCCTCCAGCCGCCCCGCGCTCGGGACTGCGGTGGGGGCGGGCTGCATGCCTCGGATTATCCCCCGCCCCGTCCCCGCCGAATCTCCTCCAGGCGCGCGCGGCTCTCCGGCTCGGCGTCATCGGGCTCGAAGAACCGCTCGCCCGCCACCTCCTCGGGCAACAGCTCCTGCGAGGAGAAGTGTCCCGGATGGTCGTGGGGATAGTCGTAGTCGAGTCCCCGCCCCAGCTGGGCCGCCCCCGGATAGGCGGCCGAGCGCAGCGCCGCCGGGGGCGTGGCCGCCCCGTGCTCGCGGATGTGGGCCGTCGCCGCCGACAGCCCGCGCAGGGCGGCGTTTGACTTCGGCGCCAGCGACAGGTAGATCGCCGCCTGAGCCAGCGCATAGCGGGCCTCCGGCAGCCCCACGTGCTCTACCGCCTGGGCGGCGGCCACGGCTAGGGGCAGGGCACGGGGGTCGGCGTTGCCGATGTCCTCGGACGCCAGCACAACCATCCTCCGAGCGATGAAGCGCGCGTCCTCGCCGCTCTCGAGCATCACAGCCAGGTAGTACAGAGAGGCGTCGGGATCGGATCCGCGGGTGGCCTTTATCCACGCCGAGATGTAGTCATAGTGCTGATCGCCGCCCTTGTCGTAGCGCACGGCCCGCCGCTGGAGCGCATCCTCGGCCACCTCCAGGGTGAGCGTGGCGACCCCCCCGACCCCCGCCGTCGCGCACGCGAGCTCCAGCGCGCTCAAGGCCGTGCGCGCATCGCCCGCCGCCCGCCGGGCCAGGAACTCGAGCACCTCGTCGGGCACCCGCACGTCGCCGCACTCACTCCGGTCCAGGGCCCGGCGCATCAGCGTCTCGATGTCCTGAGCGCTGAGCGCATGGAGCTCGTAGACCCGCATCCGGGAAAGCAGCGCGGCATTGACCTCGAAGTAGGGGTTCTCGGTGGTCGCGCCGATGAGCGTCACCAGGCCCTCCTCGACCGCCGGCAGCAGCGCGTCCTGTTGGGCCTTGTTGAAGCGGTGGATCTCGTCCAGGAAGAAGATCGTCGCCTCCCCCGTGCTCGTGCGGCGGTGCGTGGCCCGGGCCAGGACCTCGCGCACCTCCGCCCGCCCGGCCGCCACCGCGCTGTACTCCTCGAACGCGGCCCGGGCCGACACAGCGACGATCCGCGCCAGCGTGGTCTTGCCGCTCCCCGGCGGCCCGTAGAGGATCATCGAGTGCGGCCGCCCCTCCTCGATGGCGACCCGCAGCGCCGACCCCGGGCCGAGCAGGTGCTCCTGCCCCACAAACTCATCAACCGCCGCCGGCCGCATCCGGACCGCCAGTGGCTGCTGGGAGCGGGGCACGGCCGTGCGCGGGGCGCGCGGCTCCTTCCCACCATCCACGTCGAACAGGCTCTCCACCCTTAGGAGTATGTCTGGGTGTCTGGGGTGCGTAGCATGCGGTACATGAGCGGCCTGACGGGTCAGCGCTCGGAGGCGGACCTCCAGACCGAGACCACGGATGTCCTGCGCCGCCTGATTCGCTTCAACACGGTCAATCCGCCCGGCAACGAGCGCGCGGCCCAGGAGTACCTGGCCGGCTACCTGGGCGAGGCGGGCCTCGAGTGCGAGCTTCTCGGCCGCACGCCCGAACGGCCAAATCTCGTCGCCCGACTGCCGGGTGCCGACGACGGCCCCACCCTGTGCCTGCTGTCCCACGTCGACACGGTGCTCGCGACCGCCTCGGAGTGGCAGCACGATCCCTGGTCCGGCGAGCTCGCCGAGGGGTGCGTGTGGGGCCGGGGGGCGCTGGACATGAAGTCCCAGACCGCGGCCGAGGTCGTGGCCGCCGTCACCCTGGCCCGCTCCGGCTGGCGGCCCCAGCGGGGCACCCTGCTGGTCGTGTGCGTGGTCGACGAGGAAGCCGGCGGGCGCGAGGGCGCGCAGTGGATCACGAAGACCCACCCCGACCAGGTTCGCTGCGACCTGCTCATCAACGAGGGCGGCGGCGGGCTGTTCGAGTACGACGGCCGGCGCTTCTACGGGGTGTGCTGCGCCGAGAAGGGCGTGTTTCGCTTCAAGCTGATCACCGACGGCGTGGCCGGTCACGCCTCGATGCCGCGCCTGGGTGACAACGCGCTGCTCAAGATGGCTCCGCTGCTCCAGCGCATGGCCGACCGCCAGCCCGACTTCGACGTCACCGACCCTCCGCGCGCGCTGCTCAGCGCCCTGGGCGAGCCGTCGCAGGAGGACGTGCGGGCGACGCTCGAGCGCGTGCGGGCCAAGGACCCCCTCCAGGCCGCCCTGCTCGAGCCCATGCTCGGCGTGACCCTCGCCCCGACAAGGATCCGGGCGTCGGAGAAGATCAACGTGATCCCATCGCGGGCCGAGCTCGAGGTCGACTGCCGCGTCCCGCCCGGGCTGGGCGAGGCGGAGGCGCGCCGCCGGATCCAGGAGGTGCTGGGAGAGGACGGTTACCGCCTCGAGTTCCTGGAGAAGGTCGTCGGCAACAGCTCCCCGATCGAGACCGAGCTCATGGACCACATCCGCGCCTGGGTGGCCGAGCACGATCCCGAGGCCACGTGCGTGCCCACCATGCTCCCGGGCTTCACCGACTCGCGCACCTTCCGCGCCGCGTTCCCCGAGTGCGTCGCCTACGGCTTCTTCCCGCACCGCTACATGGGCCTCTACGAGGCGGCCCCCCTCGTGCACAGCGCCAACGAGCGCATCGACGTCCGCGACCTGGGCTTCGCGACCCGTTTCTTCGCCGACCTCGCCGAGCGAGTGCTGGGATGAAGGAGATGATTAAGGAGGACGGGGCCGTGGAGAACGAGCCGCCGCACGGGGCTCGCGACCGCGACGAGGGGGAGAACGCCAAGCTGCGGTTGGGAGGGATGGCCCTGCGCAACGGCCTGCTCGTGCACGGCCGCAACCACTGGGCCGCCGCGATCCGCTCCCCCGGCGGCGAGATCGAGGTCGCCTCGGGCCGCCGGCCTCGCACGGGAGCGCTCGACGGGGTGCCCGGGCTGCGTGGGGTGGCGCGCCTGGGCGAGGTGCTGGCCGTCCTGCCGGTGGTCAAGCGCGCGCTGCCCGGGGCGCGGATGCCGTTCGAGAGCGCGGGCGTGATGACCGCGGTGGCCGGCGCCGCGACCACCGGGGCCGTGATCAGGCGTCGCGGCCGCGGGCGTCTGGGCGCCGAGGTCACCGCCGCGGCGGTGGGATTCGCCCCCGCGCTCGCCGCGCTGCGGAGCGGAGACCTGGCCGCTTATCACGGCGCCGAGCACAAGGCGATCGCCGCCTACGAGCGCGGAGAGCCCGACGCGGCGCTGGTGGCCAAGGAGCACGACCGCTGTGGGTCGCACCTGGTGGCGCCGATGCTGGTGGCCAATCTGGCCGGCCTGGCGGCGCTGCGCCAGGTGGTGCAGGCGCCCGGGCCGCTGGCCGGCGGAGCGGTGACGCTCGCCGCCACGGGGGTGGCCGTCGAGCTGTTCGCGTGGTCCGAGCGCCACGCCGGCAGCCCGGTGGCTCGCATGCTGCGCCGCCCGGGCCACGCGCTTCAGCGCGCGATCGGCACCCGCGAGCCGAGCGCTCTGCAGCTCGAGGTCGGTCAGGCGGCGCTCAGCGAGATCTTGCGGATCGAGGGAGCGACCAGCCCGACCGAGGGCGGCGCCGTCCCTGAGGGCGCGCCCAGCTAAACCGCCGGGCGTCCCTTTTCAAACATCCGTCCATACATCATCGGTCCAGGCGGGCCGGCAGGTGCTTGATTACCGGCGCCGGGCCCAGTACGAATGACGCATGCCCATTCTCGCTGACTTCGCCCAATCGGTTCAGGACTTCGCTTTCCAGTGGTCGGGGGTGGCCACGATGCTGTTCATGTCGGTGATGCTGTTCATCTTCTGGCGCCTGCTGAAGGTGATGCCGAAGACCAAGCCTCAGCAGATCAAGCCCGCCTCGAACATGTCGGTGCACTGGGACGACATCGCCGGCGCCGACGAGGCCAAGGCCGAGCTGGTCGAGATCGTCGAGTTCCTGCGCAACCCCAAGCAGTTCACCAAGCTCGGGGCCCAGGTGCCCAAGGGCATCCTCCTGCACGGACCCCCGGGCACGGGGAAGACGCTGCTCGCCAAGGCTGTTGCCAACGAGTCGGGCGCCCAGTTCTTCTCGCAGTCGGCGGCTGCGTTCGTCGAGATGTTCGCCGGCCTCGGCGCCGCCCGCATCCGGCGACTGTTCGCGATCGCGCGCAAGAACACCCCGGCCATCATCTTCATCGACGAGCTCGACGCGGTCGGCGGGCGTCGCGGATCGGACATCTCGGGCGAGCGCGACCAGACGCTCAACCAGCTGCTCGTCGAGATGGACGGCTTCGAGTCGCGCGGCGACCTGGTGGTGATGGGGGCCTCCAACCTGCTGGAGAAGCTCGACCCCGCCCTGCTGCGCCCGGGCCGCTTCGACCGCCAGGTGTTCGTGTCCCCGCCCGACGTCAAGGGGCGCGAGGGGATCCTCAAGGTGCACACCAAGAGCAAGCCGCTGGACGACGTCGACCTCTCGGTGGTCGCGGCCCAGACCAGCGGGCTGACCGGCGCCGACCTGGCCAACATCTGCAACGAGGCTGCCATCTTCGCCGCGCGCCGGTCCGGCACGTCCCTCTGCCTCGATGACTTCGACCAGGCGCTCGAGCGCGTCATCGCCGGGGTCCAGTCCCGCCGCGTGCTCAACTCGCACGAGAAGCGCGTCGTCGCTTACCACGAGGCGGGGCACGCGTTGTGCGGCGAGCTGCTGACCTCCGTCGACCGCGTCCACAAGATCTCGATCGTCCCGCGCGGCCGTGCGCTCGGGTTCACGCTCAACCTGCCGGCCGAGGACCGCTACCTCAAGACGCGCGAGGAGCTCATCGACTACATGACCGTCCTGCTCGGGGGACGCGCCGCCGAGCAGGTCGTGTTCGGAGCGATCACCACCGGCGCCTCGGACGATCTCAAGCGCGTGTCGGAGATCGCCACCGCGATGGTCGGCGACTACGGGATGGGCACGTCGCTGGGTGCGGCCAGCGTGAACGGCCACGGGCACGCGGACGTTATGTCCGAGGTGACGCGGCGCATCCGTGACGAGGAACGCCACGACGTCATCGACGAGGCCCGCCGGACCGCGCACCGCCTGATCGAGGCCCACCGGCACAAGCTCGACGAGCTCGCCGGCGAGCTGCTCGAGCGCGAGGTGCTGGACCGCCCCGCGATCGATCGGATCATGGCCGACGTGCCGCCGGTCGACCGTGTGCCCCAGCCCGAGCTGCGCGTCGCGGCCGTGGTGCCCACGGCTCCCCCGGTCGCCAACGGGAACGGATCCGCATCAGCGGCGGTCACCGCCGCCACCGCCGACTGATCACCCGCCGGACACGAATCCCGATCGCAGTCCTCCCGGAGGCCGCCGATACACTGGCGCCGGTGTTCGAGAGCATCGACCACGTGGGCATCGCCGTCGAGGCGATCGACCCCTCCCTCGGACTCTTCGAGGGCACCTTCGGCCTCACGGTGTCCCACCGCGAGATCGTCGACCAGCAAGGGGTTGAGGCCCTCCTGCTCGACATCGGCGATAGCCACCTCGAGCTGCTGGCCCCGCTCGGGCCGGAGACCCCGGTGGGCCGGTTCCTGGCCAAGCGGGGTCCCGGTCTTCACCACCTCGCCTATCGGGTGCCGGACGTCGCCGCCGCGCTCTCCGCGTGCAAGGCCCAAGGGCTGCGCGTGATCGACGACACCCCGCGCACCGGCATTCGCAACTCGCAGGTCGCCTTCCTTCACCCCAGCAGCACGGGCGGCGTGCTCACCGAGCTCGTCCAGCCCGCGCCGGATCACTGATGGCCGACGAACGCCCGCACCCGCACCGGATCAGCGTCGGATTCCACGGTGGACAGGTGCTCGCACTGCGGCTGACCGACAAGGGCCTCGATTCCCTCAATAAGGCCCTCGAGCGCGGAGGCTGGCACGAAGCCCACTCGGAGGACGGCGTCATCAGGCTCAATCTCGGCGAGGTGGTCTACGTGCGGGTCGAGAGCGACGAGCACCGGGTCGGCTTCGGCGCCTGAGCGGCTCCCGGTGCCCGACCTCCAGGCGCTGGACCTCGCGCTCCTGCGCTGGGTCCGCACGGCGGGACACACACCGGGCCGCGATCGCGCCGTCGCGCGCTTCAGCACCCTCGGAGAGCACGGGGCCGTGTGGCTCGCGATCGGGACGGCGGCGGGCGCGATCGACCGCCCGCGACGCCCCGCCTGGCGCCGCGCGACGATCGGCGTCGTGGGCGGCTACGTCGCCAACACGCTCATCAAGCTCGCGACCGGGCGGCGCCGTCCCCGCCTGAGGGGACTTCCCCCGCTGACCGGCACCCCCACCGGCCTGAGCTTTCCCAGCGCCCACGCGACCACGTCCTTTCTCGCCGCGCGCAGCTACTCGCGCCTGGGCCTCCCGGCTGCGCCGCTCTACGCCCTGGCCGCGGGGCTGGCCGCATCCCGGTGCTACCTCGGGGTGCACTACCCCTCCGACGTCCTCGCCGGCGCGATCCTCGGCACCGTCCTGGGGGAGGAGGGGCTCCGCCCTCGACGGGCTCCGCCCGGAGAACGGCGCCGTTGAGGGTCGGCATAGTCGGGCTCCCCAACGCGGGCAAGTCCTCGCTCTTCAACGCGCTCACCGGGGCCGGCGCGGAGGCCGCCAACTACCCGTTCACCACCATCGAGCCCAACGTCGCCGTCGTCCCGGTGGCCGACGAGCGGCTGGTGGAGTTGGCCAAGACCCTGAAGGCCGACCCGGTGATCCCCGACACGATCCAGTTTCACGACATCGCCGGGCTGATCGCCGGCGCCCACCGGGGCGAGGGGCTCGGCAACCGGTTCCTCGCCCACATCCGCGAAACCGACGCCATCCTGCACGTGGTCCGGGCCCACGGCGACCCTTCCGTCGTTCACCCGGATGGCCAGGTGGACCCGGTGGCCGACGCCGAGGTCGTCGAAGCCGAGCTGCTGCTCGCCGACCTCGAGCAGGCCGAGCGGCGGCTCGAACGCGTGGAGCGCACCGCCCGGGGCGGGCAGCGCAGCGCCGTGGCCGAGGAGCGTTGGCTGCGCGAGCTGATCGCCGCGCTCGGGGCGGGCCAGCCCGCGCGCGACGTCCCGCCCCCGGCCGACGCCCCCGACGCGGTGCGCCAGCTCGGTCCGCTCACGGCCAAGCCGGTGCTGTTCGTTGTCAACGTCGACGAGGGGAGCGCGGAGATCCCGCCCGCCCTGCTCGAGCACGCCGTTGCGGTCGGGGCGCGGGTGGTCGCGGTCCCGGCCCGGCTGGAGGCCGAGCTGGCCGAGCTCGACCCGTCCGAGTCCGACGCGCTGCGCGAGGAGCTGGGGGCTCCGGAGCCGGGGCTCCCTCGCGTGATCGCGGAGGCCTTCGCGCTGCTGGACCTGATCGCGTTCTTCACCGCCGACCAGGCCCGGCCCGCGCAGTCCTGGCATGTGCCACGGGGGGCGACGGCGCTGGACGCCGCGGGCGAGATCCACACCGACATGCGGCGCGGGTTCGTGCGCGCCGAGGTCGTTTCGTGGCGCGAGCTCGTCAGCGCCGGAGGCTACGCGGCGGCGCGCGATCGCGGCACGCTTCGCATCGAGGGGCGCGACTACGTGCTCACAGACGGCGACGTGCTCACGATCAAGTTCACCCCGTGACGCGCTCCAGCCGCGCCGCCAGGCGCCGCATCCCGTACTCGCGTGCGGCCTCGGCGCCGCCGGCGTAGTCGGTGGCTGCGTCGGGCGGTCGCTTCACGGGTACGCGGACCAGCGTGGCGATCTTGCGGAAGTCCCGCAGCTCGTCGGCCTGGCTGCGCAGAGCCTCTCCCACGCGCGGGCGCTCGCGGTGGGACCGCGCGATGGCCTGCTCGAGCGAGCCGTGCTCGAGCAGCAGGTCGCGCGCCGTCTTGGGCCCGATGCCCTTGGCTCCGGGGAGGCCGTCGGACGGGTCTCCGCGCAGGGCGATGAAGTCGGGCACGAGCTCGGGTTCGACGCCGTAGCGGCGCTTGACCTCGTCGGGGCCGATCTTCACGGCCTGGCCCTCCTTGGTCAACTCGAGCACGGACACGTTCGGACCGACGGCCTGGAAGAGGTCGCGGTCGGCGGTCATGATGAGCGCCTCCCCGCCGGCCTCCTCCTCGGTCCGGGCCAGAGAATAGAGCAGGTCGTCGGCCTCGAGCTCGTCGGTGTCCAGCACCTGCCAGCCGAAGCGCGCGAGCAGCGCGGGCGCGCGCTCCCACTGTTCCGCCAGAGCATCGGGCATCGGATCGCGGTGCGCGTGGTAGGCCGGGTACAGCTCGACGCGGTAGGGGGCGTCCTGGCGGCCGAAGCAGGCCGTCACGGCCCGCGGCTCGCAGGCCGTCACCGCCGTGAGCATCGCGTTGACCGTCCCCAGCAGGGCGCCCACCGGCTCGCCGCCGCTCCCCACGATCGATCTGGGCAGTGCGAAGAACGACCGGTACAGCAGCCAGGGAGTGTCCACGACGATCAGCGGGCCGGCCATGCGCCGCTCAGCTTAGGCGCGGAGCGAGCCGGGCGCGTACGCTTCGTCCATCACCCCGACAACAAGGAGTCGCTCAGGACCATGCTCACCCTGACCGGTCTGGACGAGGTCAAGTCTCACGTCGGCGAGGAGCTCGGCGTAAGCGAGTGGCACGACGTCACCCAGGAGGAGATCAACGAGTTCGCGCGCGTCACCGGCGACGACCAGTGGATTCACATCGACGTCGAGCGCGCCAAGGACACGCCCTTCGGCGGAACGATCGCGCACGGTTACTACACGCTGTGCCTGGCCCCCCGCTTCTCCTACGACATGTTCTCGCTGGAGGGCTTTGCCTTCGGGCTCAACTACGGTCTGAACCGCGTCCGCTTCCCGGCCCCGCTGCCGGTTGGAAGCCGGGTCCGAATGCGGGCCAAGCTCGCTTCGGTCGAGGACATCCCCGGCGGCGCCCAGCTCACGACGGAGCTCACCTTCGAGCGCGAAGGCGCCGAGAAGCCCGTCTGCGTGGCGGAGTCATTGTCGCGGGTGTACACCGGCTAGTGCCCGGCACCATGCTCAGCCCCCGTTCGTCCTCGCTGCCGTGACCCCGCGCCGCGCCTCCGACCTCTTCGTGGAGTGCCTCGAGTCCGAGGGCGTCAAGTGCGTATTCGGGATTCCGGGCGAGGAGACCCTCGATCTCAACGAGTCGCTCGAGGACTCCTCGGTCGCCTTCATCCCCGTGCGCCACGAGCAGGGCGGGGCCTTCATGGCGGACATGTACGGACGGCTCACCGGCCGCGCGGGCGTGTGCCTGGGCACGCTGGGTCCGGGGGCGACGAACCTGATGACCGCAGTGGCGGACGCCAATCTCGACCGCGCTCCGCTGGTCGCCCTCACGGGCCAGTCCGACCTCGAGCGCATGCACAAGGAGTCTCACCAGTACATCGACCTGCTGGCCATGATGCGCCCGATCACCAAGTGGAACGCGCGCGTCGCGAGTCCGGACATCATCCCCGAGGTCGTGCGCAAGGCGTTCAAGATCGCCGAGTCCGAGAAGCCGGGCGCGACCCACATCGAGCTGCCCGAGGACGTGATGGCCGCTGACGTCGAAGCTGCGCCGCTCGTCCGTCGCCGGCCGGTAGAGCCCGAGCCCGGCGCGCGCGAGCTGCTGAAGGCCGCGGACATAATTCGCAACGCGCTCAACCCCGTCGCCCTGGCCGGCAACGGCGTGGTCCGGGCCCGGGCTGCACCCGCGCTGCGCGAGTTCGTCCGCGCCACCGGCATTCCGGTCGCCGAGACGTTCATGGGTAAGGGGCTGATCGACTACGTCGATCCCCACGCCCTGGGCACGGTCGGACTCCAGTCCCGTGACTACGCCATGGCCGGCTTCGAGGACGCCGACGTGGTGATCGCGATCGGATACGACCTGGTCGAGCACTCCCCCAAGCACTGGAACCGCGATCGCGACAAGAAGATCGTCATGATCGATTCGGTCTCGGCCGAGATCGACGAGTACTACAGCCCCGAGGTCGAGTTGATCGGCGACATCTACCACGTGCTCTCGCGCCTGGCCGAGGAGGGCCGCGACGTTCCCCACTCGGGCGGGTCCCAGCGCCTGCGAGACGTCGTGCTCGGCCGCTTCGAGGCCGCACGCGAAGACGACCAGTTCCCCATGCGGCCTCCGCGCGTGCTGTGGGAGCTGCGCCAGGCGCTGGGACGCAACGACATCCTGATCTCAGACGTCGGCTTGCACAAGCTCTGGATCGGGCGCATGTTCCCCGCCCACGAGCCGAACACGGTCATGATCGCCAACGGCTTGGCGGGCATGGGGTTCGCGACGCCCTGTGCCATAGCCGCCAAGCTCGTGCACCCAGAGCGCAAGGTCGTGACCGTCACCGGCGATGGCGGGTTCTTGATGAATTGCCAGGAGCTCGAGACGGCGATGCGGCTGCGTACCGCATTCGTCACCGTCATCTGGGAGAACTGTCAGTACGGCTCCATCGTCTGGAAGCAGGACAAGAAGTTCGGTCGCCACTTCGGGACCGACTTCACCAACCCGGACTTCGTCAAGCTCGCCGAGTCATTCGGACTGCCCGCGTGGCGGTGCGAGTCGGTCGATGACTTCTCCCAGCATCTGCGCCGCGGACTGGAGCTCGACCTGCCCTCGCTGATCGTGGTTCCGATCGATTACTCGCTCGATGTGGCGATCTCCGAGGAGCTGGGTACGGAGACAGTGGTGACGTGAGGACCGACGACCGAGTAGCGACGTGACAACCGACGACCGAGCAGTGACATGACAACCGACGACCGCCGGGGGTGACCCAGATGGCGACGACCACAGACCAATCCACCCGCGAGCGAGCAGTGCTCGACGCCGTGCCCAAGGAGCTCTACATCGGGGGCGAGTGGCGCCCGGCGTCGGAGGGCGCGACGCTCGCGGTGGAGGACCCGTCCACGGGCGAGACGCTGTGCGAAGTGGCGGACGCCACGGTCGCGGACAGCCAGGCGGCGCTGGCGGCGGCGGCCGAGCACCAGCCCGAGTGGGGTAGGCACGCTCCGCGTGAGCGGGGCGAGATCCTGCGCCGGGCCTACGAGCTCATCATGGAGCGCAAGCAGGACCTGGCCGTGCTCATGACGCTCGAGATGGGCAAGCCGGTCGCCGAGTCCGAGGCGGAGGTCGCCTACGCGGCCGATTTCCTGCGCTGGTTCTCCGAGGAGGCGGTGCGGATCGACGGCCGCTACTCGGTGGCGACGACCGGCAAGGGTCGCGTACTGGTCCTCAAGCAGCCGGTCGGTCCGAGCGTGCTGATCACGCCGTGGAACTTCCCGATGGCGATGGGCACCCGCAAGATCGGTCCGGCGGTCGCCGCCGGGTGCACGATGGTGATGAAGCCCGCCCAGCAGACCCCCCTGTCGATGCT
>DASZHF010000003.1:0-3648 GCA_035938095.1 Solirubrobacteraceae bacterium
CTGTTCCTCAACTACGTGCTCTACATCGAATTCCCAAACGGCCTCCCGAATGGGGCCGGACTGCCGGGCGGCAAGAAGTGGCTCAAGCTCGACCTCAACGCAGCTCTGGCCGGGAAGGGGATCAACCTCAACCAGCTGGGAGGCGGACTCGGCGGGGTCGACCCGTCGCAGTACCTGAGCTATCTCCGCGGGGCTGGTCACGTCAGCAAGCTGGGAACCGCCGTCATCGGTGGCGTCACCACGACCCACTACCACACGATCATCGACCTGAAAACGGCGCTCCAGCATCTCTCCAAGTCCACACCGGCAGCCAGCGCAGGGATCCAGAGCCTGCTGCGGACGGCAGGTAGCAGCACGAAGATTCCCGTTGATGTGTGGATCGACGGCCAAGGCCTCGTCCGGCGCGAGCAGATCGCCTACGCGATCAACTCCGGGACCGGAGCGGGCACTACCTTGAACTTCACGATCGACCTGTCCGATTTCGGAGTCCCGGTCTCAGTGACTGCGCCTCCGGCCAGTCAGGTGTTCGACATCACCACCCTGGCCACGCAGGGCCTCAGTGCCACCCAGACGGGAACTGCGACCAACCCGGCGGCGCCGCCCACGAGGCCGGCGACGCCACCCAAGGGCGCAGGGAAACAAAGGGGTCCGAGTCCCTTGTATTGACGCAACGGCCGGGAGCCCGGATCAGCTCGAGGGCTGCAGCGCGGCGACCAGGTCGGCGGGCGTGAGCGGGTCGGCGAGCAGCGCGCGGACGTCGGCCGGGTCGTGGAGCTCGCGCTCGGAGCGCAGTAGCCCCACCTTCAGGTGTCGTTCCCGGCTGGCGGCCAGCGCTCGCTCGACGAGCTCGGCGCGCGTCGAGGCGCCAAACGCGGCGTCGCCGATCGCGTTGTCGAAGAACTCGGTGCCGGCCCGACCCAGGCCCAGCAGGTAGCAGCCGCCGCCGGTCGACGGACCGAAGCTGACGTCCCAACCGTCGGCGACGTCGTCGAGAACGGCTTCGGCGTGTGCCGGCGCGAGGGTTGGCATGTCGACACCGGCGATCAGGATGGGGCCCGCGGCGGGGCGCGTCGTGGAGCCATCCGCTGGGCGCGTCGCGGAGCCAGCCGCGCGGTCACTCGGCTGGTTCCGGCCGGCCCGATTAAGCGCATCCAGCAGGCGCTGCCCGAGCGGCCCGTCGGTCTGGGGGAAGACGTCGACTTCGGGCGGCGTGAGCTCCGATATCTGCTCGCCGGCGGCGGGCGGATCGAAGCCGAGATGAACGGCCCCGGGCGCGACGCTCGTCGCCCACGTGACGGCCCGACGAACGAGCAGGGCCTGCAGGCGGGCGCAGCCGTCGGGTCCGAGGAGCGGCTCCAGGTGCCGCTTGCATGCGCCGGGGACCGGGGCACGCGCCAGAAGCAGAACGCGGGTCCCGTCCGGGCTCGCGACCACCGTCCGGTGGACCTACCTGGCGCCCGGCCTGTTTCGCGGCACCCGCCCCGCCCCCGCCCCCTTCTCGCTCGCCGGTCCACCGGCGGCGGCGATCCCGAGTACGCGCATGGCCTTGAGGCCCAGGCTGAGCTTCTCGCGCCCGTCGCTGGAGCCGACGTCGAGCCCGCACAACTCTCGGACGCGCTCGAGCCGGTAACGGATCGTGTGGCGATGGGTGAACAACCGCTGGGCGGTCCCGGCGACGTTCCCATCAGCCTCCAGGAACGTCTCGACCGTGCGCACCAGCTCGGTCTCATACTGCTCGTCGTAAGAGACGAGGGGCCCCACGGTTTCGGTGTAGAACGCCTGGAGCTCCTCGGGGTTCTCACTCATGGCCGACAGCAGCAGGCGGTAGGCGCCCGTTTCCTCGAACGCCAGCAGCGGCCGGTCCTCGCGTCCGTAGGCGACGTTCGTGGCGAGCAGCGCTTCTTCGGCGGCGCGCGGGAGGTCCACCGGATTGCTGGCCAAGCGACTGCGACCGACCGAGAACGTGTAGCCGGGGAGGTTGCCCTCGAGCTCGCGCAGGATGCCCTCGGCGGCGCGCCGGGCGTTAGCCTCGGCGGCTCCCGGCACGAGCAGGACCACCTCGGCGCCGGCCAGCTCCGGGCGGTCGGACAGCCCCGACAGGCACCGAGATGCGCCCGTGCGGGCTCCGCGCTCCGCCAGCGCGAGCACACGCGCCCGCCATCCGTCGTCGGTGGGCACGTGGGGGTGGGCGCGGGCCACGATCACGCTCCCTCCGTCGTCCAGGTCGATCATGAGCTCCTTGGCCCGAGCGAGCAGATCCGCGCGCTCGGTGATCTCTCGGGCCAGCAGCGCGCGCAGGAACTCGGCCTGCGCCTGATGAGAAGCGCGCTCAGGGGCTCGTACGCGCTCGACCTCGGAGGCGATCAGGGTGCTGACCAGGCGCACGACCGCCGGGCCGGGCTCCGTCCGGGCCCGCATGCGCAGTGTCCCCACGAGCGTGTCGGCCACACGCAGGGGAAGGGTGGTGACCCCGGGGGCATCGGACATCAGCGACTGCTCATCGGCTGGAGACCGGGTGGCGACAGCCAGAACGGCGCTCGAGCTGTCGATCAGGACGAAGCTCGCGTCCAGCGCCTTGGCCGCGGCACGCAGCACCTCGGGCAGTCCGGCTCCGGACTCGACGGCTTCGCTGACGGCGTCAAGCGCGGCCAGCTCCACCCCAGCGGAGGTGCCTTCGGCGGGCCCAGTCATGCCGGGCGCTACAGCCGGTCCCAGAACCAGACGACCGCCGCTCCGGCGAGCACGCCGAGACCCAGGAGCGCGGCGAGCACGTAGAGCGAGAGCACCGTCGCCGCCATCCGCTCCCACAGCCGGGTGTAGGAGTTCCACACGGGCACCAGGATGAGCGCGGTGAACGCCGCCAGGCCGAACACGCCGCTGCAGGCGGCCACGAGGTAGGTGACGGAGATGTTTGACATGACCAGGGGTACGGAGCCGCGCCATCGGCGCCCCTGAGTGTGCCTCCCTGGGAAGGCCTCAGGGGGACGATCGCTCAGAACGGCCCACCAAATTGTGGCGCAACCGGGCGACGGCGGGGACATCGCCCACGTGGGCGGGGGCGCGAGCGGGGTCACGCGGGCGTCGGGATGCCCTTCAGCGGGGGTGGCGAGGGGCGACCGAACTCCCCGCCCACGGGCGTCACCGCCACGGTGCCAGGGTGACGGCCGGCCAGGACCAGCGCCGCCGTTCGCGCCGCGTCCGCCCCCCCCGGCCCTTCGAACAGCCCCAGGACCGTGGGCCCGGACCCGCTCACCATCGCAATGTGGGCCCCGACGTCGCGCACCGCCCGCAGCGCCTCCCCGATGGGCGGGCACAGCGCGCGGGCCGCTGGCTCGAGCTCGTTGACCAACAGCTCCGGTGGCAGCCCGTCCCGCTGTGTCAGGTTCGACTCCACCGCGCTCCGCGCCCGTGCGAGGCCCTGCGGGTCGCGCGGCAGTCCTAAGCGGTCGGCCTCGGCATAGACGGCAGCGGTCGAGAGTCGTTCGGGGCTGGGGACGATCAGGATGGCGGCCCGTTCGGCGTCGGGGAGGCGGCGAACCCTCTCCCCCGCCCCCTCGACCAGGGCGCGTCCGGGGCGGATCTGGGCCGGCACATCGGCGCCCAGGCTCGTGGCGAGCTCCATCAGCAGCGGCTCGTCCTCGACGCCGG
>DASZHF010000004.1:0-49923 GCA_035938095.1 Solirubrobacteraceae bacterium
GGGGGCGGCGCTGCTGTCGCCCGCCGCGCTATCCATCATCACCACCACGTTCCGTGAGGGCGCCGACCGCAACCGCGCGCTCGGGATCTGGGGAGCTGTCGCGGGCAGCGGAGGCGCGGCCGGCGTGCTCCTGGGCGGGACTATCACCAGCGGACTGGGCTGGCAATGGGTCCTGTTCGTCAACGTCCCGATCGGGATCGCGGCCGCCCTTCTGGCGCGCGCGTTCGTGACCGAGAGCCGTCGTGAGACGGGCGAGCGCCACTTCGACCTCGCGGGCGCCAGCGCCGTAACCGCAGGGCTCGTGGTCCTCGTCTACGCGGTCGTGAAGGCCACGAGCGCGGGCTGGGGCTCGACCCAGACCATCGGGCTGCTGGCCCTGTCGGGCCTGCTGCTGGCCGCGTTCGGGGTCATCGAGTCCCGGACCCGGGAGCCGCTGATGCCGTTCTCGATCTTCCGGGTCGGTTCGATCGGCGCTTCGAACGCGATCGGATTGCTGATGGGCGCGGCCCTGTTCTCGATGTTCTTCTTCGTGTCGCTCTACATGCAGCAGGTGCTCGGCTACTCGGCGCTGAAGGCCGGTCTGTCCTACCTGCCGCTGGCGCTGAGCATCATCGCCTCGGCCGGGGTGGCCTCGCAGCTCGTGACCCGGCTCGGGATGCGCCCGGTTCTGGTCTCCGGCATGGTGCTGGTGGCCGGAGCGCTGCTGTGGTTCTCCCAGATATCGGTCTCGGGGAGCTACGTGGGCGACATCCTGTTCCCGAGCGTGCTGGCCGGCGTCGGACTGGGGCTGGCGTTCGTACCGGTGACGATCGGTTCGCAGGAGGGAGTCCGGGCGAACGACGCCGGGCTCGCGTCGGGGCTGATCAACACGTCCCAGCAGGTGGGCGGCGCGCTGGGCCTGGCGATCTTGAGCACGATCGCCACCTCTCAGACCAACCATCTGCTGGCGTCCGCCCACGGGGCCCGTTCCGCTCTCCACGGGGCGCTGGTGGGTGGCTTTCACGACGCCTTCCTCGTTGGCGCCGGCTTCGCTCTGGCCGGGCTGGCGCTCGCGGTGACGCTGATCCGTCCGGGGCCGGAGCGCGAGGAGGCCGTCGGGGCCGCCGTGCCGGAGGCGCTGCCGGCCGGGGTCCGGTCTTAGGCCCAGCTCGGCCGCGGCGGTCTGCCACTGCCAGTGGAGGCGGGCCGCCGCGGTTTGGCGCTGCCAGACTGTGTCCGGCATGTTCGACGCGCTGTCTGAGAGGCTCCAGGCCACGCTGGCCGACGTTCGCGGCCGGGGGACGCTGACCGAGGAGGACGTCGACCGGGCGATGCGCGAGATCAGGCTCGCGCTGCTCGAGGCGGACGTCAACTTCCGGGTCGTGAAGTCGTTTACGTCCACGGTCCGCGAGCGGTGTCTGGGCGCCGGTCTGGTGGGCCAGCTCAACCCGGGCCAGCAGGTGGTCAAGATCGTGGGCGAGGAGCTGGCCGCGCTCATGGGCGGCGCCGCCCAGGGCCTGAGCTTCTCCCCCCGCCCACCGACGGTCATCCTCATGGCCGGGCTGCAGGGTTCGGGCAAGACCACGGCGGCGGCGAAGCTTGCTCGCCACCTACGCGAGGAAGGCAGCTCGGCGGTGGCGCTCGCCGCGTGCGACGTGCGCAGGCCCGCGGCGGTCGAGCAGCTCGTCAAGGTGGGCAGCCAGGCTGGGGCCACCGTCTACGAGCAGGGAACCGAACGCTCGGCGGTCGACATCGCTCGCTGGGCGCTCGAGCAGGCGCGCGAGAACGGCAAGGACATCCTGATCGTCGATACCGGCGGACGACTGCACGTCGATCAGGAGCTCATGGCCGAGCTCGTCGACATGCGCACAGCGGTCAAGCCCCACGACATCCTGCTCGTGGTCGACGCCATGACCGGGCAGGACGCGGTCAATGTCGCCGAATCCTTCGCCGAGGCCGTGCAGTTCGACGGCGTCGTCATGAGCAAGCTCGATGGGGACGCTCGCGGCGGTGCCGCGCTGTCGGTCAAGGCCGTCACCGGAAAGCCGATCCTGTACGCCTCGACCGGCGAGAAGCTCGACCAGTTCGAGCGTTTCCACCCCGACCGGATGGCGCAGCGCATCCTCGGGATGGGAGACGTGATGAGCTTCATCGAGCGGGCCGAGCGCCAGATCGATGCGGAGCAAGCCAAGGAGCTGGAGCGCAAGATCCGCCGCGAGGAGTTCACGCTCGAAGACTTCCTCTCGCAGCTGCGCCAGCTTCGGCGCATGGGACCGCTGACCGGTCTGCTGGGGATGATCCCGGGGCTGGGTGCCCAGGTGCGCGGTCTGAAGGTCGACGAGCGCGAGATCGACCGCATCCAGGCGATCATCCTTTCGATGACCCCCGAGGAGCGCAGCCATCCCGAGCTCATCAAGGGGTCCCGCCGTCTGCGCATCGCGCGCGGCTCTGGAACCAACGTCCAGGCGGTCAACCAGTTGGTCAAGCAGTTCGGGGAGGTGCGCCGCGTCATGAAGCAGCTGGGGCGGGGCCGCCTGCCCGATCTGGGCGCTCTCATGCGCCAGGCGCCCTGACGCCGGCCGGGAGGCCCTAGCGCCAGCCGGCTCGCGGGCGGGTAATGGGCCGCCACCCACTAACCTGCTGGCTGCATGAACCACCACAACCCAGGGTGTGAAGCGTGTCCGTCCGTCTGAGGCTCACCCGCGTGGGCGGCCGCAAGGACCCGATCTGGCGCGTCGTGGTCGCCGATCAGCGCTCGCCCCGGGACGGACGCGTGATCGAGACCGTGGGCCACTACAACCCGCAGACGGACCCGTCGACCATCGTCGTCGATCACGAGCGGGTTCGGCTGTGGCTGGCTCAGGGGGCCCAACCCTCCGGTGCCGTCCGCAAGCTGCTGCGCACTCAGGGGATCGAGGTCCGCTGAGCGCGTCACCGCCCGCGAGCATGTCCGAGCTGCTCGAGTACCTGGCCAGGGGTTTGGTCGACTCACCCGAGCAGGTGTCGGTCGAGCAGTTCGACGAGGACGACGGGACGCTGGTCCTCGAGCTCGCGGTGGGCGAGGACGACTACGGCAAGGTGATCGGCCGCGGGGGCCGCACGGCGAAGGCGCTGCGCTCGGTGGTCAAGGCTGCGGCGGTCCGCGAGAACCGGCGCGTCCTGGTCGACATCGTCGACTGACCTGGCCGGCCCGGCGATGGAGGATTCCCTCGATCGCGACAAGTCTGGCGCGGGAGCGGATCCCGCCCTCGATCACGAGAAGTCTGGCTCGGGAGCCGATCCCGCCGTCGAGCGCGACAGGTCTGGCGCGGGAGCGGATCTCGCCCAGCGGCTGATGGCCGGCCGGGTGGGCCGGCCTCACGGGCTGGACGGAAGCTTCCGGGTCGCTCTTGCGCGGCCGGCGCTGTTGAGCGCGGGCGCCTCGGTCGCGGTGGCCGGAAGCCGCCGGACCATCGTTCGGCGCGCGGGGACCGACCGGCAGCCAATCGTCCGTCTGGATGGCTGCAGTTCCCGGGCCCAGGCCCAGGACCTGCACGGGGAACCGCTCTGGGTCCGCCGCTCGGAGGCGCCGGCGCTCGGCGCGGACGAGTGGTGGGCCGAGGAGCTCGAGGGGTGCCGCGTCCACGACGGAACTCGCGAGGTGGGCGTCGTGCGGCGGTTGCTGAGCCTGCCTTCGTGCGACGTACTCGAGGTTGCGCGACCGGACGGGAGCGACCTGCTGGTACCGATGGTGCGCGATGCGCTGCGAGAGGTGGACGTCGCCGGTCGCCGCATCGAGGTCGATCTCGGTTTCGTCGCGCCCGATGCGTGAGCCCGGCTAGGGGACTGCGCTGAACATCGACGTCTTCACCCTATTCCCCGAAGCCTTCGACTGGTTCTATGGCCAGCGCCACGTGGCCAACGCCCTCGCTCTGGGCCACACGCTCGACTGCGTGAATCCACGCGAGCACACGCCCCTGCGCGCGGGGCAGGTGGACGACACTCCGTTCGGCGGCGGGGCGGGCATGGTCCTCCGGGTTGACGTCATGGATGCCGCCCTGAGGGCCCGCTATGGCCGCGATCCGGTTGACCTGCGCTCGGAACGCCGCGTGATCGCACTCAGCCCCGCCGGCCGGGTGCTCGACGAGCCATTGGTCGCCGAGCTGGCGGCCGAGCCGGCCCTGACCCTGTTGTGTGGTCGGTACGAGGGATTCGACGAGCGGATCCTCGAGCACTTCACGAGCGACGTCGTGTCGATCGGTCGCTACGTCATCTCGGGCGGGGAGCTGGCCGCGATGGTGCTCTGCGATGCGCTGCTGCGCAAGCTTCCGGGCGCTCTGGGTCACGCCGAGTCCGCCGTCGAGGAGTCCTTCAGCGCCGCGCTCGAAGGTCAGCCCGAGTACCCGCACTACACCCGCCCGGCCGAATACCGGGGCTGGAGCGTTCCCGAGGTCCTGCTCTCGGGCCACCACGAGCAGATCCGGCGCTGGCGCCGCGAGCGCAGCGCGGAGCGCTCGCGCCGGTGAGCGCTCGCACCGCGTTGGCCCTCGGGCTCGCGCTCGTCTCGACAAGCCTCGTCAACCTCGCCTACGTGCGCGAGCAGGCGGCGGCCGTCGCTCTTCCCCCGCTTTCGCTTCGCCATCCGCTGCGCTCGTTGCGCGCCCTGCTTACCGACCGAGACTGGCTGCTTGGCTTCGGGATGGAGAGCACCGGATTCCTGCTCTACGTCGCGGCTCTGGCGCTCGGCTCGCTCGCCCTGGTGCAGAGCGTGACTGCGGGTGGCATCGGGCTGCTGGCCTTCGCTACCGCCCGGTTCGGGCACCGTCCGCTCAGCCGCCGCGAGCAGCGCGGGGTGGCGCTGGCGCTCGCCGGGCTGGTGGCGCTCGGCGTCTCGCTGGCCGGTGGGAGCGGTCCGGGGAGGCCTGGTTCGCTCTTGCCGGTGGTGACCTGGTTGGCTGCCACGGCGGGGGCGGCGCTGTTCTTCGCCGTCCCCGGGCGTCGCCTCGGCGGAGACGGCGTAGGTCAGGGGATCGCCGGCGGACTGCTCTTCTCCTTCGGTGACATCTCCACCAAGCTCGCCACCCAGGGAGGTGGGCGGATCGCCTTCGTCGGTGCGATGGTCCTGGGATACGGCCTCGGCACCGCGATGCTCCAGCTCGGCTACCAACGAGCCGGCGCGCTGACGGTCGCCGGCATAGCGACGTTGCTCACGACTGCCTTGCCTATAGCCGCCGGCACGGTGGTGTTCAACGAGCCGATTCCCGGCGGCGCGCTCGGCGGCGTCCGGGTGCTCGCGTTCGTCGCCGTGACCGCGGGTGCGCTGCTGCTCGCTCGGCCCCGCGTCCCCATCGGTCCGGCCGCCCGACCCCGCCGTGCCCGTACGAGCCGGCCCGAATCTCAACCAGCCCACGCCCCGGGGGCGGCATCCTCGCGCGAGGCCCGCGAGGCAGGGCGAGCTGGGGGTTGACAGCGGCCAAAGAGCCCCCGGGCGTTCGCTAGCATTGTCCCGCGCCGGCGTGGGCCATGCCCGCGCGTTCTTTTTGCCCATGAGCCGCGTCATCGAAAGCCTCGAGCGGGCCCAGCTTCGCCGTGTCCCGCAATTCGCCGCGGGGGACCGGGTCAAGGTCCATTTTCAGGTCATCGAAGGCACCCGGCGCCGCACCCAGGTCTTCGAAGGAGTGGTGATCAAGCGCCAGGGGCATGGGGCACGCGAAACCTTCACCGTCCGCAAGCAGTCGTTCGGCGTCGGCGTGGAGCGGACCTTTCCCGTGCATTCGCCGAAGATCGAGCGCATCGAGGTCGCCGCCCGTGGCGACGTGCGGCGGGCCAAGCTCTACTACCTACGCCAGCGGGTGGGCAAGCGTGCTCGGGTCCGGGAACGCCGTTTCGGCGCGTGGGAGGTGCTCGAGCCCCCGGCCGAGGCGCCGGGCAACGGCCAGGCCGTGACCGAGGCGTCCGAGGAGGGCCAGGCCGCGGGCGAGGCGTCCGCGGAGGGCCAGGCCGCGGGCGAGGCTTCCGAGGAGGGCCAGGCCGTGGGCGAGGCGTCCGAGGATGGCCAGGCCGCGGGCGAGGCGCTCGACGGCGAGCAGGCCACCGACGAGAGCGCACAAACCGCCGAGCAGACCGGCGATCCCGCGCCGGGTGAGGGGAACCCAGATGCCAGTGACCGGGAAGGCTCCGGGCGACCGGGCCAGTCCTCCGGCGAGTCCGCGTGATTCAGAAGAAGCCGGCGTGACCAAGAGAAAGTCGGGAATCAGCTCGCTCATCGAGCTCGTGGTCATCGTGGCGATCGCCCTGGCGCTGGCGTTCGGAATACAGGCCTTCCTGATCAAGCCCTACCGGATCCCCAGCGAGTCGATGGAGCCCACGCTGGCCGTCGGGCAGCGGGTCCTGGTCAACCGCATCGGCAACGACTTCAACAATCCCTCGGTGGGCGAGATCGTCGTCTTCCATCCCCCGCAAGGGGCGGTCGATCCGACCGGAGGGAAGTGCGGGGTCCAGGTGTCCGCGGGCGAGCTTTGCCCGAAGCCGACCGCCAAGGAAGCCAGCGTCAACTTCATCAAGCGGGTCGTAGCCGGTCCCGGAGACCGCATCTCCGTGATCAACGGGCACGTGATCCGCAACGGCAAGTTGCAAAAGGAATCCTTCATCCGTCCGTGCCCCGCCGGCGGCGAGACGTGCACCTTCAACCACACGATCACCATTCCGCCCGGCTATTGGTTCATGATGGGCGACAACCGTGGGCAGTCCGACGACAGCCGCTTCTGGGGCCCCGTCCCCAAGAAATGGATCATCGGGGGAGCTTTCTTCACCTACTGGCCTCTCGACCGAATCGGGTTCCTCTGAGCCGGCCCCGTCGCGGCCGAGAGCCGGGGCTACCCGGCGGGGCAAGGCTAGTCCGCGTCGTAGTGGGCGGCGTCTGTTCTCCTTCGATCGGCGCCTCGGAGTCCGCTTCATCGCCGGAGCCGACGAGGCCGGCCGGGGCTCGCTGGCCGGACCGCTGGTCGCCGCCGCGGTCCTGTTCGACTACGCCGGACTGACTCGGGCCCAGCTCCGGGCCCTGGCCGGACTCAACGATTCCAAGCAGCACACGCCCGAGGGCCGAGACGAGCTCTATCCGATCGTCCTGAGGACCGCCGCGCGCGTTGTCGTGGTCTCGCGCTGTGTCCGCGGAATCGATGGCCGCGGTCTGCACGTGACCAACCTTCAAGCCTTGCGGGATGCCCTGATGCGGGTCGCGCGGCCCGGCTGCCTGTGCCTGGTGGATGGCTTCGCGGTTCCCGATGTCGGCCACCAGCAGCAGGCCATCATCGACGGTGACGCGACCAGTGCTGCGATCGCCGCCGCGTCCATCATCGCCAAGGTCACGCGCGATCGCTACATGCAGCGCGCCGACTCGCTGCATCCCGGGTGGGACTTCGCCGCGCACGTGGGCTACTCGACCCCCGAGCACAGGGAGGCCATCCTGCGCCAGGGCGTCTCGCCCCTGCACCGGATGTCGTTCCAGTCGGCGGCCTACCAGCAGCTCGTCCTCTGATCAGACCCGGGCCGCTCCTCTGGTCAGAACGCTCCCTCGAGGTGGTCCAGCCGGACCAACTCGCCCCGCGCATCCAGGGTCACTCCCACCGCGTCGAAGCGCAGATCCGGCACGCCCGGGCGCGGCGCCGTCAGCAGCCACTCGCGAGCCATGCGCCGCAGGCGCCTCTGCTTGTTGGCGTGTATGGCGTCGAAGGGGTGGCCGGCGCCCGAACAGCGCGTCTTGACCTCCACGAAGGCCAGCGTCCGGCCGTCCGACACGATCAGGTCGATCTCGCCGTGGCGGGTCCGATAGTTGCGCGCGATCAGCCTGAACCCCAGCCGTTCGTAGTGAGCCCGGGCAAGCTGCTCCCCCCGGCGCCCAATGGCTCTGCGCACGTCGGATGACATCGGCGCGGGCGACGGTAGGGCGGGGATTGAGACCGACTCGCGCAGTTGGGGTCGGCATCGCCACCACCCTGTGCCGATTCTGCCGACGGCACTCGCGCGTCGCGGAGTCGCCGCGAAGTTGTCACAAACGCGCGGAGCAGGGCACGCCCGCGCTCCTACGGTCGTCGCGTGCTGGCGCGAGTGTGGACCTTTGCCATCGATGGGCTTGAGTCCTGTCAGGTCTCGGTTGAGGTCGACATCCGGGCGGGCCTGCCGGGTTTCTCGATCGTCGGGTTGGGAGATGCCGCGGTCAGGGAGGCTCGCGAGCGCGTTCGGTCGGCGCTCCTGAACTCCGGCTTTCAGTTCCCTTCGCGCCGGATCACGGCCAACCTCGCGCCCGCCGATCTGCGCAAGGCCGGACCCGGATTCGACCTGGCGATCGCGTGTGGCGTTCTGGCGGCGAGCGGACAGGTGCCGGCGGCTGCGCTCGCTGACTGCGCTGTATTCGCCGAGCTCTCGCTGGGCGGGCAGCTGCGCGGCTGTCGCGGCACGCTGGCGGTCGCCGAGGCCACCCGCCGGGCTGGTCTTCGGCGCCTGATCCTCGCTCGTCCGCGGGCGTCTGAGGCGGCGCTGGTCGACGATCTCGGCATCGCCGGACTGAGCACGCTTCGGGAGGTCGCCGAGCTGCTGGACGGGGGGTCCCCTCCGCCCCTGCCAGAAGCCCGGCGGTGCGACCCGGCCCCACAGGACTCGGCTCTCGACCTGGCCGATGTGCGCGGACACTCGTTCGCCATTCGCGCGCTGACCGTCGCTGCCGCCGGCGGGCACAACCTGCTGCTGTGGGGTCCGCCGGGGACCGGCAAGACGATGCTGGCCCGGCGCCTGCCTTCCATCCTCCCCCCGCTCACCCCCGGAGAAGCGGTGGAGGTGACCCGCATCTACAGCATCACCGGGCACCACGATCAGGACGGCCTGATCACTCGCCGACCCTTCCGCTCGCCCCATCACACGATCTCGGCCGCGGGACTGGTGGGCGGGGGGCCATTGCTGGCGCCGGGCGAAGCGAGCCTGGCCCATCACGGCGTGCTGTTCCTCGACGAGCTGTCGGAGTTCGCGCGTCCCAGCTTGGAGGCGCTCCGCCAGCCGATCGAGGAGGGTCGCGTGGCGATCGTCAGGGGCCAGCGTACGGCGATCTATCCCACCGAGTTCATGCTCGTTGCCTCCAGCAACCCCTGCCCGTGCGGTCATGCCGGGAGCGAGCGGTGCCGGTGCACGGAGGCCGACCTGGCCCGGCATCGGCGCCGCCTGAGCGGACCGCTGCTCGACAGGATCGACCTGCTCGTGCCGATGCAGCGCCCCGCCGTGGCCCAGCTTCGGGGGCCTCCGATCACCACCTCGGCGCGGGCAGGGTCGCTGGTGGCCGCCGCGCGCGAGCGCCAGCACGCCCGCCTGGGCCCCGAGGGGCCCCCGTCGAGCGGAGGGTTGCCCGGCGCCTGCAACGCCTCGCTCGGCCCCCGCCTGCTCGCTCGCCACGCCCGGCTCGACGACGCGGCCGAGACCACGCTCGGCGACGCCTACCAGCGCGGGACGCTCAGCGCCCGGGCCCATCATCGGGTGCTGCGGGTCGCGCGTACGGTCGCAGACCTAGCCCCGAGCGACCGGGTGCAGCGCGAGCACGTTCTCGAGGCACTCGCCCTGCGCCAGGACGACGCTCTGGACCGACCGGGCGCTGCGTGAGCCCGGGCGGCTGCCGCCGGTGCCTGCGGCGCTCGTGGCTGCTCGCGGCTCTGGGGGGTCACCTCGAGCGCGCGCACCGCCACCCCGACCGACTGATGCGGGCGCTGGCGCTGACCGATGGGGAGCTGCTCGCGCTCGCCTCCGCTAGTCGTCGAGGCGCCCTCGCGGAGCAGTACGCGAGCTTCGACGAGCGGGGCTGGCGGGAGCGCTGCCGGCAGGCGGGGCTCGAGCTCGTCTGCCGGCACGAAGCCGGCTACCCGGCCGGGTGCAGGGATCTGGCCAGCGCGCCCGCCGCGCTTCACGCCGCCGGCGGGCTCGAGCGCATGAGCGCGGCGCTGTCGCAGCCGACGGTGGCGATCGTGGGATCTCGGGGGCCCTCGGACTACGGGCGCGACGTCGCGCACGCGCTGGCCCGTGGCCTGGCTGCCGCCGGAGTCACGGTCGTGAGCGGGCTTGCCTACGGAATCGATGCGGCCGCCCACGCCGGAGCCATCGCCGGTCGCGGAGCGACGATCGCCGTGCTGGCCGGCGGGGCCGAGGTGGCGTATCCGGCCCGTCACCGGGCCCTCTATGAACAGGTCCTGGGCAGCGGAGGCACGATCTCCGAGATGCCCGCCGGATCGCGCGCATTTCGATGGTGTTTTCTCGCTCGCAACCGGGTCATCGCGGCCCTGGCCGGCGCCGTCATCGTCGTCGAGGCCAGGACATCTTCGGGATCGCTGCTCACGGCCCGCCTTGCCCGCGAGCTCGGGCGCCCGGTCGGCGCGGTTCCCGGTCGCGTGACGGCGAGCCTGGCGGCGGGGCCCCTGCAGATGCTCCGCACCGGCGCCCGGGTGGTGCGCCATGTCCACGACGCGCTCGAACTCGTGTGCGGACCGGGCCTACACGGCGCGCCGGGGCTTGCGGCCGACGCTCGCACCACCGGGGTCGAGGCGAGCCGGGCGCCGCCGCCCACGGACCTGGATGCCGAGTTGCGCGCGCTGCTGGAATCGATCTCCGACGGCGAGGACACCCCCGAGCGACTCGTCACCGCGGGTCACGAGGCCGAGGAGGTCAGCCGCGGACTGGGCGAGCTCGAGCTCCTGGGCTATGTGCGGCGCTCGTTGGACGGGAGCTACGTCGTCGTGCCCTGAGGGCGGGGGGTGGGCCTAATCTGGGCTCAATGAGCCACGCCTCGCGTGAACCTGGCAAGCGCTTGCCCCGCGTGCTGTCCATCGCCGGGTCGGACTCCGGAGGCGGGGCCGGAGTCCAGGCCGACCTGAAGGCGTTTGCCCGCTGCGGCGCGCACGGGATGACCGCGATCACCGCGATCACCGCCCAGAACACCGTCGGCGTGCTGGCGGTGCATCCGGTGCCGGCGGAGATCATCCTGGCCCAGGTCCGCGCGGTCCAGCAGGACATCGGCATCGACGCGGTCAAGGTCGGAATGCTCGGCAACATCGAGACCGTGCGCGCCGTGGCCGAGGCGCTGGAGGGGCTGCCCCCCGGGACGCCGATCGTGGTGGACCCGGTGATGGTGGCCGAATCGGGCGCCCGGCTGCTCGAGCGAGACGCCGAGGCGGCGCTGGCGCAACTGATACTGCCGCTGGCCACCGTGACCACGCCCAACCTCGCGGAGGCCAGGGCGCTGGCGGACCTCGCGCCTCAGGTCGCCGCTGCGGTCCGGGTCGCGGCGGACTCCGCCCCGGAGGGTCCCGCGTCTGAGGAAGCACCCCGGCTGGCCCGCGCCGTGCACGCCCTCGGACCGCAGGTGGCGGTGGTCACCGGCGGTCACGGAGAGGACGGAACCGATGTGTTCTTCGACGGGCACGAGATCGTGACGATCCCGGGCGAGCGCCACCTCGGGGGATCGGCCCACGGCTCGGGGTGCACGCATTCCTCGGCGCTCGCGGCGCTGCTCGCGTGGGGGCGAAGCCCGCTCGAAGCGGCGCGCGGAGCCCGAACGCTGGCCGCCGTCGCGGTAAGAGACGGACTGGACCCGGTGGGCAAGGGCGCAGGCCCGGTCGACGTCCTCGGACTGCGGGCCGCCGCTCTCCCCGACGCCCAGGGCCGTTTGCCATAATCGCCCTCATGAAGCTCCTGCGCATGCAGCCCGGCCACGGCGAGCTGCTGCTGGCCGAGGGCGACGTGTCCGTGCCCGAGCAGGAGCGCGAGCTGATCGAGGCCTTTCGAGCGCAGCTGGACGCGGGGATGTGGGCGGCGGTACCGACCACCACAGGGTCGGGTCGGCGCGAAGCGGAGCTCGTTCGCAGCTTCGATGAGGCGCGGACCGCCGAACGCGTGATCTTCTTCCCGCGGGCCGCCGGCGGGCGTTGACGCCCCCGGCATGCTGCTCGCTCTCAGCGCCACCGCGATAGTAATTCTCGCTTTGCTGTGGGAGGTCGCCATGCCCGCCCTGGAAGAGCGCTTGCGCCGCCGCCGCGCCCGGCGTCGCCGTCTGCCCTCCCACCCCTATGACCCGGGGCGAGAGCGCCGGGCCGAGCAGCGGGCGCGCGCCCTGCTGAAGTCCTGCGTCAACGCGGAGGAGTGGGAGATGTACCGCGACCTGGGCTTCCTGCGGGTATGGGGCGGCAGCGGCGAGGGTCCGGGGGGACACGCGGCCGAAGGCCGCGAGGGGGCGCCCTATGCGTACCTCATCTATCCCCACAAGCCGATCGTCGCCTACGTTCCCCAGACCGGCCTTCTGCTCAGCGAGTACTGCGTCGAGTTCCTCGACCGCTCGCTCCAGGACGGAGCTCGCTTGCCGGAGTCCGACGACGTACTCGCCAAGTGGATGGCGCTGACCGGCGACGAGCACCGGGTCATCGCCAGCGCCAACATGCACCTCCCGGGACGGCAGATCGATCCCCAGCAGCTGCGCCGTGACCTGTGGCGCCTGGGCCGCTGGGAACGCGAGCGCATGAGGCGCCAGGCGAGCCGCGCTTCGAGCGCCGGCTCCCGGTGAGCACTCTCAGCGCGGTGGATCTCAAGCACCGCAGCCGGGTCCTCACCGAGGGCCCGGCCCGCGCGCCCGCTCGTGCGTACCTGAAGGGCATCGGCTATGACGACGAGGCGCTCGCCCGGCCGATCGTGGGCGTGGCCTCCACATGGATCGAGACGATGCCGTGCAACTTTCACCTCCGCGCCCTGGCCGCCCGCGTCAAGCAGGGCATCCGCGAGGCGGGGGGAACGCCGATGGAGTTCAACACGATCGCCATCTCGGACGGGATCACGATGGGCACGCCGGGCATGAAGACCTCGCTGGTGTCTCGCGAGGTCGTCGCCGACTCGATCGAGTTGGTGGGGCGCGGGCACTACTTCGACGCGGTCGTGGCCCTGAGCGGCTGCGACAAGACGATCCCGGGCACCGTGATGGCGCTGGCCCGGCTGGACGTCCCCTCACTCATGTTCTACGGCGGATCGATACCCCCCGGGCGCTTCCGCGGCCACGACGTGACGATCCAGGACGTCTTCGAGGCGGTGGGCGCCCACGCCTCCGGCGCCATGAGCGACGCGGAGCTGGCCGAGCTGGAAGCCGCGGCCTCGCCGGGGGCCGGCGCGTGCGGAGGCCAGTTCACCGCCAACACGATGGCGATGGCGTTCGAGATGCTCGGTATCTCGCCCATGGTCTGGTCGATGGTTCCGGCCCAGGATTCCGCCAAGCCCGACGTCGCGCTGAAGGCCGGGTCGCTGGTGCTCGACGTCCTGCGTCGCGGGCAGCGCCCGAGCGACCTGATCACCCGCCAGAGCCTCGAGAACGCGATCGCCGTCATCGCCTGCAGCGGCGGTTCGACCAACGGGGTGCTGCACCTGCTGGCGGTGGCCAGGGAGGCCGGCATCGAGCTGTCGATCGAGGACTTCGATCGCATCAGCGAGCGCACGCCGCTGCTGTGCGACCTCAAGCCCGGCGGGCAGTACGTCGCGGTCGATTTCCACGCCGCGGGGGGCGTCCCGCTCGTGGCCCAGCGGCTTCTGGAGGCCGGCCTGCTGCACGAGGACGCGCCGACCGTCACCGGTCGAACCGTGGGCGAGCACGCCCGGGCGGCCACCGAGACCGAGGGGCAGAAGGTGGTGCGTCCGCTGTCGGACCCGATCAAGCTCACCGGCGGGCTGGCCATCCTGCGTGGCAACCTCGCGCCCGACGGCTGTGTGGTCAAGCTCGCCGGGCACGAGCGCCGTCGGCACGTGGGCCCCGCTCGCGTGTTCGAGAACGAGGAGCACGCGATGGCGGCGGTCACGGCCGGGGAGATCCGGGCCGGCGACGTGGTGGTGATTCGCAACGAGGGACCCGCCGGAGGCCCGGGGATGCGGGAGATGCTCGCCGTCACCGCGGCCCTGGTGGGGGAGGGGCTGGGGGAGTCGGTTGCCCTGATCACCGACGGGCGCTTCTCGGGCGCCACCCACGGGCTGATGGCTGGTCACGTGGCCCCCGAGGCGACGCGAGGCGGTCCGATCGCCGCGGTGTCGGACGGAGACGAGATCAGCCTCGACGTCGACTCCCGGCGCCTGGACGTCGCCCTCTCCGAGGAGGAGATCGCCGCCCGGGTGGCCGCCTACCGCCCGCCGCCCAACCCGGACATGGTCGGTGCGCTGGCCAAGTACGCGCGCGTCGTGTCCAGCGCGGCCGAGGGCGCGGTGACGCTCTAGCCGGACCGGGCGGCCCGGGGCTCGACCGCTACTCGGCCAGGAACTTCTCGAGCTCGGCGTTGAAGCGGGCCGGGCGCTCGAGCATCGCGACGTGCCCGGTGTCCTCGAAGATCATCTTGCGCGCGTTGGGGATGAGCCGCTCGAACTCGGACGCGTCGCGCAGCGGGACCAGCCGGTCGTCGCTGCCCCACACCACCAGGGTCGGGCAGGCGATCTCGCCGAGCCGGGCCCGGATCGGATAGCTGGTCAGCGCGTCGACCGCGTCGATGAATCCGGCCGTGCCCGAACCCCGGATCTGCTCGGCGGCGAGGGCAGCGGGCAGGCGGTCGGGGTGGCGAGCCACCATCGCCAGCAGCGCGCGACGCAGGCGCGGCCGGCGAGCGACGACGTCCGAGTGGGCGGCTACCCAGCCGGTGTAGAAGGCGAGCAGGTTCTCCGCCCTCCGCAGGGCCGCCAGGCCGCGCTCCGAGCGCTGATACTCGACGCTCAGGCCCGCCGCCGATACCAGCACCAGGCGCTCCACCCGCTGGGGGAAGGAGATGGCCAGCTCGGTGCTGATGAATCCCCCCATCGAGTTGCCCACGAAGGCAGCCGCGGCCACCCCGAGTGCGTCGCACAGGCCTTCCAGGGTGCGAGCGTATCCAGGGATGCTGATCTTCTCGGCCGGCATGGGGGAGTGCCCGAAGCCGGGCAGGTCCAGGGCGATCACCCGATGGCGCTCGGCGAACGCCGGCAGCTGTTCGAGCCAGTTCTGCCAGGAACCCGCGAGACCGTGCACGAACACCAGTGGCGGGCCCTGCCCCAGCTCGATGACGTTCACCGGCCGACCGTTCACCGTGACCCAGCGCTGGTGTGTACGCCAGTCGATGTCCAGCCACGCCGAGCGACCCTGCGGCCCGTAATCCAGCTGCTCGGGGGCCGAAGCCAGAGCGGCCGGGGTGGCCGCTTGACGCGGAGGGGCCGTCGCCATTGGCCTCTAAGGTACTTCATGCTCGCCACCGGAGCGATCCGCGGTCGGGTCCGGGGGCACGCGACCCGGGCCCCGGAGACCCGAACCCGGCCCGAAGGGACCATGAGAATCGCCATCGACATCGACTCGACGTTGCACCAGTACTGGGACCTGCTCTCGGGGGTCGCCCAGCGCCGGTTCGGGGTGCCGCTGCCCTATGAGGAGCAGCTGACCTGGGGCGTGACCCGGCTCCGACCCGAGCAGCTCGCCCTGTGCGTGGCCGAGACCCACACCGAGGCGCTGATCATGGCCAGCCGTCCCTACCCCGGCGCGGTCGCGGTCATCACCCGCTGGCACGCCGCGGGGCACTTCATCCACATCACCAGCCACCGGACCCCGAGCGCCCACTCGGCGACCACCCGCTGGCTGGAAGGGATCGGACTGCCCTATCACGAGCTCTACTGCTCGATGGACAAGGTGAGCCGCTGCCAGGAGATCGGCATCGACCTGCTCATCGACGACAGCCCGGTCAACCTGGCCGGGGCCCTCGAGATCGGCATCGCCGGGGCCACAATCCTGCACCCCTGGAACCGGGAGCTCTGCGACGAGGAGGACATCATCGCCGCCCGGGACTGGCCCGAGCTCGAGCGAAAGCTCGATGCGCTGCTGGCCCCCGCGGGCAGGGGCGCGGCCCTCGAGGGGCGAAACCCCATGGATCATGACGCCGCACGGGTCGTCCACCGCCTCTCCGGCCGCTCGCCCGGCGGATCCGGCTAGCACAGCCACTCCGGGACCCTCCTACGGCGAGGAATGGCAGGCGGCCCTCGGGTTGTTCGACTCCGAGCTGCGCCGGCGCGGCGCGGCCGAGAAGACCCGGCGGGCGTATGGCATCGACGCCGGCCAGTTCGCCCTCTGGTGTCGCTCGCAGGAGCTCCAGCCAGTTGCGCTCACCCCCCGCGCGGTGCGGCGCTACGCCGCCCGGCTTTCGGACCGGCGCCTGACCGCGACCACCATCGCGCGCAAGCTGGCGGCGGTGCGTGCGCTGCTGGGGTGCCTGCGCGAGCACGGCGTCCTGTCGGCCAATCCGGCCGACCTGATCCCCGCCCCCAAGCGCCCCGCGCGACTGCCCCGGGTGCTCAGGCCCGATGCGGTCGCGGCGCTGCTGGATCGCATCCCGGCCGCCACCCCGCTCGACCTGCGTGACCGGGCGCTGTTCGAGCTCGCGTATGCCTGCGGTCTGCGCGCGGAAGAGCTGATCGGCCTCGAGGTGGATTCGGTCGACTTCGACGGTGAGCAGGTGCGGGTCGAGGGGAAGGGCTCCAAGACCCGGATCGTGCCCGCGGGCGAGCTGTCGCTGGCGGCCATCGCCCGCTACCTGGAGCGCGCCCGCCCGGCGCTGAGCGCCGGCGACGGCGAGCGGGCGCTCTTCCTGTCCAAATCGGGACGCCGCCTGGGGACCTCGGACGTACGCCGGCGGCTTCGCATCTGGGCGGGCTACGCGGGCCTGGCCGGCTCGCTCACCCCGCACGGGTTACGCCACTCCTTCGCCACCCATCTGCTCGAGGGAGGTGCCGATTTGCGGGCGATTCAGGAGTTGCTGGGCCATTCCAGCATCTCCACGACCCAGCTCTACACTCGGGTAGAGTCAGGGCGCCTGCGCACCGCCTATCGGCGCAGCCATCCGCGCGCCTAGGCGGGGGGAGGGGGGATTCTGGAGACCAACGTCAAAGCCGTCGAGTTGCGAGACCTGTGGCGCCGCTACAAGGGCAGCGCCGACGAGCGCGCGCGCGAGCGGCTGGTCGTCGCCTACTCGCCACTGGTCAAGTACGTGGCCGGCCGCATGGCCTCCGGCCTGCCCGCCCACGTCGAGGAGGCCGACCTGATCTCCTACGGACTGGTCGGCCTCATATCCGCGATCGAACGTTTCGATCTTTCGAGAGAGATCAAGTTCGAGACCTACGCGATCACTCGTATCAAAGGCGCGATCATCGACGAGCTCCGCTCGATCGACTGGGTCCCGCGCTCGGTTCGGGCGCGCGCTCGGGAGATCGAGCGCGTCAACTCCAAGCTCGAGCACCAGCTCCAGCGCGCCCCCACCGACGACGAGATGGCGACCGAGCTGAGCATCAGCACGGATGAGTTCCAGGAGCTGCTGCTCCAGATCTCCAATTCGTCGGTCGCCGCTCTGGATGAGCTGTGGACGGTTTCCGACTCCAGCGGAGACCAGGTCTCCTTGCTCGACACCCTCCAGGATCCCGGGGCCCCGGATCCCGCGCACGTGGTCGATACCACGGAGCTCAAGGATCGCATCGCCGACTCGATCGCCCGGCTCCCTGAACGCGAGAAGCTAGTGGTCGCGCTCTACTACTACGAGAACCTGACCCTGCGCGAAATCGGGGAGGTGCTGGGGGTCACCGAGTCGCGCGTCTCCCAGCTCCACACCAAGGCGGTGCTTCGCCTGCGCTCCAAGCTTCAGGCCGACATCCTGCACGAGTAGCGCGCGGAGCGGTCGGGACGGGAGGCCGGACCCGGCGCCACCGGCGCGACCCCGCGGCGGGGGGTCCTCGCGGCCGGTATGTTGCTAGTCAAGCCCGGCAGCAGGAGAGGAGTCATCCATGCGCAAGAGCGCCGATCGGATTCGAAATGTCGCCCTCGTCGGCCACCGCGGGGCCGGCAAGACGGCGCTGTTCGAGGCCCTGCTGTTCGAGGCCGGCACGATCAACCGCCTCGGGACCCTCGCGGACGGCTCGACCGTGTCCGACGCGGACGACGACGAGCAGGCGAGGCAGATGTCGATCTCGGCCGCTCTGAACTCGTTCGAGTGGTCCGATCGCAAGATCAATCTGATCGACACCCCGGGTGAGCCGAGCTTCGTGGCCGACGCGCTGGGCGCGCTGCGGGTGTGCGAGGCCGCGATCTTCGTCATCAACGCGGTCATGGGAGCGGAGGTCACGACCTCGCGCCTGTGGGCCCGGGCAGCCGAGCTCGATCTCGCGCGCATGCTGTTCGTGAACATGCTCGACCGCGAGCGGGCCGACTTCTTCCGAACCCTGGACTCGCTCAAGTCGGCCTTCGGACCGCACGTGGTGGCCACCGAGATCCCGATCGGGAGCGAGCAGGACGTCTCGGGTGTGATCGACCTGGTGGACATGCGCGCCTGGCGTTACGAGGGAGCCGAGCGCGGGTCCGCCACCGAGGTGCCGATCCCCGATGAGCTCGCCGACCGGGCCCAGGAATACCGCGAGAAGCTCATGGACGAGGTGGCCGAGGTCTCCGACTCGCTCATGGAGCGCTATCTCGAGGGAGAGGAGATCTCCCACGAGGAGATCGTGGGGGCGCTCAAGGAGGGCACCAACCACGGCCACATCTTCCCCGTCGTAAGCGGGGTGGCGACCCGCAACCTGGGTACCAACCGGCTCCTGGACGCGATCGTCGAGGACCTTCCGTCGCCCGTCAAGCACGGTGCGCTCGAGCTCGACGGCGTGACGCTCGAGGCGAACGACGACGCCGAGCTCTTCGCCTACGTCTTTAAGACGCGCGCCGATCCGTTCGCCGGGCGCATCAACCTCTTCCGGGTCTATCAGGGGGTGATGCGTCACGACAGTCACGTGCTCAACACGCACGCCCACGCCAAGGAGCGAATCGGCCAGCTGATCGTCTTCGAGGGCAAGGGCACCACCCACGCCGACGAGTTCGGCCCCGGCGACATCGGCGCCGTGGCCAAGCTCAAGGAGACCCGGGCGGGCGACTGGCTGGCCGACCGCGACGAGCCGATCGAGATGCCGCGCATCAAGCTGCCCGCTCCGGTCATGGCGTTCGCGGTCGAGCCCAAGGCCAAGGGCGACGAGGAGAAGGTCGTGAACGGTCTGCGCCGCCTGCAGGAAGAGGACCCGACGATCGACCTGCATCGCGACCCCCAGACCGGCGAGCAGATCGTGGCCGGGCTGTCCCAGATCCACGTCGAGGTCATCGTCGATCGCCTGAAGTCGCGCTTCGGCGCCGAGGTGACCCTCAAGCCGCCGCGCGTTCCCTACCAGGAGACGATCCGCAAACCGGCCAAGGCACACGGCCGCCACAAGAAGCAGACCGGCGGGCGCGGTCAGTTCGGCGACTGCCACATCGAGATCGAACCGCTCGAGCCCGACGCGGGCTTCGAGTTCGTCAACAAGATCAAGGGCGGCGTCATCCCGTCCTCGTTCATCCCGGCCGTCGAGAAGGGAGTCCGGGAGGCGCTGGCCGAGGGGGTCGTCGCCGGCTACCCGGTCAAGGACGTGCGCGTGCGCCTGGTCGACGGCTCCTACCACACCGTGGACTCATCGGAGATCGCCTTCAAGCTGGCCGGGTCGCAGGCCATGAAGCAGGCTCTCGAGCAGGCTTCCCCGGTTCTGCTCGAGCCGATCATGCTGGTCACGCTGTCGGTCCCCGAGGACACGGTGGGTGACGTCATCGGGGATCTCAACAGTCGCCGCGGACGCCCGCAGGGGATGGAGCCGTCGGGCACCATGACCGAGATCAAGGCCGAGGTTCCAATGGCCGAGATGCTCACCTACGCGCCCGACCTGCGCTCCATAACCGGGGGCCAGGGCGACTACACGATGGAGCTGTTGCGCTACGAAGAGGTACCGGCCCATCTCGCCCAGAAGGTGATCGCCGAGGCCGCAGACGACCAGACGGCGGGGTCGCCGACGACCGTTCGAGCCTGAGGCTCTCGGGGCATGCGGGCCCGGGGTTTCGTTCCCGTTACGCTTGACCCCATGATGCGCAAGTCGATTACCACCGGTCAAGGGGCGGTGACGTGCGACGTCTGCGGGCGAAGCTTGCTCCGCGGCGAGCACGCCGACGTGTTCCTCAGCGGTGGTTCCCGGCGAATGGTGTGCGACCTATGCGTGGCCCGCGCCGCCCACGAGGGCTGGATTCGCGAAGGAGTCGACGACTCCCTGGCCGTCCGGCCCCGCGACGAACGGCGCTCGCTGCTGAGCCGTCTGCGCCTGCGCGGCGAGGGTGCGGTCCGCGAGGTGTCGTCGGCCCGCCGCCGCAACGGGGTCGACGCAGCGGGAGCGGATTCGGCTGGCGCGCCTGCTCACCCCGACGCGAACACTTCCGCGTACGGCCCCGCCCTCAGCAACCGCGAGCCCCGGCACGTGCGGGCGGTTCCGACGAACGCCGACCTCAAGACCGCTCGGGCGCTGGAGGTGTTCAACGCCTCGGAGTATCCGCGCACCGTCGCGGGCGTGGCCCGTTCGCTGGGCGCACCCTTCGTGGTGGTGCGTCCATCCGAGCTGAGCGGCAGCATCGTCTCGATCCTCGTGGGCTGGGAGTTGTGCTGGTATCGCTACGAGGTCGACTTGGCCGACGAGGCGTCCGGGGTGCGGATGGTTGCGCAGGGTGAGGAGGTCACCGAGCTGGACGCCGTCGACCAGATTCCCAATGCCGCGGCCGACACCTACGGGGAGCTTCATCTGGCCGCGGCCTCGACCTCGCAATGATCTATTGCGTCGTCCCCCAGGCCCTGGCCGGCGAGCTCTACGACAAGCTGGTCGCCTACTACGCCGACGACCCCAACGTCACGGTGATCATCGATCGCCGCTCCCCCGGGGGCCCGGAGGCGAAGGGCTCCGGTGCCCCAGCCGATCGCGAAGCTCCTGCCCGTCGCGAGCGCGACCGCCCCGCCCGCCCCAACCCGGCGGACCCCTCCTCGGTCGATTCCGGCGATAAGTAGGACGGCCGACAAACTCGTCGTGCACGTCGACGGCGGAGCCCGCGGCAACCCGGGTCGCGCGGCGGCTGCCGCGGTGGTGTCGGCTCCGGACGGCCAGATCGTCGACGAGGCGTCGCGCGTTCTGGGTGTGGCCACGAACAACGTCGCCGAGTACCAGGCTCTGCTCCTCGGTCTCGAACGCGCCCGGCAGCTCGGCGCGAGCGAGGTGGAGGTGATCAACGACTCCGAGCTCGTCGCCCGCCAGGTCAACGGCGAGTACCGCGTCAAGCACGCGGCGCTGCGACCGCTCCACGAGCAGGTGCTGCGCTCGCTTGCCGCGTTCGACCGCTGGCAGGTTCGCTCCGTTCCCCGGGAGGAGAACCGGCGGGCCGACGCCCTGGTCAACGCAGCGCTTGACTCCGCCGGCTGAGAGCCCGTCCATCCGTCCAGCCCGGCTCGATCGCCGTCACGGCGCGGGCCGCCGGCTGCCTGATGGGGCATGGGCGCCGTTTTATCCCCACTCCCGCCCCGGCCCGGGCCCGAACCGGCGCGCCGGATCTCACCGCGGCCCGGGCCCGGGCGACCCCCGCGCGACGCTCAGGTGTTCGTCGACCCCAGTGGGCGTCGGGCCCGGCGCGTGCGCGTCCTCGCCCGCATGTTCGGCTGCCTGGGCGCGGCCTGGGTCATCGCCCTCATCGTGGGATGCGTGATGTCCGCGCCGTTCCCGGTGCTGGGCTCGCAGCTCGATTCCGCTCGCCGCGCCGCACCCCGCCCCATAGCGCCGTCGGGCGCGCTCGCGTGGTCGCCTCTGCGGGTGGACGCGGGACACCGGTCGCCGGCGCGCGGAACGGCCAGCATCCGCGGGTAGCGCGCGCCTCTAGCGCACCGGCGCCGTCGACTCGGCGATGGCCAGCATCTGCCGCTGGCTGAGGCTGTCGACCAGCGTGTTCGACACCCAGTACACGGCGTGCGGAGTTCGCCAGGCCACCCAGCGCAGGTGTGAACCGTCGTAGAACAGCTCGTAAGTGCGCCCGCCGATGGTCTGCCTGGTCGAGGGAGTGGTCAGCAACGGCGGGTTGGTCCAATCCGTGCCTTCCACGCCGTAGTAGTCCCCGATCAGGCCCTGGGAGAACACGATCCGGTAGGCGTGGTGGCGGTGTCCCTGCTCGTCACGAAGGGTGTAACGGCGCACGCCCTGCTCGCTGCCCATCCCGATCATCAGGCGGGGGTAATAGACCGGGAACGGCAGTCGCCTCGATGCGCCGATGGCCAGGTTCCGGCCTGAGCTGGTGCTGGCGACCAACCCGAGCGTCCGAGTGGCGGCCGCTCTGCCCCGCCCGCGATGGACCGCGACCCGCGGCGCCGGCGCCCGCGGCTGGCCCGATCCGGAGAGGAAGTCGCGCACCGTCCGGGAGATGTCGTCTGGGGTCGCGGTTACGTAAGACGGACCGGGGAACGCCCGGAAGGGGACCTGGCGCACGGGGCGGCTCAGGGAGAAGGCGATCAGCTTGAGGATCTTCAGCGCGGCGGTCGTCCCGTGGATGTCGGTCTGGATCGATCGGCCGCCGACGCGCTCGAGCTGGCTGGCGTGGTCGAGCAGCCCCTGCACTCCCACCTGGGCCTTGAACTGGCGGATGAAGTCCTGCTGGCGGGCGACCCGGATGAAGTCAGAGTCGGTGTGGCGGAAGCGCACGTAGGAGAGCGCCTGGTCGCCGCACAGGCGCTGATATCCGGGCTGGAGGTTGATCGAGGAGAAGTTGGTGGCTGACGTGCCCACGTTCTGGTTGAAGTAGCGGTGGTCGACGTCGACGTACACGCAGCCAACGGCGGTCACGGCGGCGCGGAAGCCAGCGAAGTTGACGTCCACGACGTGGTTGACCGATATGTGCAGGACGCGCTTCACCGTGCGCAGCGCCAGCCGCGAGCCGCCGATCGAGTAGGCCGCGTTGATCTTCTGCACGCTCGGCCCATTGGGCCCGTCGATGGTGACCTGGAGGTCGCGGGGGATCGAGAGCAGCGAGGTCTGGCCGCGGTTGGGATCCATCCGGACCAGCATCATCGTGTCCGAGTGGGGCGGGGAGAGGCGATCCTGGGTGGCTGTGGACTTGGCCCGCTTGTCGGACCCGATGATCAGGAACGTCTCCGGGCCCCCCGGATCGCCGATCAGATCGGAGCCGAAATGCAGCCGGTTCTGAGGAGTGAACACGGTGTCGGCGAACTGCTTGACCTGGAGCAGGGCCGCGGTGGCCGTGGCCGCCGCCGTCAGGACGACCACCGTCACTCCGCACAGCAGAAAGCGCTTCCACATCCCCCACGCCAGTCTGGGGGGTCTCTGATCGATCATGAAGAGGGACCTCGTCGGCGCCGGGCGGGCCAGGAGGCGGCCGCCGCCCGGCGGTCGGCACCGCTGACAGGGTAGCGGCGGGGGCGGTGGCTATCGTGCCCGGCGCCATGCTCAAGCCCCGCAACCGCGAGCTGCTCGCCCTCACCCCGTCCGCCCTGCTGGTCACGGGCGGCTTCGCGGCCATCTTCATCCAGGCCCAGAACCGGCTCTCGAACGTCTCGCTCACCTACGGCGCGGTGTTCCTGGGCCTGTGCCTCGGGGCGCATCTGGTGATCAGGTTCGCCCTCCCCGACGCCGATCCCTACCTGTTTCCGCTGGCGGCCGTACTGGCCAGCCTGGGGCTCGTGATGGTCTACCGGATCGACACGACACTGGCCCGCCAGCAGGCGCAGTGGTTCGTCGTGGGGCTCGGCGTGTTCGCGCTGACGATCGTGGTCCTGCGGCGCAATCTGCACGTGCTCGAGCGCTATCGCTACACGATCGCGCTGGTGGGGATCGCGATGCTGCTGGTACCGCGGCTGCCGGGAATCGGGCAGAACGTCAACGGCATCTACCTGAACATCAAGCTCGGGCCGATCAAGTTCCAGCCTTCGGAGCTGGCCAAGATCGCGATCGTCATCTTCCTGGCCAGCTACCTGCGCGACACCAGACAGGTGCTGGTCACCGCCGGGCGGCGCATCCTGGGCGTGACGCTGCCCCCCATGAAGCAGTTCGGGCCCCTCCTGGTCGTGTGGGGATCGGCGATGGTGGTGCTCCTGGTCACGCGGGCGCTGGGGACGTCGCTGATGTTCTTCGGGGCGTTCCTCGCCCTGCTCTATGTGGCCACCGGGCGCCTGTCGTTCGCGGTGGTCGGGCTGGCCCTGTTCCTGGTCGGGGCGTGGTTCATCTCCAACCACGTGCCCCACGTCCACGACCGCATCCTGGCCTGGGAGCACCCCTTCGACCCCGCGCTCTACAACCGCCCCGGCGGCAGCTACCAGGTGGCGCAGTCGCTCTTCGCCCAGGCGGACGGAGGGCTCCTGGGCACCGGCTTTGACCAGTCGCTGCTGAAGCAGCCCAACGGCCACTCCATCCTCCCGGTGCCCGAGAGCGACCTCATCTACTCGGTGATCACCAACGAGCTCGGGCTCCTGGGGGCTTGTGGCCTGCTCGTCACCTACCTGCTGTTCGTGGCCCGGGGGCTGAAGATCGCCACGCTGGCCGGTGACTCGTTCTCCAAGCTGCTCGCCACCGGGCTGAGCTTCATCGTGGCCCTGCAGGTGTTCGTGATCGTGGGCGGAGTGACCCGCGTGATCCCGCTGACCGGAGTCACGCTCCCGTTCGTCGCCTACGGGGGCTCGTCGGTGGTCATGAACTTCGCCCTGCTCGGTCTGCTCCTGGTGGTCTCCGACCGGGCCCGGCGCACCGCGCGTAGCGGTTAGCGCCTCCGCCCCGAAGCGAAGCTCTGGACCGCTGGCGCGACCGCCCGCAGCGCCGTCTCGCGCTGTCCGACCTCCTCGGTGTCGCCGGCGCCCGGGGGCGTCCCGCCGCGCTCGCCCAGCTCGATCACGGTCGCCGCGGCGGCGCCGCGAGCCGGTCCGGACAGGGAGCGCAGCTCGGACACGATCACGTTGGTCGCGCCGCCTCCCGCCGGTGGGCGCTCCAGCCTGCCCCGCGCCAGCAGCAACGGCTCGACCCGCGCCGGGTGACGGTAGCGCTCGAAGACCGGCGGGGGGACGATCAAGTTGATCGTGCCGCGCTCGTCCTCCAGGAGTAGGAACACCACGCCCTTGGCGGTGGCGGGGCGCTGGCGGGCGACCACGAGCCCAGCCACCGTGACGCCCGCTCCGTGAGCCACATGCTCGAGGTCGGCGCTGGTGATGACCCCGGGCAGCTGGGGACGCAGGATCGCCAGGGCGTGGTCCGAGACGGTGAGCCCGGTGGTCGCGTAGTCGGCCACCAGGCGCTCCCAGCGATCGAGCGGCCGCAGCCCGTCGGGAGCGGGCAGCTCGAGCGCCAGGGCGAGCTGGGCGCCTCCGGGCACGGGATGCCCGGCCGCCGCGCCTCCCAGCTCCCACAGCGCGGCCCGGCGCTCGCCCCCGCTCGTCGCTGTCCGGTCCTGGGCCAGCTCGTCGCACGCCCCCGACCAGGCCAGCTTCTCCAGCGCTCCCCGGCTCAGCGCCGTCCGCGCGGCCAGGCTGGCGAGGCTCGTAAACGGCCCGCCGGCGCGGCGCTCGCGCACCAGGTCCTCCATCTCGGCCTGGCGGATGCCCCCGATGTAGCCCAGGCCGATGCGTACCCCCCGGGGCGAGATGGAGCACTCGGGTTCGGAGGAGTTGACGTCCGGCGCCAGCAGTTCGAGCCCTCGTCGCTGGCCCTCGTGCACCAAGCCGTCGGGCGGGTAGAAGCCCATCGGCTGCTCGTTGAGCAGCGCGCATAGGAATTCCCGCGCATAGTGAACGCGCAGCCAGGTCGACTGGTAGGCCAACAGCCCGAAGGCCGCGCTGTGGGCCTTCGGGAAGCCGAAGCCGGAGAAGCCCTCGATCATCTCCCAGACCCGCCGGGCGGTGGCGGGGTCGGCGCCGGCGTGCCGGCGCGCCCCGGCGACGAACTGCTCTTGGTAACGGGCGATGGCGGCCTCGGAGCGCCGGCGGCTCATGGCTCGGCGCAGGCCCTCGGCGTCGCCGGGAGAGAAGCCGGCGAAGGCCTGAGCCACCTCGAGTACCTGATCCTGGAAGATGATCGTTCCCAGCGTGTCCGCCAGCACCGGTGCCAGCGACGGATGCTCGTAGGGGATCTGGTAGGACGGGTCCACGCGCAGGCGCTGGCGGCGCTCGATGTAGGGATTGACCGCGCCGCCCTGGATGGGCCCGGGGCGGATGATCGCCACCTGGACGGTCAAATCGTCCAGCGACGCCGGGCGCGTACGCCGCAGGGACGCCATCTGGGCCCGGCTCTCGATCTGGAAGACCCCGACCGTGTCGGCCTCCTGGATCGCGGCGTAGGTGGCGGGGTCGTCGAAGGGGATCCGCGACAGGTCGATCCGCTCGTTGCGGGTGCGGGCGATCTCCTCCACGCAGCGCTCGACCGCGGAGAGCATGCCCAGTCCGAGCAGGTCGATCTTCAAGAAGCCGGCGTCTGAACAGGAGTCCTTGTCCCACTGCGCGATCTGGCGGCCGGCCATGGCGGCGGGCACGACCGGGCAGCAATCGATCAGCGGACGGGTGGACACGATCATTCCTCCCGGGTGCTGGGAGGAATGACGGGGGAGCCCGCGGGCCTCGGCGGCCAACCGGATCAGCCACTCCCACCGCGGTGAGCGCCTCCGGGCCCCGAGCGCCGATTCCACATCGCGCCTGACCTCGGCCCCGAAATCGTCGGCGCCCCGAGCGACCCGCTCTATCTCCGCGGGTGCGAGCCCCAGCACCTTGCCCAGCTCGCGGATCGCCCCGCGCGAGCGGAAGGTGGGGAAGGCGGCCACCAGCGCCGAGCGCTTGTGCCCGTAGCGTTCGTGCACGCGGGGGATCAGCACCTCGCGCAGGTCGCGCGGGAAGTCGAGGTCGATGTCTGGAAGCGCGGTCAGCTCCTCGTTGAGGAAGCGACCGAGCAGCAGGTCGTTCGCCACCGGGTCGATGTGGGACAGCCCGGTCAGATAACAGACGATGGAAGACACCGAGGAGCCGCGTCCGCGCCCGGGAGGCAGCAGGGCCCGGGCCGAGTCCGGACCGCGCACCTCGACCGCGACCTCGCGGGCGAGCTCGAGCAGGTCGTGATGGAGCACGAAGAAGCCCGCCAGCCCCAGGGAGTCGATCACCCGCAGCTCCTGGGCCAGGCGGGACTCCGCCTCCGGGCGATCGGCGCCGGCGGGCGAATAGCGCTCATCGATCCGGGCCCAGCACAGCTCGGTCAGCTGGCGCAGCGCCCCCTCGTCCTCGGCGCCCGGATAGCGGTAGCCCAGGTCCGCCAGCAGATCGAACTCGAGCGTTTCGGCCAGCAGCGCCGTCTCGCGCACCGCCCGGGGGTGATCGTCGAAGCGGGTGGACATGGCGAAGGGCGAGGCGAGGACATGGGCGTGGTTGCCGCGCCGGACCGGCTCCGAGGACTCCAGGGTCAGGTGGTGGCGCAGCGCCACGAAGGCGTCTTGGAGCTCGGCCCGGCGGTGGGCGTGGGCGTGGACGTTGCCGGTGGCGACGCAGGGGACGCCGAGACGACGAGCCAGGCGCTCGAGACCACGGTTGCGGGCCCGGTCGTGGCGGGCGAAAGGCCGCTGGAGCTCGACCCGCAGGCTCTGCGGCCCGAAGGCCTCGAGCAGGCGGGCGGCGGTGGCCTCGTCGTGTACCCCCCGGGTGGCGCACCCGGTCAGGCAGACGAGCCCCTCGGCGTGGCGCAGGACCGACTCCAAGCCGACCTGGGGGGGAGGCTGGCCCGGATCGCGGTCGTGCGCATGCGCGGCCGTGAGGAGCCGGCACAGGTTGCGCCAACCCGTCCCGTCGCGCACCAGCAGGGTCAGGTGGCGCCCGTCGAGCAGGTCCACCTCGGCCCCGTGCAGAGCGCGCACCCCCAGCCCCCGAGCGGCTTGGGCGAACTCCATCGAGCCCCACACCCCGTTGTGGTCGGTCAGCGCGAACGCCCCATAGCCGAGCTCGCGCGCCGCGTCGGCCAGCTCCTCGGGCAGCGACGCTCCGTCCAGGAACGAGTAAGCCGAGTGACAGTGCAGCTCCACGTAGGGCGTGCCGGTGGACCGGGAGCTCGACGGGGCGGACATGACCTAGCGCTGGGTGAACCAGCGACCGGTCTGAAGGTCGCGGAAGACGACCACGTTGGCGCCCTTGGCGCTGACCGTCTCCCAGTAGCGCCGGCGCACCGGCCGGTCGGTCCACCAGCGGTCCTCCACCAGCCAGGACTCGCGCACGATCTCGATCACGCGCCCGTCCACGCGCTGGGGGGCCCCGCTGCGGTGGGAGCGCACGCGCGCCGGCCGGGGGCGGTTGAGCGGCCGGGGAGCGGTCCGGCCGGGGCCCGCGGTCCCCCTGGGGCCTCCGGTCGGGCCGGGGATTCTGGTCATGCCTCGAACGGAGCGAGGATCGCTCGGCGCTCTGGCACCCGGGAGTTGGGATCGACGTACAGCACCCTCAGGGCCGCGTCCGGCCCCGCCGCCGCCCGCGCCTGCCGCACCGCTTCCCGCAGGCGCGCTTGCCGCCGGGCGAGGCCCTCGTCCAGCAGCGCCCGCTGATCTCCGGCCGGGGGTCCGAAGCGCTCGGTCTCCAACCACAGGACGCCGGCCGGGGCGGGCAGCGCCTCCAGGCGGGGAACGAGCGCCAGGCGGATCCGCTCGGGATCGGCCAGCGCTTCCCGGAAGGTGACCCGCTCTCGCCACGTACCGCCCGTGACCAGCGAAGCGGCCATCACCATCCCGCGCAGCGTCCGTCCCCGGCGCTCGGGTGAAGCCAGGAGACGGTCGATCAGGACCCCGAGCGCATGGGCGAGCTGCTGCCCCGATACCGCTTCGGGCAGCTCGAGGGACTCGGTCAGTCCCTCCTTCGCCCGCCGGGGGCGCAGGGGGTCGTCTTCCCCTCGGGCCAGGCGGTGTGCGAGCAGCCCGGCGGCTCCGAAGCGATCGGCCATCGCGGGGCGGGGTAGCCGCGCCAGCTCCCCAAGGGTGCCCACTCCCAACCGCTCGAGCGGTTCGACGATCGAAGCAACGGCCGCACGGAAGCGCAGCAGCGAGACCGGATGAGGGGACAGGTACTCCCGCGCGACGGCCTGGCCCCCGGTCACGACGGTGGGCCGGCGGGGACGCGCCCGTCCCGCGGCCGCCAGAGCGCAGAACCGAGTGGGCGCGGCCCCGAGACGGGCAGGCTGGCGCAGCGCTCGGCGGGCGGCGGCGATCACCTGCCCGCTCGAGCCATACAGTCCGAGCAGCCGGCGGGCGTCGAAGTAGGCCACGCCCGGGCGCTCCGGCTCCACCTCCGCCCCGATCGCCTCCAGCGATCTCAGCGCCGCTTCCCAGGCCTGGATCACTCGCACCGGGTCGGGTGGGACAACCACCAGATCGGGGCAGCGAGCGAGCGCCTCTCCGAGCAACATGCCCGCACGCACGCCGAACGCCTCGGCCGCCCCCGACACCTCCCCGATGCGGGGCTCCCCGCCCGGCTGGGGAGCGAGCGCCATGGGACCCTCGGTCAGCGTTCCCCGGCCTCGCGTGGCTATGGCGAGCTCGAAGCGGGGCAGCCAGGCGCATACGATCATACGAACACATGTTCGCATGGTCCAGCGTCCTTGGCAAGGCGGCTGGCCTGGTCGACCGTCGAGGCCGGGCTTCTCCCTCGCGCGAGATCGAGGGCTCCTACGGGTAAGCCCTAACGTCAACACGTTCCCATGAGCATGCCCGGCCCGCCCTCCCACAGTCACTCGGCCGACCGATCGCGCAAGTGGTGGACGCTCGCGGTCGTCTGCGTGGGCACGTTCATGCTGCTGCTGGACGTGACGATCGTCAACGTCGCGCTCCCCTCGATCCAGCGCTCGCTGAAATCGAGCTTCTCGGACCTGCAGTGGGTGGTCGACGCCTACGCGCTGACGCTCGCCGCGCTGCTCCTGACGGCCGGATCGCTGGCGGACCGCCTTGGCCGGCGGCTGGTGTTCCTGCTCGGGCTGGTGGTTTTCACCGCCTCCTCGGCCCTGTGCGGCGTGGCTGGAAGTCCGCTGTTCCTAAATCTGGCACGCGGGATCCAGGGTGCCGGCGGGGCGATGATGTTCGCGACCTCGCTCGCCCTGCTCGCGCAAGAGTTCGGGACCCGCGAGCGGGGCATCGCCTTCGGTGTCTGGGGTGGGACCCTCGGGAGCGCGGTGGCCGTCGGCCCCCTGGTCGGTGGTGTCCTCACCCAGGGACTGGGCTGGCAGTCGATCTTCTACCTCAACGTCCCGATCGGCCTGCTCGCCATTTACGCAACCCAGACGCGCTTAACCAACATTCGAGGCCAGGAGGGGCGCATCGACTGGCCGGGGTTGTTCACGTTCTCGGGGGCGCTGTTCATGCTCGTGTTCGCGCTCGTGCGGGGCAACGACCAGGGCTGGTCGAGCGCGCTGATCCTCACCCTGCTGATCGGCTCGGCGGCCCTGCTGGCGATCTTCTTCGCGGTGGAGCGAAGGCGAGACCACCCGATGCTCGACCTGGGCCTGTTTCGCAACCCCACCTTCGTGGGCGCCTCGATAGTGGCCTTCGCGCTGTCCGACTCCCTGTTCGCGCTGTTCCTGTATCAGACGTTGTGGATCCAGGGCATCCTCGGATTCACCCCACTGCAGGCGGGTGTGCGGTTCCTGCCGATCACCCTCATGTCGTTCGTTGTGTCGCCGATCGGCGGGCGTCTGTCCGCTCGTGTTCCGCTTCGCCTGCTCATGGGTGGGGGTCTCGGCCTGGTCGGCGTGGGTCTGCTGCTCATGGGCAGCCTCGACGCGAACTCGCGCTGGACCGCCCTGCTCCCCGGGTTCATCGTCGCCGGAGTGGGAGTCGGCTTGGTCAACCCCTCGCTCGCCTCGGCTGCGGTGGGGGTGGTCGACTCGCCCCAGAGCGGAATGGCCTCGGGGATCAACAGCACCTTTCGCCAGGTGGGCATCGCGACGGGAGTGGCCGGCCTCGGCGCCGTCTTCCAGCACGTGGTCCGCACGCACGTGTACGCCGCGCCGGTCGCCCGCGTGCTCGGAGCGCACGCCGGACAGTTCGCCAACGCCGTCTCCTCCGGGGCGCTCGGCCCGGCCCTGAGCAGGGTCCCGCCCTCGGCCCGCGCGAGTCTGCACCACCTGGCCGCGGCCAGCTTCACCGCGGCGCTGAACGACGTGCTCGTGATCGGGGGCCTACTCGCGCTGGCGGGCGCTGGCCTGGGGCTGGTCCTGGTCCGCGGCCAGGACCTGGTCGGCGCCGAGCCCGGGCCCGCGATCGAGGATCGGGAGCGGGCGACCGCGGGTGCGACGCCGGGTGCGACCGCTGGTACGACCCCGGGACTCACCCCTCTGGTCGCCCGCCCGATCCACCCCTCGCGAGCGGACGGCCGGCCCCGGCGCCGAGAACCTCGGGGCTCGCCGGTCTGGGGCCTTGTCCAGCACGTCGAGTACGAGGAGCCGGGACTGATCGCGTCGGCAGCGGCCCGGCGCGGAATCGCGCTCGAGGTCCACTGCACCTATGCGGGCGACGCGCTTCCCGAGCTCGATCGGCTGGCGGGGCTCGTCGTGATGGGCGGTCCGATGGGGGTGGGGGACACCGAACAGCATCCCCACCTGGCCGGCGAACAGGACCTGCTCGCCCGCGCGGTGCGGGCGGGGCTTCCCGTGTTGGGCGTGTGCCTCGGCGCCCAGCTCCTCGCCCGCGCCCTGGGCGCCGGTGTGGAGCCCGGACCCGAGCCCGAGCTGGGGCTCGGCGCCGTGGCACTAACGAGCGAAGGGCGGGTCGATCCGGTCCTAGGTCCTGCCGGACCGCTGGTCCCGGTGCTGCACTGGCACGCGGATACCTTCGAGATTCCCGACGGCGCGGTGCGGCTCGCGGCCAGCCGCGACTATCCCAACCAGGCCTTCCGGATGGGCCGGCTGGCGTACGCGTTTCAGTTCCACGTCGAGCTCGACCGGGGCCTGGCCGCCCAGATCCGTCCGCATCTTCCCCGTGGGGTGGCCATCCCCGAGCCCGGGCGGGCGGCGGTGGAGCGCGCCGGGGCCGGCATCCTGGATCGGTTCTTCAGGCTGGCCGCGGATGCGCGGCCTCGGCTTGCACCCGCCGCGGGTCGCGGGATGGGCAGCGGTTAGTCGACCGTCAGCCGCACGTGCACCCCCCGGCCGGCCAGCCGTCCGTCTACCCGTCCGTTGCCGTGGATCACCATGAAACCACGGGTCTGGCCCGCGACCACGAGGCGTCCGGGGAGCAGGCTCAGATTGCTGTCCAGCTTGATGTGCCCGGTCACGGGCACTCCGGGCACGTACGTGTCTCGCTTGAAGGTCAGCCGCAGGCCGCCGCCCGGGGTCGCCTTGACCTGGAAGCGTCCGCCCCGTAAGCCGCCATAGGTCAGCTGCGCCAGCTGCGGCTTGTTGCTCACCTGAAGCACCACCTGGGTGATAAATACGGCGTCGCTGATTGCTCCGAGCGCGGCGCGCAACACGCGTCCCGATAGGCCGCGCAGGGGAGGCGCCGGGGCGACGCGCCGCACCGAGTGCGGATCCTGGGCCGCGGTCGCGAACGGGGGCGCGGCGCCCTTGCACGGCGACCCGATCGCGGCTCCGGCGAACAGTCGCGAGACCGCCGTCAGCACGCACGGTGGGGGCGAGCCGAGGATCGCGTGTCCCTGTCCCCCCACCACGATCAGAACGCCATGTGGAGACCGTGAGGCCTCACGCGCGGCATCGCTGACCGGAGTCGAGAGGTCCCGGTCGCCCGAGAGCAGGAGCGTCGGCACGTCGGGAAGAGGACCGGGCGCGGGCGGCGGAGCAGCCGAGGTGACCGGCCAGCGCAGACAGGTCTGCACGAGCCCGTTACCCGTCGCGACGTCCGGGCCGAACGGGAACAGCACGGAGGGAGGTAGCGCTGCCCCGGCCTGGGCGAGCGCGGGGGCGCGCGCGTCAAGCGGGGCATCCGGGCCACCCCAGGGCATGCGGGCGTCGTCGCACAACGTCGCGGCGTTGAGGCCGGCGCTCAGCGCCTTCGCAGACACCGGTGCGCCACCACCGCGGCTCAGGTCATAGAGGCGCAGCAGGGTGGCGTAATCGCCTCGCACTGCCGAGGCCAGCGCCGCTGGAATGCGCGAGAGCAGCTCTGGCTGCTGCGATGCCGACACGAGCAGGTCGAGCAGGCCCTCGCGATCGTGCAGCGTGACCGTCCTGCGACGGCCGCCCAACGCTCCCACCTGGCCCGTTATCGGGCGTCGGCGCAGAACCGACACGACGTCGGCGAAGGCGTTGCCCGGATCATGCAGGAACTGCGAGCACGCCCCCCTGGCGCACAGAAGTCCCAGCATGGCGGGGATGCGCGCGAAGGTCGAGAGCAGTAGAGGGTCGGGCCCCTCCTGAGGTACCACCGAGTCGAGCAGCAGCCGATCGACGTTCTGGGGGTACTTGCGTGCGTAGCGCTCGGCGACGTAGGTTCCGTATGAGACACCGATCAACGCCAATCGAGGGACGCCCAACGACTGGCGCACCGCTTCGATGTCATCCACCGATGCTCCGGTGGAGTACAGGCCGCGGGTGGCGCCGAGCTGCGCGCCGCACGAGTCGAGGGCCGCCGGGGTGGGCACGCTGAGCGCGGCCTGGGAGATGCGCTGGAGCGCGGGGCAGTCGATCGCGCCGGACTCGCCCGTTCCGCGCTGATCGAACGTGATCAACCGGTAGCCGTGCAGCGTGGGGCCCAGCAGCGCAGCTTGGTCGGAGACGAGAGGCAGGGCCGCCTGTCCGGGTCCTCCTGCCAGCAGGAGCGCGGTGCCGCGCGCGGGGGTGCGCGTCCGCTCGACCGCCACCGCCAGCGCCACGCCGCCCGGCACGGCTCCGGTGCGATCCAGCGGCACGCTGACGGTGGTGCAGTCGAAGCCGGGCTTCTGGCGGCAAGGAGCCAGGCGCGATCCGCTCGCGACCGGCGGCTGCGGTGGGGCCCCTGGGCGGGCCGCGGAGGATGAGGCGGCTACGGCATGGGGTGAGTCCAGTGCGGCGCGAGCGCTGGGCGACGCGAGCGTCGCGAGCGCGGCCGCTAACACGCCGGCGACGATTGCGGCGCGTGTCATGAGTGTGTGGCTCTGCCCAGAGCGCTCAACCGGCGCAGCCCCATCCCGTACACAGCATATTGGCGGCCCCGGGCCGTCGGCGGGGTTGCACGCGATCGTGCCGGCGGACGGCCGCGCCAAGATCGCGGTCCGGCGGCGCTGCGTGCGGTCCTGACGTGGTGCCAACCGGCCGCGGACCAGCGGCCAAGGGGGTGCCCGCACCGGGGCAAGCATCACTCGGACCTCCTGCGGCGCGAGTATGCCGTCTGACGATCGACTCGTTCTGATCACACCGACGCAATGAGGAGGGCCCGTGACACATCAGCTCCAGGCAGACATCACCGCCGAGCCGCCGGCCGAGGTGACGGCGCTCCTCGAGGAGATCGACGGGTTCATCGAGCGCGAGATCGCTCCGCTGGAAACAGAGGGCGAGAACGCCCGGTTCTTCGACCACCGTCGCGAGATTGCGCGCACCGACTTCGACATGGGTGGCATCCCCAGCCGCGAATGGGAGGAGCTCCTGGCCGAGGCTCAGCGCCGAGCCGATCGAGCGGGGCTGTTGCGCTTCGCGCTGCCGGTCGAGCTGGGAGGCCGCGGAGGTTCGAACCTCGCCATGGCCGTCGTGCGCGAGCATCTCAACCGGCGCGGAATCGGCCTCCACAACGACCCGCAGAGCGAGATCTCGATCATCGGCAACTTCCCCACGGTGCTCCTGGCGCACGAGTTCGGCACTCCGGAGCAGCGTGATCGGTTCGTCGAGCCCGGGATCAGGGGAGAACGAACGCTCGCGTTCGGGCTGACCGAGCCCCGGCACGGCTCGGACGCGACGTATCTCGAGACGACGGCGCGCCGGGACGGGGGCGGTTGGGTGATCGAGGGGACGAAGCGCTTCAACTCCGGGATGCACCGCGCCACGCACGACCTGGTCTTCGCCCGGACCTCGGGTTCGCCCGGCGAAGCGGCGGGGATAACCGCCTTCATCGTGCCCCGGGACGCCCCGGGTCTGGAGGTCGAGTTTCACTGGTGGACGTTCAACCTTCCCACCGACCACGCCGAGGTGACGCTGCGAGACGTCCGCGTCCAGGACGACGCAATCCTCGGCGAGCTCGGTCACGGACTGGCGCTGGCCCAGCGCTTCGTTCACGAGAACCGCATCCGGCAGGCTGCTTCGAGCCTCGGCGCCGCCGCCTACTGCATCGACGAGGCCGTGCGCTGGGCTCGCGAGCGCGTGACCTGGGGCAAGCCGCTGTGGAAGAACCAGGCCATACAGTTCCCGCTCGCCGAACTGTGGACCGACTGCGAGCTGGTCCGTGGCCTGGTCCGCCGCACCGCGGCCGAGCTCGACCGCCGGAATCACCTCGAGGTCACGCATCTCGTCGCGATGGCCAACTACCGCGCGAACCGCCTCGCGTGCGAGGCCGCCGACCGGGCGATGCAGACGTGCGGGGGGTTGGGCTACACCCGTCACATGCCGTTCGAGCACATCTACCGTCACCACCGTCGCTATCGGATCACCGAGGGCTCGGAGGAGATCCAGCTCCGCAAGGTCGGCTACGAGCTGTTCGCGGCGAGCGGGCGCGCGTGAGAGGCTATAGGGATGAGCGCTCTCCCCCCAGGCCCCTCGGAGCCGCCAGCGTTGCAGACCGCCCACTGGCTGCTGCGGCCGATCTCCTTCATGGAGTCCTGCCGGCGGCGTTACGGCGACGCGTTCAGCGTCAACTACCTGGGCTTTGTCACGCCGATGGTCATGTTGTCCGACCCGGAGGCGATCCGGGCCCTTTACGGCGGCCGCGAGCACGGGTTGCCGCCGGGCCGGACCGTCTCGCTTCGGCCGGTGCTGGGCCCGCGGTCGGTGCTCCTGCTCGAAGGAGCGGAGCATCTGCAGCGGCGCAAGATGATGTTGCCGCCCTTCCACGGAGAGCGGATGCGCGCCTATGAGTCCACGGTGCGTGAGCTGGCCGAGCGCGAGGTCGATCGCTTTCCGGCGGATAGCCCGTTCCCGGTGCATCCGCGCATGCAGGCGGTCACCCTCGAGGTAATCCTGCGCGCGGTCTTCGGCGTGACGGACCCGCGTCGGCGTGAGCGCCTGCGCGAGCTCCTCCCGCGCCTACTGGACGGCACCTCCTCGGTCGCCCTGCAGTTCCGCGTACTGCTGGCTCGTCGCTGGGGTCGGGCGGACCCGCTCGCCGAGCTGCGGGAGATGAACCGCGAGATCGATGACCTTCTGCTCGCCGAGATCGCCGAGCGCCGTGTCGATCCGGACCCCGCCGAGCGCGAGGACATCCTGTCGCTGCTCGTGGCCGCCCGGTTCGACGACGGAAGCGGCATGAGCGACGGCGAGCTGCGCGACCAGCTCATCACGCTCCTGCTGGCGGGTCACGAGACCACCGCTACGGCCCTGGCCTGGACGGTCGACCTGCTGGTCCGCCACCCGGCGACGCTCGCCCGGTTGACCGCGGAGCTCGACGAGGACGGCGACGACTATCTGCGCGCGGTGATCTGGGAGTCGCTGCGCCTACGACCGGTGGTCCCACTGGCCGGCCGGCGGCTCGCGCGCGAGTTGAGCATCGACGGCTTCACGCTCCCGGCGGGCACCGACGTCACACCCGCGATCTGGCTCACCCACACCCGAGCGGATCTCTACCCCGAGCCCTACGCGTTCCGCCCGGAGCGCTTCCTGGACCGCCCGCCCACGACCTACGGCTGGATACCGTTCGGCGGCGGTGTGCGCCGCTGCCTGGGCGCGGCTTTCGCCGAGCTCGAGATGCGCATCGTGCTCGAGACGATCCTCCGGCGGCGCGAGCTGCACGCAGCGAGCCCCCGGGCCGAGCGCGTCACGCGCCGCAACGTGACGTTCTCACCCCGGCGCGGCACGCTCATTCGCGCTCCCCGCCGACCGGTTAGAAGCGGCGCGATCGGTCCCGCCCCGGCGCTCACCGCGGTGCCACGTTGACCGCCGGGGTCAGCTCGCGGCGCTGCCGCGCTGCGAGCCGTTACCGGCTCTGCTCGCCCGGGGGATCCGCGCGCCGTAATCCTTCGAGCAGCCGCGCTGCGGGACTGTTCGGGAAGTCGCGGGCGTCCATTCGCCACTGAAGCTCGCGGCCCCGTTCGGCCGGGGTGGGATCCCGCCCGACCGCGCTCACGAGCTGGAACCCGAGCCGCCTGGGCACGCCGCCACTGGCGACGTTGGCCTCGTCGTGATGGATCTCGACGTGGGTCACCCAGCTCAGGCGCAGCGCGGCCTCGGCGAGGGCGGCGACGGCGCGCGTGGCCACTCGCTTTCGCGTGTGGGCGCCGTGCACCCAATAGCCGATCTCCAGCCCCCCGGGGGCGATTCGCGTCATCAAGCCGGTGCTTCCGAGAATCTGGCCGTCGCCGGCCAGGATCGCGTACTCAAAGCTCTCGCCTCGCGCCCAGCCGTCCTCGCAGCGGGCCAGGAACTGTCCGGTCGACGAGCGATCGTAGTCGGCAACCCAGGGCATCCAGGGGCGCAGGTGCTCGAGCGTGCTCGACACGGCCGCATACAAAGCGTCGCGATCCTGGGGCCGCCAGCGTTGCAGCGCGAGCTCGCCCACCGCGAGCCGCGCGGGAGGCCGGTCGAGGGATCTGTTGCGAGACGCCTCTACGCGGACAGCCGAACGGGCAGCGTCTTGAGCTGATTCAGGAACGGCGACTCGACGAACGTCGGCCGGCCGGCAATCTCCATCGCCGGGAAGCGCGGGAGAGTCTCCTCGAAGAGAATCTTCAGTTCCAACCTCGCCAGCGCGGTTCCGAGACAGAAGTGGCGCCCGCCGGCGCCGAAGGCCTGGTGCTCGCAGACGCGCCGTACGTCGAAGCGATCGGGGTCTTCGTAGCGCGATTCGTCGCGATTGGACGAGACGTACCACATGACCACCTTGTCGCCCTCGCGGATCCGCTGCCCACCGAGCTCGGTGTCGCAGCTCGCCGTCCGGCGGAAGTGCGCGAACGCTGGGAACAGCCGCAGCGACTCCTCGACGGCATTCGGGATGAGTGCCGGATCGTCCAGCAAGAGCTGGCGCTGATCCGGGCTCTCCATCAGCGCTCGCATCCCGCTGCAATAGGTCGCCTTCGTACTGTCGTTGCCGGCCGCCACCAGCAGGAAGAAGCCCATCACGATCTCGTGCTCCTCGAGCTTCTGACCGTCGATCTCCGCGTGGACCAGAACACTGGTCAGATCGTCGGTGGGGTTCGCGCGCCGTTCCGCGATCATCCGCCGGCAACGCTCGAAGATCTCGGGGATGTCGTTTTGGATCAGACTCTCGGGGCCGAGAGGATTCAGATCGGGATCGCCCGCCCCCAGCGTCGAGTTCATGAGGTTGGCCCAGATCTCGTCGTCCTCCTTCGGGATCCCCATGAAGCTGCCGATCACGCGCGAGACGGCCGGCTGCGCGACGTCGGTGACCAGATCGCAGGTCTCGCGCCCGGCGAGTCGCTCGAGGACGTCGACGACGATCTGCCGGATCGCGTCCTCGTGATCGGCGATCCGTTTGGGGGTGAAACCGGCCTGAAACAGCGCCTTGAGACGGTCGTGCTTGGGCGGATCCATCCCGATGAACATGGCCCGCACGAGCTCGACCGGGAAGCCGACGTTGGCCGCCGTCACGCCGCCCCGCTCCGACGAATACGTGCGCCAGTCGCGGCTCACCGCGTGGATATCATCCGCGTTGGTGACCGACCAGTAGCCGTGCTCCTCCGGGTACTCGGGGATGCTCTCGGTCCAGTGCACGGGGCACTCGTTGCGCAGGCGCTTGAACAGCTCGTGGGGCGGGCCGTCGCTCCACAGCTCGCGCTCGATGACGAGCACCTTCTCCAGATCGTTGCGCACCGTTGACATACGGACCTCCGTCATCTCCCGAGGGACGCTGGCTCGATGCTACTCGCTAGTCCTGCTCTTTCCAGTCGCGCCGCTTTGGATCCCTGCCTGTGAACAGGTCCAGCAGGTGTGTCCAGCGGCTCGGCTTCACGCCCGGCTCGCGCTCGCGCCAGGCGGGCGCGCCGCCGTGGGGCTCGGGTAGCGCCGCGGCGGTTGCGGCATCGATGCGCAGGTCCACCCCGTGCTCGTGCAGCGAGCCGATCTGGTCGGCCGGCACGAAACGCCGGACCCCCGCCGTGCGCATCACGATCCCGTGGAAGATGTCCTCGGCCGGCGCGGACACCACGTGGTCGACCGTGCCCACCTGGTCGCCGTCCGACGCGTAGACGGGCACGTCCTTCTCCAGCACGGTGTAGGCGATCGGAAGGCCTTCGTCCATCCGGAGCAGGTTACATGCGGCGTACGATCCACAGCGGCGTTTCGCCCGCGATGCCCTTGAGCCGGTGGCGGCCCCTGGTCACGAAGCGATAGTCGCTGCCCGCATGGTCCAGGCGCTGCTTGACGGCGTCGGTGACGACGGCCGTGTTCGTCTCGGCCAGGCCGACGGCCCGGGCGGCCAGGTTGACGATCGGACCGTAGTAGTCGCCGTCACGGGCGAGCACCTCACCCGCCGCCAGCCCGCCGCGCAGAGGGGGAAGCACCTCGTGGGCGGCGAAGGCGTCGAGCAGCGCGAGCAGGATCTCGGCGCCCGCGCCGGCTTCGTCGGCGACGAACATGACCTCGTCACCGATGAGCTTCACCACCCGCCCTCCGTGGTCGCCGATGATGCCGGAGCTCCGCGCCTCGAAATCGGCGAGGGCGGCGGCGAGCTCGGAGGTCGACAGCCGCTCGGCCAGCGCGGTCGAGCCGGCGAGATCGGCGAAGCCGATCGCCAGGTCGGCCGTCTCGCTCCCCGGCGCTGGGAACGCGAGCTCGAAGCGACGGTTGTTGACCAATTCGAGGTGGTGGCGCAGGAGGTTGTCGACGGCCGCCGAGAGTTGCGGCAGCAGCGCTCCGGTGGCAGCCGACGTCCGCGCCGCCTCGAGCGGATTGGCGCCGGCCTCGATGACCGGCGCGTCTAGGCTGACGCTCACGGCGGAGAACACGGCCTCTGCGACTCGGGCCAGCGCGGAGCTGATCACGCGCGCGAGCTGCATGGCCACGTCCTCGCCCATCAGCGCCGCAGCGGCGGTGAATAGGCGGAAGGTATCGACGTCGGTCTCGTCGAAGATGCGCGCGTCGGCGGGGGGGTGTGCGAACCCGCTCGCGCGCCACACGCGCTCGCCAAAGTCGAACGGAATCCCGGCGCGATTGGCGACCTCGGCCAGGGTCAGGTGTTCGCGGCCGGGCCGGATGACGCGATCCCCGGCCAGGCCGGCGAGCCGTCCGCGGCGCCGCGCATCGACCATCTCCTCCAGGCTCGCCCCCTGCTCGATCAGGAATCGCAGCAGCGCCAGTTGTTCCTCGGCGTCCTCGGCGTGGCGGTCGTACAGCCCGGCCGCCTCGAGTTCCTGGGGGTCGATCATCGAGGTCGATTAGGGACGCGCGCGGAGTTCTGAGATTCCCGGCACCCGGCCCAGGGAGGCGAGCGATGTGGCGACCGGTGCCCGACCCTTGAGGTAGCGATCGAGAAACGCGATCGTGACGCGCTTGACGATCAGCGACTGCGGCGTCTGGCCCGAGTAGGGGGTCAGATGCGAAGCCCCGAGCAGGGTGAGCAGATACTTGGGACGCCGAGCGGCGTCGTAGAAGGAGTGCGTCGCGGCCGGCGGGTTGATCGCGTCGGCGGTGCCCTGGGTGGCGAGCAGCGGTGGGCTCCCGGGGGGGAATGTGAACCCGCCCAGCCCGGGGATCTCGGCGCCGGAGAGAATCACGGTGGCTTTCACCCGCGGGTCGCGGAAGTACCGGTCGTAGGCGACGGCCAGGGCGGTATCGCCACCATCTGAATGACCGGCCACCGCGATCCGAGTGGGATCGATCAGGTGATGCAGGGCGCCCGTGGGCGCGGCGCTGGCCGCCAGCAGCCGGGTGATAACGAACCGCACGTCGCGTGGCTGCTGGTTGAGGTCGCTCTCGTTGGGCCCGCCCGGAGAGTTCGCGTTCCCGAGCGGAAAGACCGGGGCCGCGACCACGTACCCCGCGCGCGTCCACGCGTCGAGCAGGCCGGCGTAGGGAGTTGGCGTCAGCGCGAAGCCGTGTCCGAAGACGACGAGCGGAAACGGGCCACCCGGTGCAACCTTGCTCGCGGCCGCCGGGCTGCCCGGTCCCGGCGCTGGGGCGGTGCTGCCGTGGCCCGGCGCCGGTTCGGAGACCGGGAAGCGGACGTAGGTCACGAGCGTGCGCGGCTCGACTCCTCCGCCGGGCAGCGTGATCCGCCGACTCCGATCGACGAATCGAACGGTCCGCAGGCCCACCGCGACGCGTGCTGGCGACCTCGCGGCCGATCCGGCGGGTGTCCCGGTGCTGAGCACCGGACTGCGCGTCTGGCGGTGGGGGCCCTGAGGCCTTGGCCCCGCCGGCCCCTGCGCCCGCGGGGGGCGGTGCGCCGTGTGGTGGTTGCCGGTGCTCGCCCCGGCGAGCAGAATCGAAACCAGCGCTACCAGCGCCACCAGCCCACCCACGGCGACCAGTCGCCGGCGGCGAGTGGTGCGCCGGCGCTTGACGGGGTCGGGATCCCGCCCCCCGACTCGGGACGCCCGCGCGGTGCGCGCGGACGTTCTCGCGGCCGGGTCGGTGGTATGCGCCGCCGGTTCACGGGGCGCAGCGGGATCGAGAGGCCGTGAAGGGACCATTGAAACGCTTGAGCGGTAGGGCAGGGGCGCGGCTATAGCTCCCAGCGCGGCACCCACCTCCCGGCCGCCAAGCCTAGTGCCCACCGGTCGCGGATTTCTAAGTCTGGGATTTAGGACCTCTGGGTAGCCTCTCGGCCATGCTCAGGCGTTCCAAGAACTGGGATCGTCACGTGCCCCAAGCCGAGGAGCTGGCTCGCAGCGCGGGCTTTCGCCGCCTGCGTGATCGCATCATCGCCCTCGCCGACCCCGGGCGCGATGAAGTCGTGATCGACATTGGCGCCGGCACCGGACTGCTGTCCTTGGCCCTGGCCCCAGCCGTGCACAAGGTATGGGCGATCGACATATCACCCGCCATGACGGAGTACCTCCGGGCCAAGGCCGCCAGCGCCGAGCTCGCGAACCTGGAGCTGACGACGGCGTCTGCGGTCAGCCTCCCCCTGGTGGACGCCTCCGTGGACGTGGCCGTTTCCAACTACTGCTATCACCACCTGCGCGACCGGGACAAGGAGCGTGCTCTGGCCGAAGCGTTCCGGGTGATCCGCCCGGGTGGGCGCCTCGTTCTGGCCGACATGATGTTCCGAGTAGCGCTCGCCGACGGGCGCAACCGCCGCGTGATCCTGAGCAAGATCGTGAGCATGCTGCGCCGGGGGCCCCGTGGACTGGCGCGGCTGTTCAAGAACGCGGCGCGCTACCTGATCGGACGCTGGGAGCATCCCGCCGATGCGGAATGGTGGCGCCAGGCGGTGGTCCGGGCGGGGTTCGAGGAGGTCGAGCTTGAGCTGCTCGACCACGAGGGCGGAATCGTGACCGCGCGGCGACCGGCCCTCGCCTTACCCGCCCAGGCCGACGCAGCTCCCGATAGCGCGCTCGCGGCGTAGAGCCTTCTGCCGCCCGGCGAACGTCGGCGCGCCAGTATTTACAGTGTCGCGATGGCCGAGCAGCTGTCCGCCGAGCAGTTGTCCCTCCCGGCGCCGATCGCGGTGGGCCCGATCCTCCGGCGCAGCGCCCCGCGGGTGGTGCTCAACGGCTTCGGTCCCCTGGCCGCGTTCTACGTCGGCTGGAAGTCGGCCGGGCTGATAGTCGGGATCGCCGCGGCCGCCGCCTTCGGACTGCTGATGTACCGGCACGAACGCCGCGCGGGTCGCCCGGCGATGATCGTGCGCGTGGCCCTGGGTCTCGTCGCGATTCGCACGACGGTAGGGCTGATCACCCACAGCACTAATCTCTATCTGGGTCAGGAGATCATCCTCGACACGATCCTCGGCAGCGTCGTGCTGGGGTCGCTGCTCATGCGCCGACCGCTGGTGGCGATGTTTGCCCCCGAGGTCTACCCGGTTCCCGATCAGGTGCGCGACTCGGACACGTTCCGGCAGATCTTCGCCGTCATCACGCTCGTGTGGGGCACCTACTTCCTCGTCCGGGCCGCGGTCCGGTTGGCCGCGCTGCTCACGCTGACCACCGATGGCTACCTGCTCGTCGCGGCCCTGAGCGACTTCCCGTTCCTGCTCGCGCTGATTGGCTGGTCCGTGATCTACAGCACGCGACGCTTCCGGGCCAGCCCCGAATGGGGCAAGGCGATCGCCGCGGCGGAGCAGGGTCACGGGGCCTGAACTTCCCGGCGAGCCTCAACCCCGCTCGCGCGTCACCACCACTCGGCAGCCCACGTCGAGCTCCTCGAGGGCGAGCAGGTCGGCATGGCGCTCCTCCCAGGCGCCGCTGTCGAGATCTCTGGCCAGGCGCCCGATGGCGTCCTCGACGTGTCGCTCCGGAAGGAGCGCGAACACCGAGATGTTTTGGCGCACGCGGGGATCGAGGTAGGCGTCGGGGCGGCGCCAGTAGGCGGGGTAGAACCCATCCCGGCAATCGTGTGGGATCGGCACGACCTCGAAGTCCACCGGCCCGAGCTGCGCCCGGAGGCCGGCCTTCCAGGCCGGAGAGTCCCAGCGCCACACCGTCGCCGGGTAGAGCTCGTGAAGGCGGGTGAGGTACTCGACCGTCATCCAGTAACGCGCGATCAGCCCGGGGTCGGCGTTGAGCAACACCACCCGTCGGCGCGCCACGCGTCGTGCCTCGCGCAGGCCGGCGGTTCGGTCCGACCAGTGGTGATCCGAGAAGACCGCCATGACCGCGTCGAAGCTCGAGTCGGCGAACGGCAGCGCCTCGGCGCTCGCCCGCACGACGGGCGCCGATCCCGGCGGGCGCTGGGCGATCATCACCTCCGACGGCTCGACCGCAACCACCTCACGGTCGGGCGGCTCGTAGGCGCCCGTCCCGGCGCCCACGTTTAGCACGGTGCGCGCCTCGCCCAGCGCGGTCCAGATCGCCGCCGCCACGCGCGGATCGGGCTGGCGATGGCCGGTGTAGCCAACGCCGATGCGGTCATATAAACCGTCCCCTGTCACCGGACCCTAAGTGTGACGCCGCCGCCCGTCGATCACCGCCTTCGAGCCGCCCCGCGTCGCCGGTTATTGGACCGCCGATTCCCTCGCGGTGACCCGCCCCGGCGGCCCCGCCGGAGCGCATCGATAACGTCCGGTTGGACATGGCTCTGGGTGCAACTGACTCCCCGGCTGTCCGCGCGGAGGGGGTGCGCAAAAGCTTTGGCGCGACCGTTGCTCTCGCCGGGGTGTCGCTGGAAATCGGCGAGGGGTCGGTTTACGGCCTGCTGGGGCCCAACGGCGCCGGCAAGACGACGCTCGTGCGCATCCTTGCCACGCTGCTCTCGCTCGACGCGGGCGAGGCCGAGGTCTTCGGGCTCAGCGTGGTGCGGGATCCGTCCGCGGTACGCGAGCTCATCGGTCTCACCGGCCAGTTCGCGGCCGTGGACGAGGTCCTTACGGGCCGGGAGAACCTGGAGATGTTCGGGCGCCTGTTTCACCTGGAGCCCGCCGAGGCCACCCGGCGAGCACGAGATCTGCTGGCGCGCTTCGACCTCGCGGATGCCGCCGATCGTCCTGCTCGAACCTACTCCGGAGGAATGCGCCGGCGCCTCGACCTGGCCTCGAGCCTGATCGGCAGCCCCCGGATGGTGTTCCTGGACGAGCCCACGACCGGGCTCGACCCGCGGAGCCGCAACGAGGTCTGGACCGCCGTGCGCCAGCTCGTGCGCGACGGGACCACGGTCCTGCTCACCACCCAGTATCTGGAGGAGGCCGACCAGCTCGCAGATCGCATCGCGGTGATCGACCACGGGCGCCTGATCGCCGAGGGGACCAGCGACCAGCTCAAGGACCGCCTCGGGGGCCAGGTCCTCGAGGTCCGGCTCGCGCAGCCGGGTGAGCGCGAGCAGGCGCGCGCGGCGCTCGCCGGCGTGGGCTGCGGCAACCCCCAGCCCTCCGAGCGCCAGGACGAGCTCACCATGGCGGCCAGCCGCGGCGGGGTGGAGCTGGTGACCGATGCCGCGGCCGCGCTGCGCGAGCGGGGCATCGCGGTGAATGACCTCGCGCTGCGCCGCCCCACCCTCGACGACGTGTTCTTGGAGCTCACCGGGAATCCGCCGAGCGAGGACGGCGCCGGGTCCGACGATGCCGACGGCCGGGCGCTAGCTGATCGGGCCGGGCCCGAGCGCCTCGATGGGGCCGCCGGGCCCGACGGCGCCGCTCGCCCGGATGGCGCCGGCGCCGCGGTCGCAGCTCGCGGCGGCCCCGCCGTCGCAGCTCGCGCCAGCTCCGCGGTCGCAGCTCGCGCCAGCTCCGCGGTCGCAGCTGACACCGCGCATCCGCGGGCCCGCCCAGGGCGCTGGCGCCAGGCGGTTCAGCATGATCGCCTTGCCCTTAGGCGCACCGTCGCGGACACCTGGATCGTCACCCGGCGCAACCTCCTGCACTTCGTCCGCCAGCCCCAGCTGCTGATCTTCTCGACCGTGCAGCCGATCATGTTCGTGCTGCTGTTCGTCTACGTCTTCGGGGGCGCCATCAAGGGCTCGCTCCCGCACGGAGTGCCGTACGTCGATTTCCTGCTCCCGGGAATCTTCGTGCAATCGGTCGCATTCCGGGCCACGCAGACGGCGGTGGGGCTATCGGAGGACCTCGAGCGCGGCGTGGTCGACCGCTTCCGCTCGATGCCGATGGCTCGATCGGCCGTGCTGGCCGGGCGCACGGTCGCCGACCTCGTCCGTAACGTCCTGATCATCGGCCTCATGGTGCTGGTCGGCTATGTGATCGGCTTTCGCTTTCGGGGGACGGTGCCCGACGTGATCGGCTGCGTCCTGGTGGTGAGCGCCTTCGGGTTGGCGCTGAGCTGGATCTTCGCCTTCGTCGCGCTCACCGTTCGCGGAGCCGAGGCCGCGCAGTCGGCGGGCTTCGTGGCGATCTTCCCCCTGGTCTTCGCCAGCTCCGTGTTCGTACCGGTGAGCAGCATGCCCGCGTGGCTCGCCGCGTTCGCCAAGGTCAGTCCGGTGACCCTCACGGCCGATGCGGCCCGCGCGTTTGCCCTGGGGGGAAGCACGTCCGGCTCCCTGCCGGGCGCCTTGGCCTGGGCGGGCGGGCTGCTCGCGGTGTTCATCCCGCTCTGCGTGTGGCGCTACCGGCGGATCAGCTGATCGGGATCGGCCGCTCGGGTTAGGCCGCTTTGGGCAGTGGGCGCACCCGGCTAGCGGTGCCGGCGGCGCCGGCCGATGGCACGGGGGTGCGTCTTGGTGCAGCCGTAGTACGTGCGCACGGTCGAGAAGCGGCGGCCGTCGCTGGCTCGAGCCACGACCCTGACCCGGTGGCTGCCTGGGCTCAACGGGGGGACCGTGACGCGTCGCAGCGCACGTCCGTGCGCCGTCTTGACCGGCCGGCCGTCGACGAACACTCTGGCCTGGACGATTCGCGCGTGCTTGTAGCGCAGCGGCACCACCCGGTGAGCGGTCGACAGGCACGCCTGCGCCGGAGCGCTGTACACGCCGCTGGTGCTGGTCAACGCGCGGGCCCCCGGCGAGGTCGATGTCCCGTCCGGGAGCGTGTCGAGCGCGATATAGGAGTAGTCACCCTGATAGCCGTCCGCCGAGGTCAGACCGGGGCAGCCCGGGCGCATGCTCTCGCAGTCGAACGTCCCGCCGCTGGCCAGGTGGATGTCCAGCCGCGAGCGGTAGTAGAAGGAGAACATGTTGCCGTCGTGGTTGGGCTGGTCGATCGCGGCTTCCTGGCCGTCGACGCGCCAGCGGTTGGTCAGTAGCCGCTGATCGGCCGTGGGGTCGCCCTTGACGTACTTGTCGAACCACGCCGTCGTGTACCAGGCGATCATGTCCGCCCCGCGCAGGCTGGCCGGGAAGCCCTGGTTGGGGATCCAGCTGAAGTCGTAGTGCGTGCCGCCGCGGATGATCAGCTCGCCCGTGTCCACTCCGAGTTTGCTGTAGGCCAGCGACTCGGTGCTCTTGCCCAGCGGGTCGGGGTCCGAGGTGTTGGGCTGGGGCGGGATGAAGTAGTCCGCCGACATCGCCAGCGCGGGCTTGGTGACGGGCGCCACGCTGCGATTGGCGGGATGCGCCGGGCAGGGCTGCTCCGACGGGCCCCCGCCGCTGGCCCCGGTCGTCTGGTTGGGGTTCGGCGCGGCCAGGTTGTCCCAGGCCACTATCGCCTTGACGCGCGGGTCCCACTGGCCGATGTAGGACACGCCGGCCGCTCCGTAGGAGTGCCCGGCAATCCCCAGCCGGCTGGGATCGACCAGCTGCCAGAACGGGTTGTAAGGGGCGTCGAGTCGGGCCTTGACCCGGCGGTCCTGCTTGGGGGCGTGACTGGTGCCGCTGGAGCAGCTGGGGACCGGCTCGTAGGGATGCGAAGGATTGGAGAGCATGAAGTTGATCGCGTCCTCGGTGCCGTCGAAGAACGGCCTCCCATCGGTCTGTGCCGGTGAGCCCTCGTTCTGATCCGGCGCCTCTCCCTGCTCGTCGGACTGCCCCTGGCCCTGCGGATCCGACGTGAGCACGACGTATCCGGCCTTGGCCAGCGCCTGGGCGGCGTACCAGTACAGCTGCTCGTCGGCCTGCACCGACCCGTTCGTGATGACGATCACCGGGCGGGTCGCCGGTCCCGACCGGGTCGCCCATACGTGCCCCGAGATGGTCGCGCCGCTGCGCGCGGTGAAGAGCACCGGCTGCACGATGCCGTAGCCCTTGGACTGCCAGTCGTACAGGCGCACGTCGCCCGCGCAGCCGTTGTCGCCGCGCGCGCATAGGTGCCCCTGGAAGTTGCGCTCGGGGTCGGCGGCCTGCACCGCCGCCGCCGCGGCCTCGTTCTGCTGGGAGATCTGGGTGAGCAGCGTCTGGTACTGGGGCGTGTCGTAGATGGTCTGGCGTTCCTGGCCCTTGTTGTAGTTCTGGGCCTCGACGCTCGGGTCGAACGCGCCTGCCACCGAAGCGCCCAGCAACGCCACGCCGAGCCCGGCCGCAGCGGACGCGACCAGCACCTGGAGGCGCCGGCTGCTGGTCCGCCTCACCGTTGCGTGTGCCGGGTCGGCGCGCATCTGCCGGCGCCGGGCGCGCGGCGACCGAAATGACATCGACTGTCGTCCTCCCCTGCGAGTCGAGACCTGCCCGGCCGGATCGCCGGGGCCGCCATCTTTACAGATCAAGGGTCATGTATCAAAACACGACCCGTTCGATGCTCCGCCGATCGGTCCGAGGCCGGAGATCGGCCGGCCCCACGCCGCACGGCCTACCTCAGTCTCCTTGGCGGCGTCGTTTCGAGGCGTACATCTCGCTATCCGCGTGGGCGAGCAGCTGATCGGCGGTTTCACCGTCTCGCGGGTAAGCGGCCATTCCGCAGCTGATCGTGGCCGTGAGAGTCTCTTCGGCCACGGTGAAGGACGAGCTCATGGTGTTGTGCACCCGTTCGAAGACAAGCCCGAGCGTGTGCGCCGCATCGTGTTCGAGATCCGCGAGGAGCAACAGGAATTCATCGCCGCCCAGCCGGCCGATCACCTGCTGGCCGTGTTCCTGACGGGCGAGCAGGTCGGTTTCCCGTGTGATCCCGCTCAAGCGCTGGGCGATGCCCTGCAGGAGGGCGTCACCGGCACCGTGCCCGAGCGTGTCGTTGACTCCCTTCAGGTTGTCGACATCGAGGAACAGGATTCCGAGCTGATGCTCGGATCGCTTCGCTCGCGCGATCGCCAGCTCCAGATGCTGCTCGAGCACGCGCCGGTTGGGTAGGCCCGTCAGGGGATCCCTGAACGCGAGCTCCGAGAGCGCTCGCTCCCGCTCGGTCATATCCACGAACGAGCCCACGACGCCCCAGGGGCGGGTCTCCCCCTCGTCGACGAGCGGGTGCAGGTTGGCCCGAATCAACCGGGCCTCGCCGGTGCCCGGATCACGAAACTCGACCACCAATCCGCGCTCCGCCCGGCCGGTGCGGAGCACCCGGAGAGCCGCGCTGTTCTCTCCCGAGATCGCCGGGCCATGCTGAAACCGCGCCTGAATGTCTCCCGCGTGCATGGGCGATCCCCCGAGCATCTCGTCGAGGGGAACGCCCATGATCTGGGCGGCGGCGGGATTCGCGGCCAGGATGGCTCCCTGCTGATCGAAGATCAGGATGCCTTCCTCCAGCATGTGAAATGCGGCGCGGATCGCTGCCACCTCTCCGCGTTTGGTTTCGGACGTAGGCGACGACGGCTGCGCATGCCCTCGCTCGTGCTCCCCACCCCTCACTCGCGCGGACCTTACTGGCTGGGGAGCGGGACTACCGCCGGTGGGCCGGAACCGGCCCACTCGGCTGGGGGCGCGAGCCGGGTTCCTGGCCCGGCACTGCCGGTCGAGCCGGGAACGGATCGGGACTCTGCTGGGTACCCCGGTTGCCCGTCCACTGCTCGAGACTTTGCCGTGAGCCCACACTCCCGTCAAGTCCCGAACACAGTGTGTTCACGGCGGAGGGGTCAGCGCTCCGACGCTGCCCCCGAGGTGTCCTGCCTCGTTCGGCATAGAAGCCCACCGGGTGCACGTAGGCGTTCTCGCGGGGAGACTCCCCGCGCAAATAGTCCTTGGTCAGAGGGGGGCGTTCGTACGGGCGCTCGCGCTCGGCGCCGATCAGAACCATGTGACCATCGAAGCCCTGGGTGCGCAGCTCCTCGGCGGCCTTGGCGCCTGTCAGGCTCGCGCCCACGATGATGAATGTCTGATTGGCCATCAGGACCTCCCCGCAGGTGTGGTGTTCCGCTCCGATGTCGCGTCCGCTGTCTGGCGTCCTAGCATCTACCGGGCGATCCGGCCGGGCAGGCGTCAGCCGCCTGACGGATCATCGATCAAAAGGCGGACTCACATCGCCAACCCGAGGAGGCTCATCAGGTTCAGACCGGGCCTCGCGGCGGGCCCGAGCGCGCGTTGGGCCTGCGGGTCGCCGGCGAACGCGAGCACGAGCACCTC
>DASZHF010000005.1:0-10157 GCA_035938095.1 Solirubrobacteraceae bacterium
GACAGGTTCTGTCCCAGCTGCGAGGAGACATTGGGCAGGCTCTGGCGCGAGCGCAGCAGCAGCCCGGCGGTGCCCACCGTGCCGCCGGCCACCACCACCCGGGTGGCCTGGATCTGGCTGGAGGTGGCGGCGTTGGGGGCCTTGGGGGTGGCCACCGTGGACCGGTCCCGCGGCCCGTACAGGACCGTGTAGCCACTGCCCCCGGAGGCGGGCATGACCTGGATCGCCTCGGTGTCCGGGCGGACCTCGGCCCCCGCGAGCTGTGCTCCGCGCAGGTAGTTGAACAGCAGGTGGTTCTTGCGGAAGAACTTGCATCCGGTGTTGCAAAAGCCACAGTGCAGGCACGCGGTGGTGGCCTGGCGAATGGGATCCACGCGGTAGCCCAGGCGGTTCATGGACACGCCCCAGACCCCGCCCCGCCTGGCCACTTCCTCGAAGCCGAGCTGGTGGACCCCCAGGCCATATTCCGCCCTCGCGTAGTACGGGTCGAGTGAGGCTCGCGTGGTGCCCGAGGGCCAGATCCGCTGTCCGCCCTGGGTGCGCTCGAACACGAAGCTGGGCGCGCGCAGGCTCACCCCCGAGTACACCAGCGATCCGCCGCCCACGGCCGACCCCGCCAGGATCGAGACTCCGTCTCCGTTGAAGGTGTGCGTGATCTCGAGCAGGTCGCGGGTCTTGATGTCGACCTGAAGCGACTCGGTCGAGCGGCGAGGACCGCGCTCGAGCACCACCACGCGCTGGCCCGCGTGCGCGAGGTAGTAGGCGGCGATCGAGCCGCCGAAGCCCGAGCCGACGATGCAGACGTCGACTTGTTCGGTCACCGGGGGCCTCGCTGCGAAGCCGGGTTCACGGCGGGTTCCCATCCGGCGTCATTCCCCGGAAGGACACCCGGTAGGAGTGGTCGGGCCAGTACCCGTCCGAGTGCGGTGGGAAGCCTATGTACTGGACCCCCAGGTTCGAGCGCGCCGTCCCGTAGTAGGCGATGTAGATGACGACGGCCGGGGCGGCGTACATGAGCGCCTGCGGATTGCCCTGCGGGTTGCCCCCGGTGCCGGTGATGCGGTTGAGGATCACCTTCTCGCGGTCGGGGTAGGGCAGCGCCAGGTTGAATTGCGCGGCGCGCCCGAGAACGCGCGGCGTGGTCACCAGCAGATCCGAGTGGATGAGGGGGAACGCCTCGGAGATCGCGTAGTACGGGTCGTAGGCCTCGTCGAGGGCGCCGGCCTCGATGGCCCCCGGGTTGGGGTCCGCGCCGCCCGCCGGGCCGGGGACGATCGTGTCGGCGAAGGCGGCCATGGTGGCCCGCACGGGATCGCTGCTGGGAGCCAAACCCGGGGTGGGGAGCTGGGCGAGCGCGGGCCGCGCCTGCTCCCACGCGGCGAGCACGCCCGAGAGGGCGCTCACCCCAAACGCACCGGCGCCCGCTCCGGCCAGGAATCCGCGCCGCGTGAGCTCGCGCTCGATGGGGTCGCTCCCGGCGAGCTCGCGCTCGACGCGGTCGCTGCGGGTAAGCACGCGCTCGATCGGGTTCGTGGGGGCGTCCGCCTCCATCATCTATGTGCCCCGCCCCCGGTCCTCAACCGAATAGTCGCGCCAAACGAGCTGCCTTGCGTCGATTGCCCTTGATGCGCAGACGCCGAGTGAGCAGCGCACCCGCCTGGCTGCGCGTGCCCTTGGCCAGGGCGACCCAGGTCTCGGCGTCGGAGCGGATTCGAACGTCGGGAGCCTCGGGCGGCGGCTCACGCAGGATCTCGCACTCACCGTCGGCGATGCGCACCCACCAGCTCCCCCCGCCATCGCCCGAGAGGTCGATCTGGTACAGCGACCGGTCGCCGTCGGCCCGATCGCGCCGGAACGACAGCGGCATGGCGGCAAAGAGCAATTCGGGCGTGACGTTCTCGGACTCGCGCAGGAAGATGCGCATGTCCGGCCGCCGGCGCTTGCCGTCGCGGCTTCCGTCGCCGGAGCCGTCGGGTGCTCCCACCGTCACATCTCGCAGCGCCGGGATGACGTGCTCTCCGAAGAGCTCGATCGAGCGCATGACCTGAGGGTGCGGCACGCCACCCGCCTGCAGCGCGCAGAGCACGTGGTCGATCCCGTGGTCGGTCAGCCGGCGCAGCTGCTCGATCGCGTGCGGGGGATCGCCGGCCACGACCATGCCCGCCGCCTCGAGCGCCTCGAGCGACGGTGTGCCGCCGGTGAGCGCGCGCAGGGTGCCGAGCTCCTCGCGGTAGTAGCGGTAGCTCTCGCCTCCGCGCTCGAGCACGGGAGCGGTCAGACGCAGGAGCTGCTCGTAGAACCAGCGAATGTTCTGGGCGGCGACGCGGCGCGCCTCCTTGGCGTCGTCGAGGACGACCACGCCGATGGTCATCCCGAAGCCCAGCTCCCGGGGGTCGCGGCCGAGCTCGCGGCAGCGGCTGACGAAGTGCTCGCGATCCTCGGCGATCATGAACAGGGGCTTGAACGGCCCGGCGAGCACGCCGAGTCCCTGCTCGGCCGCCATCGGGAAGGTCTCGGGACTCACCGCCGCCGTCCAGAGCGGCGGGTGCGGGCGCTGGATCGGCTTGGGCACGACGTCGATCTCGGGGAAGTTCCAGAACTGCCCCTCGAACGAGAACGGCTGCTCGGACCAGGCCCGGCGCAGGATCTCCAGGCCCTCGTCGACGCGGGGCCGGCTCTCGCTCATCTTGCCGCCGAAGACGTCGTACTCGAGCGGCGAGACACCCCGGCCCACGCCCACGTCGATGCGCCCGTCGGACAGGATGTCGAGGGCGGCGATGCGCTCTGCGACCCGCACCGGGTGGTTGAAGGGCAGCAGCACCACGGCATGGCCGATGCGCATCTGGCGGGTGCGCTGGCTGATCGCGGCGAGGAAGACCTCCGGCGCCGGGCAGTGCGAATACTCGCGGAAGAAGTGATGCTCGACCGCCCACACACCGTTGAAGCCGGCCTGGTCGGCGAGCTCGATCTCGGCCAGGGAGTGGTGGTAGACGTCTCGCTCGGTCAGCCCCGTGAACCCGGGTACGGCCAGCTCGTAGAACATGTCGAATCTCATTGGGCGGCCTCCGTAGGGGTCGAGGGGGTCGAGGGGGTCGAGGGGCGCGGGGAAGTCGAGGGAGTCGAGGAGGTCGCCCGCTGCCCGGCGAAGCTGGTCAGGGCCGCGGTGCAGTCGCCGCTGGCGCGCCAGCCCAACTCGCGCTCCGCTCTTGCCGTGTCGACGACGATCGGGTAGCGGCCCATGTCGACCCAACCCGGATTCAGCGCGCCCGGCAGTCGCAGGGCCGCTCCGGCGCGGGCGGCCGCCCGGGCGAAGCGGTACGGCAACCGCACCCGGCGCAGACCCAGCAGGCCGGCGACGGCCGAGCTGAGGACGGGGCCGGGGGCACCGAGGTTGAAGGCGCCCGCAGGAGCGGCGTCGCCGTCGCCCGAGGGCAGCGCGGCGATGAACGCCCGCACGACGTCCGCCATCGAGACGAACTGCATCAGGGGATCGAAGTCCCACAACGTCGGGAAGATGCGGGGGCCGATCGGCGCGCCCGGGCCGAGGATCGTGACCGGTCGCATGCGGACGATCCGCGCTTCGGGGTGGGCTTGCTCGAGCCGATCGAGAATCTGCTCGACGGCGACCTTGGTCTGGGGGTAGTAGAAGGCCGGCACCGGTCGCAGGGGCCGGTCCTCCGGGATGGGGACCGGGTTATCCGGCGAGCACCCGTAGGCGGCGGCCGAACTCGCGTGGATTATGGTCCGGGCGCCCGCCCCCAACGCGGTCTCGAACGCGTTGTGGCTGCCGTCGACGTTCACGCTCCAGGCATCGCGACCGACTCCCAGCACCCGCCACGCGAGGTGCACGAGCACGTCGGTGTCTTCGAGCGCCTCCGCCAGGCGCGGATCGCGGACATCGCAGGCGACGGCTCGGGCTTTCGGGGGCGTATCGGCCCCGGGCCGCGGGGGGTGCACGTCGATGGCGACCACCGATCCGACCCGCTCGTCCCGCGCGAGCGCCTCCACGAGCGCTCGCCCGAGGTAACCCCGGGCCCCCGTGACCGCGACCGTCAGGCCGGCGGTCATCGCGAAGCCTGGCGGCGGCCCCGCCGCTTGCCCTTGACGACCTCGACCGCGTAGGGCTCGGTGCGCTGGCGGATCGCTTCGTCGAGCAGGCGCGGGAACATCCTGGCGACCACCCGCTCGGTCAGACCGCGCAGGTGCTGGAACCTGGCCAGCACCTCGCCGGCGACGGGCTCATCGGACTCGATCCGCTCGCGCTCGGCGGCGAAGACCTCCCAGCCCAGGTTCGCGATGGTCTCGGCCACGGCGCGGAGTCGTTCGGTGAGCTCCCGGGCGCCGGCAGCGATCGTCGCCGGCGGGACGCCGGCGTCCACGAGGCGGGCCAGCAGCACCAGGACCCCCGGCTGACCTTCGAGCTTGGCCCCCCGGCCCGGCCACAAGACTCCGGCCGAGATCAGCGCCTCGACGTCCGCTTCTCGCAATCCCAGCGTGGCGAGCTCCCCCCGGCCGATGGTCTCGCCGCCCTCGCTGGTGAACACGGCGCGGTCGAGCGCCAGCCAGCCCGAGATGTCCTCGCCCCGGTCCTCGCGCTCGAGCAGATCACGGATCAGCGCGAGCGGCAGGTGCTGGCCCTGCAGGGCTCGAATCCGCTCGAGCCGGCGCAGGTGCTCGGGCTCGTAATAGGCGACCCGGCCGTCGCGCTGGGGAGGGTGAATCAACCCCTCGCGCTGGTAGAAGCGGATCGTTCCGCTCGCGATGCCCGAGCGCTGGGCCAGCTCATCGATGCGCAAGCGAGCCGGCGCCTGGAGGGCTTGTTCGCTGACAGCCATAACTACGTAGTAATCACTATATAGTGTTAGCTACATGACGGCGACAGCGAACCGTCCGCGCCATCCCGGAGGGGGCCAGCCGGGCGTCGCCGTGACCGGGCTGCCCCCCGGACCCCGCGCGCCCCGCGCTCTGCAGACGTACCTGTGGCTGACGCGCCCGACCTGGGTGTTCGAGCAGTGCGCGCGCCGCTACGGCGACCCGTTCCTGCTCCAGGTCATGCTGGCCGGAAACCTCGTCTACACCGCCGACCCCGGGGTGGTGCGCGAGGTGTTCAAGGCCGATCCGCACCAGTTCCACGCCGGCGACGCCTACATCCTGATGGAGCCCGTGGGCGGGCCCACGTCGATCTTCCTGCTCGACGAGGAGCGCCACCTGCGCATGCGGCGGCTGCTCCTGCCCCAGTTTCACGGCGAGTTGCTCAAGCGCTGGCGCCCGGTCATCGAGCAGATGACGGTCGAGGAGATCGAACGGTGGCCCCGGGGGACTCCCTTCCCGCTGCGCCCGCGAACCGAGGCGATCACGCTCGAGGTCATCATGCGGATCGTCTTCGGCATCCGCGAATCCGAGCGAGCGGTCGAGCTGCGAGATCTGCTGCCCCGCCTGTTCGCGGTGAATCTCCTCCAGGCGCCGTCCTTCGTGTATCCGAAGCTGCGGCGTGACCTCGGGCCGCGCAGTCCGTGGGGCAAGTTCCTGCGCCTGCGCGGGCGCATAGACGAGTTGCTCTACGAGGAGATACGCCAGCGCCGGGAGATGCTGGCGGGCCGAACGCGGGCCGAGGCTCCCGACGCAGCGGGCGCTCCCGACCCAGCGGGCCCTCCCGACCCGTCGGGCCCTCCCGACCCAGCGGGCCCTCCCGACGACATCCTCACGCTGTTACTGAGCGTTCACGACGACGAGGGTCGGGGACTGACCGATGACGAGCTGCGCGACCAGTTGATAACGATGCTGCTCGCCGGTCACGAAACGACCTCGAGCGCGCTGGCCTGGGCCTTCGAACGGCTGCTGCGCACCCCCGCCGCGCTCGGCCGGCTGCATGACGAGGTCGAGCGGGGTGAGGGCGAGTACATGGACGCCGTAATCAAGGAGACGCTGCGAATCAGGCCGGTCGCCGCCCACGTCGCTCGTCAGCTGCAGGTCGAGACCGAGATCGCCGGATACCGGCTCCCGCGGCGGACGGTCATCGCACCGTCGATCTACCTGATCCACCGCAACCCGCGGCTGTACCCGGATCCCGGGGCGTTTCGGCCCGAGCGCTTCCTCGGAGAGGATCCGCCCGACCACTACGGCTGGATCCCGTTCGGCGGCGGCGTCCGGCGCTGCCTCGGCGCCTCGCTGGCCACGCTCGAAATGCAGGTCGTGATCTCGACCATCCTGCGCTCCGTGCGCCTGCGCGCCGCCCGGGCCAAGCCAGAGGGCATCGGCGTGCTCGGAGTCACGCTGGTGCCGGCGCGGGGCGCCGAGGTGATCGCGGGATAGGTCTCGGCGCGGGATTGCCCCCCGGGCGGACGCGCCAGGACCGATTGCGGGGCGGCTGCGCGGACCGGGTCAGCTCCCGGGCGGGCGGTAGTCGACCGTCTGCTTGGCGGCTTCGTCCACCTGCTCGGGCTCGAGCAGCGGCACCGTCTTGAGCGCGACCAGGCCCGTGGCGTTGACCGCCATGCTGATGGCCGTGGCCGTGGTCTCGCTGGGCAGATCGGCGATCACGACCACGTCGGCGTCGCCGAAGGCGAAGTAGAACGCCTCGAGCGTTCCTCCCGCCCCCTTGACGAGCTGCTCGATCGCCGCGCGCCGCGCCGATCCGCCTTTCTGGATCACACCTTCGGCCCCCTGCGGTGAGTAAGAGGCCGTCCACAGATACTTGGGCATCGATCGCTCCCTCCGGGTAGCTGCCAGGGCGCCAGCATCCTTACAACTTCGTGAGCGGGGCGGCCCTCCCGCCGCGACCCGGGTGCCCCTCCCACCACGGAGATCGGCCGGTCGCCTCGCAGATCGGGCCGGTCGCCTGCACTGACGAGCCAACCCGGCCCGCGCCGTCGGCGGGACTAGACTGGCGAGCCCGTGTCGACTGGCCCCTCGCTCTACCGCCGCCACCGTCCCCGCACCTTCGATGACGTCGTCGGCCAGGAGCCGATCGTACGGACCTTGCGCAACGCGGTGGAGCGGGAGAAGGTCCACCACGCTTACCTGTTCGTCGGCTCCCGCGGGACCGGCAAGACCTCGATGGCCAAGATCCTGGCCGCCTGCCTGAACTGCGAGCAGGGACCCACGACCCAGCCCTGCGGGGTCTGCGAATCCTGCACTTCGATCGCCGCGGCGACGTCGCTCGATGTCATCGAGATGGACGCCGCGTCCAACAACTCGGTGGACGACATCCGCGAGCTCCGCGAGAGCGTGGCCTTCGCCCCGGTCTCGGGCCGGCACAAGGTCTACATCCTCGACGAGGTGCACATGCTCTCCACGCAGGCGTGGAACGCGTTCCTGAAGACGCTCGAGGAACCGCCGCCGCAGACGATCTTCGTGCTCGCCACCACCGAGGTGCAGAAGGTCCTGGCCACGGTCGTCGACCGCTGCCACCGCTTCGATTTCGCCCGGCCCGGCGTCGAGCAGCTAGCGGCCGTCATCCGCCGGGCCGCGACCGCCGAGCAGATCGAGATCCCGCCCGAGGCCGTCGCCCTCATTGCCCGCCACGCCACCGGCAGCTTCCGCGACGCGCTGGGCACGCTCGAGCAGCTCGTGACGTTCAGCGGCACGCAAATCACGCTCGAGGACGTCGTTGCAGTCCTGGGGGTCGCCGACACCGAGCTGGTCCATGAGACGCTCGACGCCGTCGCGGCGCACGATCCTCGGCGTGCGCTGCTGGCCGTCGCGCGCTGCGCCGAGGGGGGACGCGACCCGGCCGGATTCATCCGGGATCTCGAGGTGCATGCCCGCGAGCTGCTGGTGGTTCGGACCCTGGAGGCGCGCGTTCCGGCGGAGCTGTCCCTGACGCCCGAGGCCGACGAGCGGCTGGCCGAGCAGGCCATGCGGGTGGAGGAGGTCGACCTGGTCCGCCTGATCGACCTGCTGGCTCGGGCACTGGAGGCGCTCAAGGCGGGCGCGGACTCCAGGACCCAGCTCGAGCTCGCGCTGATCAAGGCCGCTGCTCCGCAGGTCGACGCGTCGACGCCGGCGCTGCTGGCTCGACTGGAGCGGCTCGAGGGGTTGCTCGCCGGCGCTGGCGCGGGCGCAGGGGGTTCGAGCGGGGTCGAGCGAGTGGCGCGGCCGGTCGCGCCGGCGCCCGCTCCGGCGCCGGCGCCCGCTCCGACGTCGGCGACCGCGGCCAGTGCGACCGCGGCCAGTGCGACCGGGGTGAGTGGCGCGGCGGCCGCCGTCGCGGTGGCGTCAGAGCCGGCGCCGGCCTCCGAGACCGCCGTCGCCGTGGCGTCCGAGCCGGAGGTGGCCCCGGATGTCTCGCCGGACGCGGACCTGGAGTCCCTGAAGCAGTCCTGGTCGGCGGTGATGGAGACGGTCCGAACAAGCAACCCGCTGCTCGCTGCGGTCATCGCCGAAGCGCAGCCGGCAGCCCTCGCGCGGGGAGAGCTCACGATCGCATTCCCGTCCGAAGCCGCGTTTCTGTGTCGCAAGGCTCAGGAGGCCGGGAATCGCCAGCTCGTGTCCGACGCCGTCCGCACGGTCACCGGGCACGGCCTGCGGTTGTCCTATGAACTGCGCGAGGACCTCGTGGCCCCATCTGGCCCGCATCTGTCCGAGGAGGAGTGGGTCGACCGGTTCATGGCGGAGTTCGACGCCGAAGAGCTGGAGGGCGAGCGGGGCGAGCGCTCCGGTCCTTCATCATCTGAATCCGAGGAATCCGCGACCGCGCCCGCACGGGCCACCGGGGCGGCGAACTCCTCACCCGAGCGATCCTGAAGGGAGCGCCGCCGTGCCTCAACCACCCAACATGCAGCAGATGCTCAAGCAGGTCCAGAAGATGCAACAGGACATGCTGGCCGCCCAGGAGCAACTCAAGCACGAGGAGGTCGAGGGGTCGGCGGGAGGCGGGATGGTGACGGTCAGGGTCACCGGCGATCTCGAGGTCAAGTCGGTGACCATCGATCCAGAGGCCGTTGACCCGGAGGACGTCGAGGTTCTGGCGGACATGGTCGTCGCCGCGACCAACCAGGCCCTCAAGGCAGCTCAGGAGCTCGCGGCCAGCCGGATGGGCGGGCTGGCGGGCGGACTTGATCTGGGCAACCTGGGCGGGCTGGGACTGCCCGGCCTCTAGGAGCCCCGCTGGCACACGTCCCTCCGCTTCAGCGCCTGGTCACCGAGCTGGGCAAGCTCCCCGGCATCGGCAACCGCACCGCCCAGCGTCTCGCCTTCCACATCCTGCGCAGCTCCGATGAGGACGCCGAGGGCCTGGCGACCGCCATCCGCGAGGTGAAGGAGCGGATCGTGCTGTGCCAGATCTGCTTCAACCTCTCCGACGAGCCGCTGTGCCGCATCTGCCAGGACCGGCGGCGCGACCCGAGCGTCATCTGCGTGGTCGAGGAGCCCAGCGACGTGATCCCGATCGAGCGCACGCACGAGTACACGGGCCGGTATCACGTCCTCGGCGGCGCCCTGTCGCCGATCGACGGGGTGGAGCCCGAGGACCTGAAGATCTCCCAGCTCTACGATCGCGTCGCCGCGGGCGATCCCGGGGTGCGCGAGGTCGTTCTGGCCACCAACCCGACCACCACCGGGGAGGCCACCGCTCTGCACATCGCCCAGGCCCTGCACGAGCGCGCCCCCGACGTCGCGGTGACCCGCCTGGCCAGCGGGCTCCCGATGGGCTCGGACCTCGAGTACGCCGACGAGGTCACGCTGGGCAAGGCGCTGGTGGGCCGGCGGGCGCTGTAGCCGCTTCGAGCCGGCCGCACGGTGCGGCCGGCTCGATTTCACTCAGCAGCAGCCGGCGGGGGGCGGGCGGAATAGGCCTCTCTGCGCAGGGGGACGCTTTGAGGCCACTGCGCGCGATCCAGCGCGCAGGCCGCCCTGCCTATCCCCGCACGATTGAGAAGTTGCCTTTCCGGCCGCTGCTATTGCGCCCGCGCCACCATGGCCGCAGGGTCCCGGTCTTGCCGCGATCGAAGCGCCCCGCGCTGGGCACGAACCGGCGCAAAGACCTGGACTCGGCCAGCTGCTCCGGGTCCCCGCCCCTTGCTGGCAGCCGGTCCCAATCGCCGCATGGCCATAGCCGGACCGCCCAGCCCGCAGCGACACCCCTGCCCCTCGGTGGCCCCCGCATGTCTCGGGACGTTACGGCCATCGATCGCGATGAAGGCGGGACCTCAGCAAAG
>DASZHF010000006.1:0-10722 GCA_035938095.1 Solirubrobacteraceae bacterium
TCCGAACGGCTATCCAAAGACGCTCATGTACGAGGGTCCGGACAGCATCTGGTTCAACTTCATCGCGCTCCTGTACTACGGGCAGCGATACCACATCCCGGTCACGTACCAGCTCACCACGTCGGCACCCGCACCGAGCGAGGTCCAGCTGTCGTCGCCCGCGAACTTCCTCGCCGTCCGCGCCGCGACCGCGGGGCCACCCCCAGCCGGGGTCCGGCTCGTTCGAGAGTACGTGCTCCCCGACAAGACCTTCCTGCTGCTCTATAGACGGGCGTAGAGGCGTTCGCCGGACGCGCAGGAGGGGCGCCCGCAGCCGCTCATGAGCTCCGGACTCGGTCGCTATGCCAGCCTGCTGACAGTCGCGGGCGTGCGCCCCATGGTCATCACCGGGATCACCGCGCGATTGCCACTCGGCATGGTGCCGCTGGCGATAGTGCTCGTCGTCCGTGCCGGCGGCGATTCCTACTCGGTGGCCGGCGTCGCCGTCGCCGCCTACTCGCTCGCGGCAGCACTCGCCGTGCCTCGGTTCGGGCGGCTCATCGACCGGCTCGGGCAAACGCGGATCCTGCTGGCGGTCGGTGGTCTGCAGCCGGTCGCCGTGGTGGTGCTCGCGCTGCTCGCTGCTGGTCACGCCACCCCAGCCGCCCTGGTCGGATCCGCAGCCCTGGTCGGCGCCACCGTACCTCCCGTGGGGGCCTGCGTGCGAACGCTCTGGGGCACGCTCGCCCCGCCGGGCGCCGCGCTCGAGACCGCGTACGCGCTCGAAGCGTCGGTCCAGGAGGTGACCTTCGTCGCCGGTCCCTTGCTCGTCGCGGCCCTGGCCGGGGCCGTGTCCGCCATAGCCGCACTGCTCGCCGCCGGTGCCATCGGTGGCGCGGGCACTCTGGCGTTCGCGGCCACCGCCGCCTCGCGATCGTGGCATCCGTCGGGGCACCAGAGAAGACCGCGAGGCGGCGCCCTGCGCGCCCCGGCTGTGCTGACGGTTGTGGTCGCCACCGCGGCCATGGGCGCCGCCTTCGGCGCCATCGAGGTCGTCTCGCCAGCGTTTGCCGAGGCGCACGGGAGCCGGGCGGCGGCCGGCTTCGCGCTCGGAGCCTTCTCCCTCGGCTCGTTGGTGGGTGGATTCGTCGCCGGTATGACCAGCTCCGCCCGTCATCCCGCCACCCGGTACCTGGCCGCGCTCACGGCGCTCGCGCTGGCGCTGGTGCTGCCGATCGCGGCGGGGTCGATCGTCATCCTGGCCGCGCTTCTGTTCGTGGCCGGCCTCCCCATCGCACCGGCTTTCGCCAGTGCCTACAGCCTCATCAACCGCCTGGCCATGCCCGGCTCCTCGACCGAGAGCTTTGCCTGGATCAGCACCGCGGTAACGGTCGGCGCGTCGTTGGGAACCGCGCTCGGCGGCGCCGCGGTCCAGAGCCTCGACGTTAGAGCCGGCTTCGCGCTCAGCGCCGCGTTGGCCGCCCTCGGCGCGGCGTTCGCATTCAGTCGCAGGCGGAGACTGTCTGAGCCTCCCGCGACGCCGTTTGCCGGCATCCTGTGAGCGACGTGTAGCTTCGTGGAATGCCAGCACGCAGCGCGGGCATCCTCCTGTTCCGCATGAGCGGCGGTCGGCCGGAGTTCCTGCTGGTACATCCCGGCGGACCCTTCTTCAGGCGCAAGGACAAGGAGGTGTGGAGCATCCCCAAGGGCGAATACGGCGAGGGAGAGGACCCTCGGGCTTGCGCGGTCCGGGAGTTCGAGGAGGAGCTCGGGAAGGCGCCGCCCTCGACGAGGCTGCTGGACCTGGGTGAGGTGCGGCAGGCCGGCGGGAAGATCGTGACTGCCTGGGCCGTCGAGGGCGACCTGGACACCGCCTCGATTCAGAGCAACGTGTTCACCATGGAGTGGCCGCCGCGCAGCGGGCAGCTTCAAGAGTTCCCCGAGGTGGACCGAGCCGAGTGGGTGTCACTCGAAACCGGACGGGAGAAGATCGTCCCCGCTCAACGACTGCTGCTCGACCGTCTCGTCCATGCCCTGGGCGATCGGGGGGACGCAGCGACTTAGGCGTTGACTCTCAGCCGAACTTGCCCATGACGTAGTCCTCGGTGCGCTTGTCGGCGGGCCGCGTGAAGATCGTGCTCGTCTCGTCGTACTCGACCAGGACACCTCTTCGCTTGCCGTCGCTGACATCGAGACTGAGGAACGCGGTGCGCTCGGCCACCCGCGCCGCCTGCTGCATGTTGTGGGTGACGATCACGATCGTGTACTCGCGCTTCAGGTCGTGCATCAGCTCCTCGATCGAGGCGGTGGCCAGCGGGTCGAGCGCGGACGCGGGCTCGTCGAGCAACAGCACCTCGGGCTCGATCGCGATGGCGCGCGCGATGCACAGTCTCTGCTGCTGGCCACCCGAGAGGCCGAGCGCGCTCTCGCGCAGCCGGTCCTTGACCTCGTCCCAGAGCGCGGCTCCCCGCAGGGCGCGTTCCACCCGGTCCTGGAGCCCGTCCTTCATTCCGAGGTTGCGCAGCGCCCAGGCAACGTTGTCGAAGATCGACTTGGGAAACGGGTTCGGCTTCTGGAACACCATCCCGATACGCCGGCGAACCTCGACCGGGTCGACGTCGCTGGCATAGATGTCGTGCCCGTGGTAGAGGATCTGGCCCTCGATCTTCATACCGCGGACCGAGTCGTTGAGGCGGTTGAGGCTGCGGATGAAGGTGCTCTTGCCGCAACCGGAGGGGCCGATCACGGCCGTGATCGCGTTTCGGTAGATCTCGAGGCTCACGCCCGAAATCGCGGTCGTTTGTCCGTAGGAGACCGAGAGGTCGTGGATATCGAAGACGACCTCCCGCGCGGTGGCGGCTGGATCGACATCCCGCTTGCCGAGCCCGACGGCTGGCCGGCGCCGGACGACGGGGCCATCGGCCCCCGAGCTCGAGCCGGGGCCGGAGCCGGGGTCGGCGATCGAATCAGCTTTCGTCATGTCGCGGTCATCTCCGGCTGAGCCTCGCCTGGGTTTGATCAAAGCGCCTGTGCAGCGCCCTCGCCCCCGTGATCGCCACGAGGATGAACGCCATGAGCACGAGGGCCGAGCCCCAGGCTCGGGCGTGATCGACGGGATCGGGGGACTCGGACAGGCTGAATATCGAGACCGGGATGTTGGGCAGGGCCTCGCCAAAGATGTTGCCGGTGACATTATTGGCGAAGATCGAGCTGGTCAAGATGAGCGGCGCCGTCTCGCCGGCGGCGCGGGCGACGGCGAGCACCGCCCCGGTGAGGATGCCGCCGAGCGCGCTGGGCAACACAACTCCCAGCACCGTCCGCCAGCGGCTGACGCCGAGCGCCCGCGCGGCTTCGCGCAGGTTCTGAGGGACGACCAGCAGCACCTCCTGACTGGAGCGCGCGATGATCGGCAGCATGATGATCGCGAGCGCGAACGAACCGGCAAACCCAGTCTGCGGGTGACCGACGACGAGCAAACCGAACACGAACAGGCCGATGACGATCGATGGCAGGCCGTTCAGGAGGTCGAGCATGAGGCGAACCGCACTCGCCGTCCGAGGCCCGGCGAACTCGGTCAAGTAGATCGCGATCAGAACCCCCAGGGGCAGCGCGACCGCGGTCGCCACGAGGACCAGCAGGCCCGTGCCCACGATCGCGGGCGCGATACCGCCGCCCGGCCCGCTGAAGGCCGGGAGAGGGTCCTTGATCAGGAAGTCGAGGCTGAGAGCGCTCCCGCCCCGCTCGACAATCGAGTAAACAACGACCCCCAGCACGGCCACAGCGATGATGGCCGCGATGGTCGCGCTCGCCTCCACCAACCGGTTGACCAGGTTCCGGCGCCGCAGGTTCCCGCTGGCGACGAGCGGCCTGGCATGGTCGAGCGGCGACATCATGCGGCAGAGACGTGTCGGTATCCGAAGCGACGGATTATCCCCTGGGCCGTCAGGTTTGCGAGCAACCCGATCACGAGCAGGATCGCGGCCAGGTAGAAGAGCGACTCGGTCTGGAGCTTCGTAGTCGCACCCTGAAACTGGGTGGCAACGCGGGCCGCGAGAGTGTCGGCCGGCCCGAACAGCGAGGCGTGAATCGCCGTCGCCGACCCGATCACCTGGCTGACCGCGATCGCCTCGCCGAGCGCCCGCCCCATGCCCAAGATCGAGGCGGCGGCGAGACCGGGCGCCGTTGAGGAGAGCGCCACCCCGCGGATCATCTCCCAACGGGTGGCCCCGAGCGCCACGGCCCCCTCCCGCAACTCGTGAGGCACGGCCAGGAAGAGATCGCGGCTGATCGACGCGATGATCGGAACGACCATGATCGTCAAGATCAGACCGGCGTTGAACAGGCCGCTCCCTGACGGCGAGGGATCGCCGAACAGCGGTATGAAGCCCAACGCACTGTGCAGCCATGGCTCCAGATGAGCGGAAAGGAAGGGGCCGAGCACGAGGATGCCCCACAAGCCGAGGACGACGCTCGGGATCGCCGCCAGCATCTCGACGAGCGGGCCGATCACTCCCCGCACCCGGCGCGGCGCAAGCAGGCTCAGATAGAGGCCGATCGCTATCCCGATCGGAGCGGCGAGCAGGAGCGCCATCAGTGAGCTGACGGCCGTTCCGAAGAGCAGCGTCCCGGCACCGTAGACGTCCGTAACCGGGTTCCAGGTCGCATGCCCCACGAAGCCCAGCCCGAACCGGGAAAAGCTGCCCGACGCGCCGTTGAGCACCTTGTAGGCGATGGCGAAGATCGCGGCGGCCGCCGCGAGAGAGGCCAGGACCGACAGGACGTAGAGCGCACCGTCGCCCAGGCGGTCGCCGATCCGCCGCCGGATGACGAACGGAGCCGCGCGAGGAGTGGCGTTCACGCTCGAGGAGTCCCGTTCACCGGGCAGAGCATAGTGTCGCCAACTCGTTCCGACGGCGAGGCTGCGCGGGCGATTACCGGATCTTCACACGCCGGGTGCGCCACCTCATGATGCTTTCGCCGTCCCGCACCCCTAGCAGGAGGTCCCCCCCTTGAAGCGCACGATCATCACGCTGAGCCTCGCCATGGTCATCGGGACGGCAAGCCTGTCATCTCTGATGATTGGCACCGCCGCTGGGGCCGAGAACCTCAAGGGCGCGGGCTCGACCCTGGTCGCACCGCTCGAGTCGAAGTGGGCCCAGGACTTCCAAGCCCGCTATGGCAGCAAGGTCACCTACGGCGCCGTCGGCTCGGGAGGGGGAATCTCCCAGATCTCAGCGCGCACGGTCGACTTCGGCGCGTCCGACGCGCCGTTGACCAGCGCCCAGCAAGCGAACTGCCACAGCTGCGTCCAGATTCCATGGGCGCTCTCCGGAGTGGGGGTCGCATTTCACATCAGCGGAGTCACCCGCCTGAACCTCACCGGTCCGGTGGTCGCAAAGATCTATCTGGGCACGATCAAGAAGTGGAACGACCCGCAGATCAAGGCACTGAACCGGGGCACGAAACTTCCGGCCACCGGCATAACCCCGGTCTTCCGCAACGACCCCTCGGGCACCACCTACGCCTTCACCGACTACCTCAGTCGCGTCAGCCCGGCCTTTAAGAAGAAGATCGGCAACTCGACCCTGGTCGACTTCCGGACCGGTAGCGGCGCCAAGGGCAGCCCCGGTGTCTCCGGGGTGGTCAAGTCGACGGAGGGCGCGATCGGCTATATCGGCGAGGACTACATCCACCAGAACCGCCTCGTCACCGCGGCCATCCAGAACGCCGCCGGCAAGTTCGAGTTCCCCAACCTCTCGAACATCGAGGCGGCCGCCCAGGCGGTCAAGAAGGTTCCCGCCAACAACGAGATCCACCTGGTCAACCCGCCGAAGAAGGCGGCGAGCGCATACCCGATCGCAACCTACACCTGGGTGATCGTGGCGAATGGAGCCCCGAAGAAGGCCGCTCTCGCGAGCTGGATCTACTACGCGGTGACGACCGGCCAGTCGTTCGGGCCCGCGCTCTTCTTCCCCGCACTCCCGACGGCCGTCAAGAACGCGGCCATCAAGGCAGTGCAGGCGTTCCAGAAGACCTAGTCACGCGGAATCGGACGGCCCAACCTAGGGAGCCCAACCGAGTCAAAGCGCCGCCGGCCACACGCCGGCGGCGCGTAGCATTCGGTCAGCCTGACGCGGAGGGCGGGTCTCGCCAGAGACACCGCGTGCAATGAACGACCCCGTGGGCGCGGTGCACACCGCTTCCACAGTGGGGGCAGCGCTTGATCTTCTTCTTGGTAGGTGACGCTGGCCGACGGGGTGGATGCGCGCGCGCCCGGTTCACCGCGCCCGCTCGCCCGCGTGGCTGGACGCGCGACCAGTCCGGGATCGGCGCCAGCGGCGGGGAAGACGCAGCGCCAGGCGCTGGCCAAAGGAAGGTCCGCCGCGCTGCCACCGGCGGGGATCGAGGTCGGCGCCGCACAGGGCGCAGCCGGCGGCAAACGGGGTCACGCGCTCGCCACATTGGGGGCAATAGCCGGGGTGCATGGCGACCAGGATGCCGAGCCGTTCTATGCGTCAGCTAAATCCGATGACGCAGCCATAGGATGAAGGAGTTCGCCCCTCAGACGGGAATCGCCGTCCACACGGCGACGTAGCATCGTAGCTGGGGCTGGTCGGGCCTAGGCTGGGGTAAAACTTGGACTACGGCGCCCGGCTCGCGTCCCAGCCGTCGGTCCACGACGCAACCTTTGAAAGCTTTGTTTGTTCCCGACAAGCAAGTGCGAGGAGGCACCACAATCAGCCTCACCCCGGCGGTGAGGGCGATAGCGAGGTCCGCGCTTGCGGCGGGCGTCGTGGCCCTGGCCCTGGGCGCGGGGTGCAGCGCCGCGCAGGCCTGGCATGGCCTGCGGCGCTTCGCCTTCGTGGCGCCTGGCCCCAGCCTGACCGTTTCACCGAGCGCGAGCCCGAGCAGCCGCGTGTCGGTGGCCAGGACCTCCACGGATCCGATCCACAAGATCAAGCACGTCGTGGTCATCATGCAGGAGAACCGCTCGTTCGACGAGTACTTCGGCACGTTCCCCGGAGCCGACGGGATCCCGATGCACGACGGAGTGCCCACCGTCTGCGTGCCCGACGGGCGCAGCGGTCAGTGCGTGGCCCCGTACCACGATCCGGCCGACGTCAACGGCGGCGGGCCCCATGGCCAGGGAGCCGCCGCGACCGACATCGACAACGGCCACATGGACGGCTTCATCGCCGAGGCCCAGAGCGGGCAGAAGGGATGCAGCGACCCCAACAACCCGGTCTGCACCAACTCCAAGGCGCTCGACGTCATGGGATGGCACGACGCGCGCGAGATTCCCAACTACTGGGCCTACGCCCAGAACTTCGTCCTCCAGGACCACATGTACGAGCCCAACGCCTCGTGGAGCCTGCCCCAGCACCTGTTCATGGTCTCGGGCTGGTCGGCCCGCTGCAGCGTTCCGGGGGATCCCACGAGCTGTACCAACGCACTCCAGAGCCCGGCTCCTCCTCCCGATTTCAACGCCATTCAGGATCCCAATCGGCCCCCACCGGACTACGCGTGGACCGATCTGACCTACCTGTTACACCAGCACGGTGTCAGCTGGGGGTACTACGTCTTCGCGGGAACCGAGCCCGATTGCCAGAACAGCGCCGCCGTTGCCTGCCCGGCCCGGGCGCAAAACGCCAAGACGCCCGGGATCTGGAACCCCCTGCCCTACTTCAACACCGTTCAGCAGGACGGCCAGCTCGGGAACGTCCAGTCGCTGAGCAGCTTCTACGACCAGGCCAAGACCGGCAACCTGCCGGCCGTGTCGTGGATCGACCCCAACAACAAGGTCTCAGAACACCCGCCCAGTCGCGTCAGCGAAGGCCAGGCCTACGTCACCAAGCTGGTGAACGCGATCATGCGCAGCCCGGACTGGAAGAGCACGGCGATCTTCGTGAGCTGGGACGACTGGGGCGGCTTCTACGACCACGTCAGTCCGCCCGCGGTCGACCAGAATGGCTACGGGCTGAGGGTGCCGGGGATCGTGATCAGTCCATACGCCAAGCAGGGCTACATCGATCATCAGACGCTCAGCCATGACGCTTACCTGAAGTTCATCGAGGACGTCTTCCTCGGCGGGCAGCGTCTGGACCCGAAGACCGACGGCCGGCCCGACCCCCGCCCCAGCGTCCGCGAGAACGATCCCCAGCTCGGAGACCTGCGCGCGGACTTCAACTTCCACCAGAAGCCCGCGCCCCCGCTCCCGCTAACGCCCCTCCCGGCGGCCGGGTCGCCCGCACAGCTCGTGGTCGACATCAAGGCCCCCCGCGCTGTATCCCTGTCAAGCCAGCGCAAGATAGCCCTGAGGGTCACCTGCAATGACAACTGTCAGACCACGGCGACCGGAAGCGTGAAGGGGATCACCAACGGGGTTTCGGCCGCCCAGGGCACGACCACCATCAGCGCCGGCAAGCAGCAGAAGCTCGTCGTTCACCTGACGCAGGGAGGCCTCAAGGCCATCCGCAGCAACCAAGGGTCCCACGGGGCGCGGCTCAAGCTGACGCTCGTCGTCCACAGCCGCATCGGTCCGGTCCGAACGTTGCATCGCGGCGTTCGGGTCACCTCCTAACGACGCGTCCTGGCCGACGTCCCTGCTGACCAGGGTCGTCGGAGGGGCTGGCGATGCCGGCCCGTCGTCGCCGCTGGTGGTTCCCGGTCGCGGGCGGCCTGGCCGCGGGCTGGGTCGTGATGGTGGGCATCTTTGCCGCGGTTCTGGGCCAGGTGCCAGCCGCCAGCGGATGCTTCGCGGGAGCCTCGAGTAGCGCGCCCATCTCCTCACTCGGGCGGGCCCAGATTCCCGCTGCGCTGCTGCCGCTCTATTACGGAGCTGCCCGGCGCTTTCGCCTCGGGGGCTCGGGTTGGGCGTGGTTAGCCTCCATCAACCGCCAGGAGACCGATTTCGGCCGCAACCTCTCGACGTCGTCCGCGGGGGCGGTGGGATGGATGCAGTTCCTGCCCGCGACCTGGAGTAGCTACGCGGTGGACGCCCGCCACACCGGCCACGCCGATCCCAACAATCCCGCGGACGCGATTTATACGGCCGCCCACTACCTGCGCGCGTCCGGCGCTCCCGCGGACTGGCACCGAGCCGTGCTCGCCTACAACCACGCCGAGTGGTATTTCGCCCAGGTCTCCGCCCATGCCCGGGCCTACCTCGCAAACCCGGCGCTGGCCGGGCGCGACATCCAGGCGGCCGGCGGCGGCTCATCGGCACAGCCAGCGTGTGCTCAGCCCCAGCCGGGCGTTCTGGTCGGAGGGTACGCCCTGCCGCTGGACCGGCGTTACATGGCCCGACTCGGGCGCACCGACGACGGGGTCGACATCGAAACCGCGCCCGACGGGTCGACGGTGTACTCGATCGCTCCGGGGGTGTGCACCGCGGTGGCCTCCGATTCCCGCGGCTTCGGTCCGAACTATCCGGTCATCCAAGCGGGGGCCGGGCCGCTTGCCGGGCAGGCGATCTACTACGGGCACGTCGCCCGCTCGCTGGTTCGGCCCGGGCAGCACGTCGGCGCGGGCGAGCCAATCGCCGTGGTGGGTCACACCGGCGATGCGGCTGGGCTCGGGCACGGGCACATCGAGATCGGGTTCTCGACTCCGGCCGGCGATCCGCTGTCTCATCACGGAGCCAGCTCATGGACGCCCGACGGGCAGCGCATGCGCGTGCTTCTCATCCGGCTCGACGCGGCCGCCGGCATCCAGGCGGCTTGAGAGCCCGACCTCGAAGCCGCATGAACCCGTACCGTGGCCGACGATGCGACAGGTGGCGCGGCGAGATCGAGGCCGATGAGGAAGCTCCGTCTGGCCACGGTCGCGGCGATCCTCGGCGCCGGGCTGGCCCCGGGCGCGGTCAACGGAAAGTCCGCGTCCGCGTCGCGCGTTCGGTTCTCGGCCGCCGGGGCCTTTGCGATCGCGCGGTTGCAGGTCAGCCACGGCCCGCGGCCGGCCGGCTCGGCGACACAGCGCCGGGTGGCCGCCCGGCTCGTGCACCTGCTGCCTGGCGGCCACTTCGAGCCCGTACCCGGAGGCCTGCGCAACATCGTCGGGCAGCTCCCGGGCCGGGGCCGAGCGATCGTGGTCGGCGCGCACTACGACACCACCCCGGTGCCCGGCTACCTCGGCGCCAACAACAGCGCCGCTGGGGTGGGCGCCGTGATCGAGCTCGCCCGTGATCTGCAGCGCACCCCGGCCGGCGCGGGTCACCCGCCCGTGGTCTTCGCGCTCTTCGACGGTGAGGAAGCGCCCGCCGGCTTCACCGACTTCTACGCCCAGGGGGTGCGCGGCAGCAAGGCCTACGTCGCCGCCCACCAATCCTCGACCCGCGAGCTGATCCTGCTCGACTTCATCGCTCTGCACCACGAGCTGTTGCCTCGGGAAGCGGGCTCTGACCCCGCCCTGTGGGCCCGGCTGCGCGATGCCGCCCGCCGGGCTGGGGTGAGCGCCACTTTCCCACCGTCCACGCGCTCGGAGATCCTGGATGACCACACTCCATTCAACCGGGCGGGAATTCCGGCCATCGACCTGATCGACTTCGACTATCCGTGCTGGCAGAAGCTCTGTGACACGCTCAGCCAGGTGTCGCGCCGCTCGCTCGGGCGAGTGGGGAACGCCGTCCTGGACCTCCTGATCGCGGAACGCCAGCGCCCGGCTTGAGGGTCAGCCTAGGGTCGGATCCGAGCAGCCGGGGCGGTCTCGGGCAACGCGCACTGCTCGCAGGCGCCGTGGAGCACG
>DASZHF010000007.1:0-6005 GCA_035938095.1 Solirubrobacteraceae bacterium
CTTCCCGAAGTCCGCGCTGGCTGGTGGCCGCGGAGCCGTGGTAAGTTGCCGCGGTGAGCCGCCTGCGGCGGGTTAGCCAACGCCTCACGAATAAGGCGGCCGACGTGATCTCATGGCAGGTGGCGTGGCGGGTTCACGATCGCCTTGGAGCGCTCGAGCGCGATGGTCTCGATCATCGGACGATGCACGCCCTGCTGTCCGTACTGCTCGAACCGGACTCGTCGCTGCTAGACGTTGGTGCCAATGAGGGTGTATTCCTTTCCGCCGCACTCCGTTTTGCTCCCTCAGGAAGGCACTGGGCATGGGAGCCGCTCCCGGTGATGGCACAGTCGCTACGCGAGCGCTTCCCGTCTGTGGAGGTCCGTGGTGCCGCCCTGGGCGACGAACCCGGGGAGGCGGACTTCATCCATCTCATCGATAGTCACGGCCAGAGCGGATTTCACGAGCGCAACCTAGGGTCCGACACGGCGCGAGAGACGATCCGGGTCAAAGTCGAGCGGCTCGACGACGTGCTCGACCCGAATCTGACGCCCGCTGTGATCAAAGTGGATGTCGAGGGCGCCGAGCTCGGCGTCTTCCGGGGGGCACGCGAAACGATCGCCCGTCACCGCCCGGTGATCATGTTCGAGCACATGGTCGACGCAGCGGAGTACTTCGGCGCGCGCTCGGAGGACCTATGGGACCTGCTTTGCGCCGACTGCCGACTGCGGATCTATGACCTTAACGGCGCGGGCCCTTACTCGCGAGAGGAGTTTGCCGACGCCGTGGGCCTGCGTACCCGCTGGAACTGGCTGGCTCGACCGTGAGCCCGGCGGTTGCTCCGGCACCCGGTGCCGGCCAGGCATAGCGCGCATTGCCCGCTGGAGAGAGGTTGGCGTGAGGGGAGCCGGCTGGCGGGGAGCCCGTGAGACCACAGCGGTGCGTGGCTCTCGGGCCTCGGCATTCGTGCGAGAGTCGCCGCCAGAACCTAAGGACCCTGTCCGGCGCGCCGATGCTCAGGCATGCGTGCGCGCCCCCAGGCGGACCGGAGGGTCGGCTGCTTCGTCGTTGCGGTAGCGCTCAGCCTTTCGCTCCTTCTCGCCGCGATCGCCACAGCCCATCCCGGCTCGACGGCGTATGCCGCGGCCTCGCCACAGCCTGGTAGCCCCGGTGCTCCTGTAACCGCGCGTCTGACCCGGCGCCAGCGGAGCAAGCGATCGAACCAGCGTGCCTGCCCGTCTCCGAGGACCAAGGCCCGTCACGGTCGTCGGGGCACTCGCCCAGCCCCATCGAAGAACGCAAGTCACAAGCGGGGCCGCAAGGCGCCGGCCCCCCGGTGCGCAGGCTCACGTAGCGGGACGCGTGGCGCCAACGGATCAAGCGGCGCCAGCGGATCGAACGGCGCCAACGGCACCGCGGGTGGTGCCGGCCCCAAGGGCGACGCGGGCCCGCCCGGACCCAGCGGGGCGGCTGGGCCGGCGGGTGCGGTCGGGCCCTCCGGACCCCAGGGCGCGGCATTTTGGGGCACGACCGGGCCGCAGGGGCCGGCCGGGCCCCAGGGTGCAGCCGGGCCTCAGGGTGCAGCCGGCCCTCAAGGTGTGACCGGGCCCCAGGGGCCGGCTGGCGGGCAGGGGGCGATCGGGGCGCAGGGCGCGACAGGCGCGCAGGGTGTCACCGGGGCGACCGGCGCGATAGGTCTTCAGGGAGCCACCGGGGCTCCCGGGGCGACGGGAGCCACCGGCCCCGTGGGTCCCGCCGGTCCGCAGGGCGCGACCGGACCCCAAGGTGTCACCGGGGCACAAGGACCGACGGGCGCGGCGGGGTCCGACGGCGCGACGGGTCCAGCCGGTGCGCAGGGGTCGACCGGTACGCAAGGCTCGACCGGCGCGCAGGGAGCGACCGGGGCGCAGGGAGCGACGGGGCCGGCCGGTCCGGCTGGAGCCACGGGCGCGACCGGGCCCCAAGGTCCGGCCGGCGCCACGGGTCCCACCGGGCCGCAGGGCCCAGCCGGTGGACAGGGACCGACGGGTCCCAGCGGGGCATCGGGTCCCGTCGCCCGGATCGACTACGAGTCGAGCACGTTCACTGTGACCGCGGCTGCACAGGACACCGTCGGGTCAGTCTCATGCCCGGGCGGTTTGAATGCCGTCGGCGGCGGACTCAGGCTGAGCGACCCCAAGAATATGTACGACGAGGGGAACTATCCGAGCGGTAGGACCGGGTGGACCGGGGAGGTCTGGGGCAGCAGCTCCCAGACCAGCAACACGGCCACCGTGTACGTCATCTGCGCTCCGGCTACGACGACGACTCCCTGACTCGCCGGCCTCGGCGGGCCCGCCCGTCACCGCTCTGGACGTTGAGTTATCGGCCGCGGGCCGCACCGTCGAGGCACGCCGTGACCCAGGCGGCTATAAGAGGGGCGTGACCGCGACATGGAGCAACTGGACGGGCCAGCAGCGGTGCGCGCCCGAGGCTATCGACCGGCCTGGGAGCGAGGCCGAGGCCGCCGAGGCCGTGAGCCGCGCCCTGAAGCGGGGACTGCGGGTGCGCCCGGTGGGTGCCGGACACTCGTTCACCGATATCGCCTGCACGGACGGTCTGATGATCGATCTCTCGCGCATGAACCGGGTGCTGGGCCACGACTCGGCGACCGGGCGCGTGCGCATGCAGGCCGGGATCTCAATCCACTCGCTAGGTCGCGAGCTCGAGCGGCTCGGGCTGGCGCTCGAGAACCAGGGCGACGTCGACTACCAGACCGTGAGCGGGGCGTTCGCCACCGCAACCCACGGGACGGGAGCTCGCTTCGGCAACCTGTCCTCGCGTGTAGAGGCGGCACGATTGGTCAACGGGGCAGGGGAGGTCGTGGAGCTGTCAGCCGAGTCCGACCTCGAAGGGCTCCTCGCCGCCCGGGTGAGCCTGGGTGCGCTGGGCGTGCTGACGGAGGTCACGGTCCGGTGCGTGCCCCTGTTCACCATCCGGCGCGTCGACGAACCGCGGCCGCTGCGCGAGACCCTCGAGCGCCTGGACGAGCTCGTGGACGACAGCGACCACTTCGAGTTCTTCGTGTTCCCCTACACCCAGACCGCGCTCACGCGCACCAGCGCGCGCACCGACGAGGACCCGAGGCCGACCGATCCCCGCAAGGCCTGGATTCAGGAACGGCTGCTGGAGAACGGGGCATTCGGCGCCGTCTGCCGAGTGGGCCGCGCCATTCCCCCGCTCATACCGCGTCTCAACGGGTTCATCACGTCGACCTTTTCGGGCTCGCTCAAGGTCGACCACAGCTGGCGGGTGTACGCGACTCCGCGGTTGGTGCGCTTCACCGAGATGGAGTACGCGATCCCGCGCGAGCACGCGCGCGAGGCCGTCGAACGCGTGCTGGCCCTGATCGAGCGGCGCCGGCTGCCGATCAACTTCCCGATCGAGGTCCGCTTTGCCGCCGGCGACGACGCGTTCCTGTCTACCGCGCAGGGCCGCTCGACGTGCTACATCGCGGTGCACGTTTATCGGGGTATGGAATTCGAGAGCTACTTCCGGCCGGTCGAGCGGATCATGGATGACTACGGCGGCCGCCCGCACTGGGGCAAGCGTCACTATCAGACGGCTGCCACGCTGGCGGCTCGTTACCCGGATTGGGACCGCTTCCAGGCGGTCCGGGCGCGGCTGGATCCCGCCGGCGTGTTCTCCAACGAGTACCTGGAGCGGGTGCTCGGGCCGGTCGGCGTGCCGGTGAGGGCCTGATCGGTCGCTTAGAGAAAGGCCTTGCCCTCGCCGCGGTAGGTGGGAACCTCGTCCACCAGTTGGTCGCCCTTTAGGAGGTACAGACGGTCGAAGCGTTCGCACAGCTCGCCGGCCTTGGTGTGGCGCAGGTAGACGCGGTCGCCGAGCTTTAGCTGGGAGGCGGACCCGAGGACGGGCGTCTGGACCTCGCCGGCGCCCTCGAGTGGGTCCAGTCGTAGCCCCGCCGGCAGGTACGGGGATGGAAGACGGTCGCGTCCGGCCGCGCCCGAGGCGGGGTAGCCCGCGCCGAGCAGCGTGGCCACGCGCGGGCTCGGCCGGCGGACCACCGGTGCCGCGAACATCGCGGCAGGGGCAAACGTGAACGCCGAATAGGTGTCGAACAGGGTGGGGGCATAGAAGCCCGAGCCTACGGTCACCTCGGTGACCGCCTGCTCCCGAGCCGTGAGGTGGACGCTGCCCGTGCCGCCCCCGTTGACCAGCTCGAGCGGTGCCACGGTCCGGATGGCATTCACCACGGCGGCGCGGCGCTCGGCAATCTCGCGCGCAGACATGCGCTGCATCCGCTGGATCAGCTTCCCCTTCAACCGCGCGCCCGGCGGCATGTCGCCCAGGCCGGCGATGTGCGCCTCGTAGCCCATGAGCCCTGCGAGCTCGAAGCCCGGGCGGTGCACGATCTCGCGGGCCAGGTCGACCGCCTGGGTGGGAGTGCGGATCGGGGACCGCTTGACGCCGACCTTTATGCGCCCTCCGGCCCACCAGAAGCTGAGGTCGAGATCGATACATACGCGGATCGGGGCGCGATCCCGCCCCGCTGCGGCATCGATGAGGTCGAGATGGCCGATCGAATCGACCATCACGATCGGCGTCCTCGGGCCCTCGAGGTGGCCCAGGCGCCGCAGCGCAGCGCGGTCGGCGGTCGGGTAGGCGAGCAGCAGGTCATCGAGCCCGTGCTCGTGCAGCCACAGCGACTCCGGGAGCGTGTAGGTCATGAGCCCCCGGAAGCCGGCGTCGCGAGTGAGTATGGCCGCGTGGAGCGCTCGGCAGCGCACCGACTTGGTCGCGACCCGAAGCGGCTTGCCGGACGCTCGGCCGAGCATTTCGGCGGCATTTGCCCACATCGCGTCGAGGTCGATCAGCGCGAACGGCGGCTCCAGTGAAGCGGTCGCCGTCTCATATCGGCGATAGAGGTCAGCGGCGGACTGCGCCTTGGCTACGCGCGGCGCGGCCGGCGCAGCGACATCGGTCGCGGCCATGCGAGCATGATGTCACGCGCGGTGTCGAGCGGTGCCCGGCTTGTGGTGACGGCGGCGAGTTCGATGCGCCTGCCGCGGGTGCCGGCGGTGGCTTCGCTTGGTCCCGTGAACCGAATGCTTCGCGCTTGGCTTCGACGTCGACGAAGGCTCGTTGCCGGCCGAACCGCCGTTCGTCGCGACCGGCTCGGATCGACCGGTTGAGCTGTCGGGAGCTGCTTCCCCCGAATCCTTTGCACCACTCTGGGCCTGATCACCGGCCTCCGCCGGAACGTAGAGCAGGCCCTTGCTCTTGCCCAACCCGGATGCGAATGCGGTGAGCGCGCCGCTGCCCAGGTCGACCGAGTCCAGTTCGGTCGTCGTCGCCGTCGCGCCCACGTGGTCCAGTGAAGCGAACGCCTGGCCTGCTTGAAAGGGCCCGGCGATGGCGAGCACCTGGTTGTGGCTGTTGTCGACCACGTACAGGGTGCCCCCACTGCCCTCGGCCCAGCGGACGTCATCGACGCCGGCGGGGGTGCCGCCGTGACTGAGATTGAGCGTCGTCAGCAGGGTGGGGTTGCCAGGCGAATCGAACGGCCCGGCGAACACAAGCTGGTTGTCGGCCTGCCCGTCGAGCATGAAGTCGCCGCCGAAGCGTGGACTCGACTCCGGGACGACCGCATTGGAGTCGGGGTCGCCGAGGTTCAGCGTCGTGCTCTGGCCGGTCGCGCCGTCGGTGGCGGGCGCGTTGTCAGCAAAGGTCTCACTCAGCTTCGCGGTACCGGTCGACGAGTCCAGCGACACCTCGAACACGGCCGTGGCCGATGGGTTGGGGCCCGCCGCTGAGGTTCCGTCGTTGGGGTTCGACGCGCTCACAAAGATGTCCCCGTTGTAGATGCTGACCGCGTCGGTACCACCACCGGTGTGTACGCCGCCGGTGCCGCTCGCGCCCGGATCGGGGCTGTAGGTGTACGCCGTGACCTGGGAGCCCGGGGCGGCGTCGGGATCGACGGTGTAGAGCCTCGAGTGCTGGTCTTCGTTGGCGGTGACGATCAC
>DASZHF010000008.1:0-16142 GCA_035938095.1 Solirubrobacteraceae bacterium
CGGCGGCGAGGACCAGCTCAAGGTGGGCGAGCGGTGGATGAACTCGCGCGCCTACGTCGCCTCGTTCAACTTCCGGGGAACGGATCAGCAGAAGAAGGTGGCCAAGCTCTCGGGCGGTGAGCGCAACCGCCTGCACCTGGCCAAGCTGCTGCGCAGCGGCGGCAACGTTCTGCTGCTGGACGAGCCCACCAACGACCTCGATGTCGACACGCTGCGCGCGCTGGAGGAGGCGCTGCTGGCGTTCGCGGGGTGCGCGGTCGTGATCTCGCACGACCGCTGGTTCCTGGACCGGGTGGCCACCCACGTGCTCGCGTTCGAGGGAGACAGCCGGGTGGTGTGGTTCGAGGGCAACTTCGACGCCTACGAGGAGCACCGGCGAGCGCGGCTGGGCGACGAGGCCGACCGGCCGCACCGGATCACGTACAAGAAGCTGGTCAGGGCGTAGGGCCCGCGGGCGTCGGGCGGAAGAGCGTCCGCGTCAGGCGCCGAGCTCGCCCGCCAAGAGCTCCTGGAGCTGGGCGGGATCACTGGCGACGGCATCGGCACCGGTGAGCTGACCGGCGGGGACCGGGCCGGTGGCGACCGCGAAGCAGCGCACCTGATCGGCGCGAGCACAGGCAATGTCCCGCGGCGTGTCCCCGATCACCAGCGTGCGGGAGCGCGGATACGGGGCGCCGTCGTGGCCAGCCCGGCGGCGGGCGATCGCGGGGAGCAGCGTGCGGTCCTCGGCGTCGGATCCGAAACCTCCCTGTCCCGCGGCGAAGTAGTGGCCCAGCCCCGCGCGTGTGAGCTTGAGGCGAGCGATGGGCTCGAGGTTGCCGGTCACGAGCGAAAGCACCGTTTCGCGCGCCGCCAGGTAGGCGAGCAGCTCGGGGACGCCGCGGATGACGTACTGAGAGAGGTCGGGAGGGCATAGGCGGGCGTACTGCTCGGCGCACGCGGCCCGGAACTCCTGCAGCCCCGCGTCTATGTGCCGGGCTTCGAGGCCGGCGCGGAGCAGGATCGCGCGAGCGATCTCGAGATCGGTGCGACCGGCCGGATCGATGTGGGGATCCTCCGGATCGTGGAGGTCGTACACCGAACGCAGAGCTGCGTACACGGCGTCGCGGTGCGCGGCAGTGGCCCCGCGCAGCAGAGTGCCGTCGATGTCGAAGAGCAGGAGCATGGCCTCCTACCGCGCGAACGAGGTCTCGGCGGTCAGGCGCCGGGCGAAGGCTGCTATCAGCCGGGCGCACGCGGTGACGTCGTCGAGTTGGACCATCTCGACCGGGGAGTGCATGTAGCGCAGTGGTACGGAGACGACACCGGTCGGGATCCCGGCCCGCGTGAGGTGGATCGCGTCGGCGTCCGTCCCGGTGCCGCGCGATGAGACCTCCACCGTGAACGCGATCGACTCCTCCTCCGCGGTGGCGTGCAGGAGCTCGAACACCGCGGGATGGATGATCGACCCCCGGTTCAGCGCGGGTCCGCTACCAAGAGGGTGGCGCCCAGATTCCTTGACCTCGATCCCGGGAGCGTCGGTGGCGTGGGTGACGTCGACCGCGAGGGCCACCGCGGGCTCGATCGCGTACGCAGAGGTGCGGGAGCCCGCGAAGGTGATCTCCTCCTGGGTGGCAGCCACCGCCACGACGTCGCCCGGCGCCCCTCCGTCCTGGGCCACGAGACGCGCGGCTTCGAGGGCAACGTATGCGCCCAAGCGGTTGTCGAGGGCGCGGGAGCAGAGCCGATCGTTGGGAAGCTCGACCGGCGGAGCCGCGATCACTGCCACGTCACCCGCGCGCACGCGCGTGCGCGCGTCATCGCCATCCTTGGCGGCGATGTCGATGTGCAGGTCGCGAATCTCGGGAACCTTCTTGCCCTCGTCGTCGCGCAGCAGGTGGATCGGCTTCTTGCCGATTACGCCCACCAGCGGCCCCTCCCGGGTCAGCAGCGTCACCCGCTGACCGACCAGGATCTGCGCATCCCAGCCTCCCACGGGCTTGAACCACAGGAACCCATCGTCGTCGATGTGATGGACGATCAGCCCGATCTCATCGATGTGGCCGACCACGGCGAGTCGTGGGCCGCCGGCATTTCCGGCGATGCGAGCGGTGCAGGAGCCAACCACGTCGCCGGCGACCTCGAGTCCCGCGGCCTCGGCCGCCTTGCGCCACACGTGCGCGGGAGCGGTCTCGTACCCCGACGGTCCGGCGGCCTCCAGTAGCTCGCGCAGGACGACGGGGATGGCCATAGCGCCCGGAGGTTACGGGAGCCGGCCGTTTCGGGGCCGGATGGGGTTATACGCTGGGAGGGTGAGCAGCGCCGGGGTTCACCACGCCGGCCACCACCATTCGCTGGGCGACCCGGCTCTGGGCGACCGCCGCCGGCTGGGCGCCGCGCTGGTGCTGATCGTCTGCTTCATGGCGGGCGAGGTCACCGCGGGGATCCTCGCATCCTCGCTCGCGCTGCTCTCTGACGCGGCTCACATGCTCACCGACGCGCTCGCTCTGGGCCTGGCCCTCGTGGCTGCCAGGCTCGCCGGCCGTCCTGCCGGTGGGAACTTCACGTTCGGCCTGCGCCGCAGCGAGATCCTCTCGGCCCAGGTCAACGGCGCCACCCTCGCCGTGCTCGGCGCGCTGATCCTCTACGGAGGGGTCGTCCGGCTCGTCTCTCCCCCTGCGGTGGACGGCGCCACGATGGTGGCCGTGGCGCTGGCGGGAATCGTGGTCAACCTGTTGGCGGTGCGCCTGCTGCATCCGACTGGCGGCTCGCGGTCCCTAAACGTCGAGGGCGCCTATCAGCACGTGGTCAGCGACCTGTTCGCCTTCATGCTGACCGCCGCGGCCGGGGTGCTCGTGCTCGCGGCTCACTTCCGGCGCGCGGACGGGATCGCCGCGCTGGCGATCGCGGCGATCATGCTCCACAGCGCCTACGGACTGCTGCGAGCGTCGGGGCGGGTGCTCCTCGAGGCCAGCCCCGAGGGACTGAGCGCCCAGGAGGTGGGCCTGACGATGGCCGCGCTCCCCGGAGTGGTCGAGGTGCACGACCTGCACGTGTGGGAGCTCACTTCGGGCTTCCCGGCCCTGTCCGCGCACGTCGTCGTGGGTGCCAGCATCGACTGCCACGCCACCCGAGCCGAGCTCGAGCAGCTGCTGCGGGACCGCTTCGCGATCACCCACAGCACCCTGCAGGTCGAGCACGCCCAGCCGCCGCTGCTCAAGATCGACCCGTAGAGGGGGCGGCCATCGGCCCTTAACCGGGAGTCCGCAATCGGCGGGTGACCGGGCGGGCGATCGCCCCTTGACCGGGCCGGCGCGACAGGCGTAGGCTCGCTCCAACGAACTGAACGGAGGTAGGGATGTCCAGCGACGTCACTACGCAGGTCGAGGATGCGTCCCGGGCGACCATCGACGAGCTGGGCGTGCTCTCAACCCGCCTGCTCGAGGAGGGCTTCAACGAGGGCAAGACCGAGCTCATAGACCAGCTCGTAGCGCCGGAGGCAGTCAACCACGATCCGGCGGAACCGGCGAGCATGCGCGAGCTCCGCGGGCCCGAGGTGTTCAAGCGCACCGTGAGCATGTACCGCACTGCCTTCCCGGACGTGCGGATCACCGTCGACGACGTCATCGCCGCCGGCGACAAGGTCGTGATGCGTTGGCACAGCGATGGCACGCACCGCGGTGAACTCGAGGGCCTGGCGCCCACGGGCGCGCACGTGTCGGTGACCGGGATCGGCATCGACCGCTGGGAGGGCGGCAAGGTCGTCGAGTCATGGGCCGAATGGGACAACCTCGGCCTGGCTCGCCAGCTTGGCGCCGCCCCGCCCGAAGGCAGCGTGGGCGAGCGCATCGGGATGAGCATGCAGCACCTAATGGCGCGCCGCATGCGCAGGAAGGCCCACGCCTAGGGCGGACCTAGTTCTCGCGTAGACCGATGGGGCGCCGGCCGCTCAGGTGGCCGGCGCCAGCAGCGCCCGCAGCACGAACGGGAGGATCCCGCCGTGGCGGAAGTACTCCGCTTCGCGCGGCGTGTCGATCCTGACCCGCGCGGGGAAGTCGGCGTCACCCGCCCGGACCGTCACCTGCCGGGGAAGCTCGCCGGCGTTGAGCGGTCCGGCGAACCCTGTGATCTCGAACTCCTCCTCGCCGGTGAGCCCGAGTGACTCCATCCCCTCACCGTCGGGAAACTGCAAGGGCAGGACCCCCATGCCGACCAGGTTTGAGCGGTGAATGCGCTCGAAGCTCTCCGCGATGACGGCCCGGATGCCGAGCAGCTTCGTGCCCTTGGCCGCCCAGTCGCGTGAGGATCCCGAGCCGTACTCCTTGCCACCCAGAACCACCAGCGGGACACCGTCTGCCAGGTAGCGCATGGCGGCGTCGTAGATCGTCATCTGCTCCCCGTCGGGCAGGTGGCGGGTGACTCCGCCCTCGGTGCCTGGGGCCAGCTGGTTGCGGAGCCGGATATTGGCGAACGTCCCTCGCACCATGACCTCGTGGTTGCCGCGGCGCGAGCCGTAGGAGTTGAAGTCGCGGGACTGAACACCCTTCTCCTGGAGGTACAGGCCAGCCGGGCTGTCCTTGCGGATCGCACCGGCGGGTGAGATGTGGTCGGTGGTCACGCTGTCGCCGAGGACCGCGAGCACGCGGGCCCCCGCGATGTCGTGGAGCTCGGCTGGCTTATCGGGCATGGCGTCGAAGTAGGGCGGGCGGCGAACGTAGGTGGAGTCGTCTGACCACGCGTAGCGGCTTCCGCCCGGGACCTGGAGCGAGTTCCACCGCTCGTCGCCCTCGAACACGTCGCCGTAGCTCTTGCGAAACATGTCCGACTGAATGGCCGACTCCACGGTCTCGGCGATCTCGTGCTCCGAGGGCCAGATGTCGCGTAGGTACACCGGTTGCCCTTCGTCGTCCTCGCCCAGGGGGTCGGTGACGAGATCGACATCCATCGTGCCGGCGATCGCATAGGCGACGCACAGCGGCGGCGAGGCCAGGTAGTTCATCTTCACGTCGGGGTTGATGCGGCCCTCGAAGTTGCGGTTGCCCGAGAGCACGGACACCACGGCGAGGTCGTGCTCGTTAACGGCCTGGGAGACCTCCTCGGGCAGGGGCCCGGAGTTTCCGATGCAGGTGGTGCAGCCGTAGCCGACGAGGTTGAACCCGAGCCGGTTCAGGGGCTCGGTGAGACCGGCGCGGTCGAGGTACTCGGTGACGACCTTCGAGCCCGGCGCGAGCGAGGTCTTCACCCAGGGCTTGGAGCGCAGTCCTTTCTGCGCGGCGTTGCGGGCCAGGATGCCCGCGCCCAACATGACCGACGGGTTGGAGGTGTTCGTGCAGCTCGTGATGGCCGCGATCACCACGTGGCCGTGATCGAGCTCGGCGTGAGTTCCGTCGGCGAGGGTGATCGGGACCGCGGTCGAAGGGCGCTCGGCCACCGTCTGCACGCTGCGGCCACGCGCCGGCGCCGGTGGGTCGGGGTGGCGATCGCGCGCACCGTTGCCGTTGACGGGCTCGACGCTGGCGGGCGGATCGCTCGAGGGGAACGACAACGACGAGCCCTCGTCCTCCGAGCCGGCGGTGTCGCCTGTGCCGCCGGGCAGGTAGTCGCCCAGAGCCACGCGGAAGCTGTCGCGCGCATCGCTCAGGGCGACGCGGTCCTGGGGCCGCTTGGGCCCAGCCAGGCTGGGCACCACCTGGCCGAGATCGAGTTCGAGCGTGTCGGAGAAGGTCGGCTCCTCCGACCGGGCGTCGTGCCAGAGGCCCTGCTCGCGGCAGTAGGCCTCGACCAGCTCGACCTGGTCCGCCGAGCGACCGGAGAACTCGAGGTAGCGGAGGGTCTCCCGGTCGACCGGGAAGATCGCGCACGTCGACCCGAACTCGGGGCTCATGTTCCCGATCGTGGCCCGATCGGCAATCGGCAGGTGCTCGAGCCCGGGACCGAAGAACTCCACGAACAGCCCGACCACCCCGACCTGGCGCAGCATCTCGGTGACGGTGAGCACGAGATCGGTCGCGGTGGCTCCCTCCGGTAATTCGCCCGAGAGCTTGAAGCCCAGGACCTGGGGGATGAGCATCGACAGGGGCTGCCCCAGCATCGCCGCCTCGGCCTCGATGCCGCCGACCCCCCAGCCCAGGACCCCGAGGCCGTTGACCATCGTGGTGTGGCTGTCCGTTCCCACCAGCGTGTCGGGGTAGGCCTGGCCGGTGGCCTCGTTTGGAAACACGACGCGCGCCAGGTACTCGAGGTTGACCTGGTGAACGATGCCCGTGTCGGGTGGCACGACCGAGAAGTCGCGGAACGCCTCCTGGCCCCAGCGCAGGAACGCGTAGCGCTCGCCGTTGCGCTCGAATTCGCGCTCGGCGTTCTTGGCGAAGGCGTCTCGCGTGCCGAAGACGTCGACCTGGACCGAGTGGTCGATGACCAGCTCAGCGGGAACGAGCGGGTTGATCCGGGCTGGATCCCCGCTCATGTCGGCCATCGCGTCGCGCATCGCGGCCAGATCCACCACCGCGGGCACTCCGGTGAAGTCCTGCATGAGGACGCGGGCGGGACTGAACGCGATCTCCTGGCTGGGCTGGGCCTTGGCGTCCCAGCTGGCCAGGGCCTCGACGTCCTGCGCTCCAACGGTGCCGTTGCCCTCGGTGCGCAGAAGGTTCTCGAGCAGAACCTTCAGCGAGAAGGGCAGGCGGGCGACGTCGTATCGGGATTGCAGGGCGTCGAGGCGGAAGATCTCGTGGCGGCGGCCGCCGACCTCGAGCGTGTCGCGGGCGCCGAAGCTGTTCTGGGACATGCTCCTAGTCTTCCAGGTGGCGGACGGCCTGCTCGAGGGGACAGCCCGGACGGCTGTAGGTGTCATTACCATGGGTAACCTCGTGGTAGTCCGAGGGTCGACGGAAGGGCCCGCTCGCGGGTCGAGGAAGGGCCCCCGTCGGGGGTCGAGAAAGGGCCCCGGTCGGGGGCGGGGCGCCCCGGGCCAGCGCCGGGTCGCGCGGGCAGTGCGCGAGCGCGAGATGATCGCTGTGGCCGCCCGCCTGTTTGGGCGGCGCCGGTTCGAGGAGGTCTCAATGGAGGAGATCGCCGAGGCGGCGGGGGTCACCAAGCCGATGCTCTACTCCTACTTCGGGTCCAAGGAGGGGCTGTTCGGGGCGGTGGCCGAACTGGCGGGCTCCCAGCTGCGCGAGCGCCTGCGAGAGGTCGCCGCGCTCGGCGACCTGCCGCCAGATCAGCGACTGTGGCGCGGACTCCTCGTCGTCTTCACGTTCGTGGAAGAGCACCGCGACGCCTGGGCGATCCTCTATCCCTACGGAGGCTCGATGGGCGGTCCGATGGCCGATGCGGCCGGCCGGGGGCAGATGGCGATGGCCGAGCTGCTGGGCGAGTTGCTCGCCGAGACCGCCGCCGACGAGGGTGTCTCGCCCGAGGCGGCCCGGGAGAGCGCGGCGCTGGCCCATGCGCTGACCGCGGCCACGATTGCCTCGGCCAGCTGGTGGCTTCGCCATCCGGATGAACCCAAGGAGCTGCAGGCGCTGCGGATCATGAACCTGACCTGGATGGGATTTGGCAACCTGCTCGAGGGCCGCTTCTGGCTCCCGAGCGACTGAGGATTGAGGAGGAAGGGATGGCCGACGAGGCTCCAGCGACAGAGATGCCCGGAGAGGTTCCGGCGATCGACCCCGAGCAGTTCGCGACGCTGATCGGGAACGCGACCGACGAGCAGCTCAACGAGGGACTGGCGATGAACCGCGACCTGATCCTGGGCGAGATCTTCCGGCGCATGCCCGAGCGGTTCGACCCGACGCGCGCAGCCAACGTCGACGCGGTCATCGAGTGGCGGATCTCCGACCGGCCCGGCGGAGGGCACGATACGTTCCAGATCGTCATCCGGGGCGGCGCCTGCACGTTGGCGGAGGGCGCCAACGAGGAGCCGCGCGTCATCTACGAGATCCGGCCGCTGGACTTCCTCAGGCTGATCTCGGGCAACGCGTCCGGCCCGCAGCTGTTCCTGGTCGGGCGGCTGAAGATCCGGGGCGATCTGTTCCTGGCGGCTCGGGTCCAGAGCTGGTTCACCATCCCGAGAGCGCAGCGGACAGACCCAGCCCCGACGCAGTAGGCAGTTGCAAGCGCCCGCAGGCTTACGTACTCTCAGCGGCGGGCGGACGTCGGACGGACAGGGAGGACACATGCCGGGCAAGACCGCGCGAGGAGCGACCGCGCTGGTGGTCGCGATCCTCGGGCTGGCCGCGAGCGCGGTGCCCGCATCGGCCAGCGTGAGCCTGTGCAACGTCCCGATCACGATGAGCGACGGGGTCGTGCTGCGCGCCAACGTCTTCCTGCCGTCGCAGAGCGGCCGGTTTCCGACCATCCTCACGGCCACCGGCTACAACAAGGACGTCAACAACCCCACGGGCGGCAACTGCGCCCCCGGAGGCGGGCTGGTCAGCGCCGACCCGGGCGAGCTGGACCACGGCTTCGCGATCATGGCGCTCGACGACCGCGGCACCGGTGCAAGTCAGGGTACGTGGGACTCGTGGGGCCAGCGCACCCAGGACGACTACAAGGAGGTGCTGGACTGGATCCAGGCGCAGCCCTGGTCGGACAGCCAGGTCGGGATGTACGGGGCCTCCTACATGGGGATCACATCGCTGCTGGTGTCCGAGGCCGACGCCGCGCGCGTGGCCGCCGGCAAGCCCCGCGCCGTCAAGGCGGTTTGGGCCGACGTCCCGATGGCGGACGCCTACCGGGACGTCACCTTCCATGGCGGGGCCACCGACGCCGGCTTCATCCCGCTCTGGCTCGGGTTGACCACCGGGCTGTCCGACATACCCCCGTCGAATCTGTTCAGCGATCCCCAGGGCAGCGCCAACACGTACGCCGGGCACGTGGCCAACACGTGGCAGTTCGCCGGGCAGAGGCTCCTCGACGCGGCCACCGGCGGGGGCGGCGCCTACGACGGGCCGTTCTATCGGCTGCGCTCACCGGTGGAGCGGATCACCTCGCTCACTATCCCGGTGGCGTGGACGGGGGGCTGGTGGGACATCTTCCAGCGAGGCGAGCCGCTGCTGTTCGAGAAGATGGTCAACTCCCCCGAGCGCAAGTTCTTCATGACCCCGAACTACCACGGCAGCCCCGACGCCACGGCGTGGGCAGCCCAGGGACTAGGGCCCGAGAACCAGGTCAGCGAGAAGTGGTTCGACCACTGGATCAAGGGCGTCAACAACGGGATCCAGAACCTCGCGCCCGTGAACCTGTACACGATGGGCGCCAACCGGTGGCAGCACCTGCCCAGCTGGCCGGTCCCCAACGTTCAATACACGCCGTTGTACCTGGACGGCCTCAAGTCGGGGTCGGCGAGCAGCCTGAACGACGGCAGCCTGGAGCCAGCCAAGCCATCGACTCCCGGAGGCGACACCACGCCCCTGCTTCCTGCGTCGAGCCCGTGCTCGCGCCTGACCGCGCAGTGGACGGCGGGCGCCGCCGGCAACACGCCGTGCCAGTCCGACAACCGCACCTTCGAGGCCAGCTCGCTCACCTACACGACGCCGCCGCTCAACCGGGACACGGAGGTAACCGGGTCGATCGTCGCCGACCTGTGGGCCAAGCTCACCGGCGCCACCGACGCCACGCTGGTCGGCGTGCTCAGTGACGTCGACCCGTCGGGAGCTTCCAACCAGGTGAGCGCGGGCTTCCTGCTCGCCAGCCAGCGCGCCCTGGATCACGGCCTGTCGACCTTCAGCCCCAGTGGCGAGCTCATACGCCCGTGGCATCCCTTCACCCAGGCCAGCCAGCAGCCGGTCACCCCGGGCCAACCCGAGCAGTACCAGATCGAGATCTACCCGACGTCGAACGTGTTCAAGGCCGGGCACCGGATCCGACTGACGCTCGCCACCGCGGACACTCCGGCGACCGGCACCCCCACCTCCGACCTGACCAACCAGGCGGGCGGCTCGCTCGAGCTCATGTACGGGCCGACCTACTCGTCGCACGTGCTGATGCCGCTCATCGGGACTCCTAGCCAGGCTGCCGCGGGCCTCTCGTCGGCCGGCGGCCTTCCAGCCGGACGCGCTTGCGTTAGCCGGCGCTCGTTCCTGATTCGCCTGCGCCACCCCAGCGGGCAGCGGCTGGTCCGAGCGACCGTGCTCGTCAACGGCAGGAGGGTCAAGGTCCTGAGGGGTGCGCGACTGCGAGCTCCGGTCGACCTCACGGGCCTGCCGCGGGGTACGTTCAAGGTCCAGATCTGGTCGGTGACCAACCGCGGCGTGCGCATCCACGAGACGCGGACCTACCACACGTGCGTGGCCCTGCGCCGGCATCCCTTGAGGGGCCACCTCAAGGTTCACCGCAAGCACGGTTAGGTCGGGAAGCGCTCGGCCCAGGGCTCGAGCTGAACCCGACAGGCGTTGATCACGTATGAGATGAGCCGGTACCACCCTGCGGTCACGATCATCTCGAGCAGCTGATCCTCGCGCCACCGCTCGGTCAGCGCGGCCCACAGCTCGTCCGAGAGCGTGTTGGTGGCGTAGAGCTCGTCGGCCAGCCGAACCAGCAGCGCCTCTCGCTCCGACCAGGCGGACTGGTCGACTCCGTCCTGGGTGGTGGCTGCGATCTGTGCGTCGCTGAAGCCGAGCGGCCGCGCGAAGGCCACCACGTGCACGCCCCACTCGTACTCGGCCCCGCAGCGGGCGCAGGTGCGATGGATCACGACCTCGCGCTCGCGCGGCTCGAGCAGGCCGTGGTTGAGGATCCCCGATCCGAGCGGGTGCATCCGCGACGCGAGCTCGGTGTGCACGGCCAGGGTGCGAAACAGAGCCAGCGGGTCGACCCCGGGCGGCATCAGCTTCTTCAGCACCGCTTCGGTCTCGGGAGCGTAGGGTGGCTCGAGGGGAGCGATCCGGGGCTCCGTCCTGATGTCGGTGGTGGCATCGGCGGTCATCGTTCTTCCTCGTGCTTCGGTTATCGAAGCAGGAGCATAGAGCTAAGCTGCTTCGGAAGTCAAAGCAGAATTCGAGAGTGATTCCCTGAGATATGCCCGCCTCCCGGCCCAGCCGCTCCACCCCCCGCCCCGGACAGCGCGTTCGCGGCTCGGCCACCGGCCGGCCGATCATGGCCCTGCTCGACCTCCTGGGCCGGCGCTGGGCGCTGCGCATCGGCTGGGAGTTGCGCGAGGGCAAGCCGCTCAGCTTCCGCGAGCTCCAGCAGCGCTGCGACTCGATGTCGGCGAGCGTGCTCAACGACCGCCTCCGCGAGCTGCGAGAGGCCGGCATCGTCGAGCTCCACGACGGCGGCTACCGCCTGACGAGCGAGGGTCAGGCTCTGCGCGAGCCGCTCGCGCTGCTGGATGGGTGGGCGACGCGCTGGGCCAAGCGCGACCGAAAGCGGGAGCGACGGGACTCGAACCCGCGGCCTCTGCCGTGACAGGGCAGCGCTCTAACCAACTGAGCTACGCCCCCGAGGGGAGTTCAACAGTATGGCAAGCGCCGATCGACGCCCTCGCTTCGCGCGGGCGCACCCTCGCCTGCGCGCGCGATGGTGTCGCCGGCGAGCCGGCCGCGGCCGCCGAGCCGACCTCCGCCGTCTCGCCGAACAAGGCCCGACCCGCCCCGGACCTCCGCCCGCCGCGCCACGTGGGAGCGGGGTCAGCGTGCGGGTGAACGGCAGCGTCGCCGTGAACGGGGCCGCGCCGTCGGGCTGGATGGTGACGTCGCCGGTGCCCAGGGCCGTCAGGGTGCTGCCGTTGCGCACGAAGGTCTCCACCCCTCCGGGAGGCTCGTCGAACGTAAAGCGCAGGTCCCACGCGCGGCCGCTCTGCGACACCGTGCTGTAGCGCCACGACGATGGCGCCTCGGCGACCGGCTTGAACAAGCCCCACCCGAGCGCGGCCATCAGATGCTGACGCCAGTAGGGCCAGTCGTGGATGCCCTGGCGGGGCTGGTAGGTGACATCAACTCCAGCACCCTGCGCGGCCGCTACGAAGTCCTGGGCGTGCATGCGTAGCTCCCGCTCGGCGACCTGCCCGAAGTAGTTGCGCACCTCCGCGGGCGAGCTCGGGTTGGGAGTCCCGTCGCCGACGGTGACGAAGATGCGCGTGTCGCGCAGGTTCTCCACGAGAGCCGTGGGATTGTGTCCGGTCCAGTAGAAGCTCTGCGCCTGGGGATCGCCGTACACGTCGGTGTGGCTCTGGCCCTGGGTGTCGAAGCCGGTCGGCCACTCGGGGCGCTGGATCGAGAGCACGCCGGAGAAGCTGCCGGCGGCGCCAAAGTAGCCGGGGCGCTGCTCGGCGTAATAGATCGCGCCCTCGCCTCCCATCGAATTGCCGACGATGGCGTGGTTGGCCCGCCCGGGCAGGACGCGCAGGCGGCTCTCGACGAGCGGGATCAGCTCGTCCAGGTGGTAGCTCTCCCAGGCGCGACCGTCGCTGCCGCGCGCCCCACCGTCCCACCAGTTCGTGTACCAGCCCGTCGCCGCCTCTGGCATCACCACGATCGCCGATAAGCCACGGGCGATGTCGAGCACGTTGCCCCGGCTCGGGTTGACCCACGAGTCATAGGAGTCCCCGTGACCGTGCAGGAGGTACAGCACCGGAAACCGGCGCTGCCCGTCGTAGCCGTCCGGCAGAAGCACGTCGACGCGCAGCGCGGCCGGCCGGGGCGGCACGCCCGGCGGCGGGGAGTTGAAAGTCACCCGGCTGGGATCGACGTAGCGGCTCGGGGTGGTCCAGGTGATCAGATGGGCGGCCGAGGCGAACGGGGCACAGACCAGCCCTCCAACGCCCGCGAGCAGCAGAGCCACCGCCAGCCCGAGCCCGAGCCTGACGGGACGAACACCGAAGGGCCGCGCTCCCGGCATGGCGGCGAGGTTAGAGCAACTACGCTTGTGGGCGATGGGCTTCGCCGGACCGCCCCCGCTCACAAGTAACCCAGTGCGCCGTCTGTGGGGAGACCTCCGCGCCGAGCGCCATGTGCGGGTGGCCTGGCCACCGGGCGAGACCTGGCCCAGCCTGACCCGGACGCGGCGCATGGCGTATGACCCGCTGCCGCTGCTGCTCGAGTCCTACGAGCGCTTCGGGCCCGTGTTCACGTTGCGCATCTTCCACGGAAACGTGATCTTCATGATCGGCCCAGACGCCAACCACTACATGACCGTCTCGCATGCCGAGAACTTCCGCTGGCGCGACGGGCACATGGGCGACCTGACCCCCCTTCTCGGGGACGGTCTGCTGACCATCGACGGCGACTTCCATCGCCGCTCGCGCCGGGTCATGCTGCCCGCCTTTCACCGCGAGCGCCTCGCCGAAACGGTCGGCATCATGGTCTCCGAGACCGAGCGCGCGCTCGAGCACTGGGAGGAGGGGATGCGCGTGGACATCTACGGATGGACGCGCCGGTTGGCGATGCGCATCGCCCTGCGCGCGCTGTTCGGCTTCGAAGGCAACCGCACGGCCGCCGGCCCCGACCCGGCCGAGCTCTTCGAGCGGGCGCTGAGCTTCTACTCGCGCGACTACTTCCTCCAGGTCTTGCGGGGACCGGGGACGCCGTTTGCCCGCATGTGCGAGGCGCGCGCCCAGCTCGATCGCCTCATCTACTCGGAGATGGCCCGGCGCCGGCGCACGGGGCAACGGGGCGAGGACATCATGAGCCTGCTGCTCGACGCTCACGACGAGGATGGGCGGGCGCTGTCGGATCAACAGGTCCGCGACGAGGTCATGACGCTGTTGTTCGCCGGCCACGACACGACCACGTCGACGGTGGCGTTCCTGTTTCATGAGCTTGCTCGTCACGCGGAGGTCACGGAACGGCTCCTCGCCGAGCGCGACCGCGTTCTCGGTGGCCGGGCGCCGACCGCCGAGCAGCTCTTCTCCGGGGACCTGGCCGAGCTCGAGATGGCGGTCGACGAGACGCTGCGCATGTACCCGCCGGCCTGGGTCGGCCCCCGTCGTGCGGTGCGCGTATTCGAGTTCGCCGGCCACCAGGTCCCGCCCGGCGTACCGGTCAACTACTGCTCCTGGGCGACCCACCACCTGCCCGAGGTGTTCCCGGATCCCGAGAGCTTCCGGCCCGAACGGTTCGCGCCGGAGGCCAGGGCCACGCTTCCGAAGGGCGCCTACATCCCGTTCGGGGGCGGGTCGCGGATCTGCATCGGGATGCGCTTCGGCCAGCTCGAGATCAAGGCGATCGCCTCGCTTCTCCTGTCGCGCTTCACCGTCGAGCTCGCGCCCGGCTATCGCCTCGCCGTGCGCCAGATGCCGACGATCGGACCCAAGGGCGGCATGCCCGTAATCGTGCGCCGCCGACGCGACGCAGCCGCTCCCGCGCTCGCGCCCGCGGCCTAGCCACCGTGAGGCTCGAAGACCTTCCCCCCGTCCCCGGAGTCGAGCACCGCTTCGTCACCGCGGGCGGCTCGCGCCTGCACTTCGCCGAGGCCGGCTCGGGCGAGCCGATCCTGATGCTCCACGGGTGGCCTCAGCACTGGTACCTGTGGCGCGACGTCATTCCCCGCCTGGCCCCCGGGCATCGACTGGTGTGCCCCGACCTGCCCGGGTTCGGCTGGTCGGACCCCCCTGCGCGCGGATACGCCAAGGAAGAGCTCGCCGGGCAGCTGCTGGCCCTCATGGACGAGCTCGGTCTCGAGCGCGTCCAGCTCGTCGGTCACGACTGGGGAGGCTGGATCGGATTCCTCATGTGCCTGCGCGCCCCGGGGCGCTTCTCCCGCTTCCTGGCCATCGACGCACCCCACCCGTTTCAGCGACCGAGCGCCCGGCGCATGCTCGGACTGTGGCGCCTGTGGTATCAGCCGATCATCGCCGCGCCGGTTCTGGGGCAGCTGGCGCTTCGCCACGGGCGCTTCCACACCCAAATCATGAAAGGCGCCGTCGGCCCCGGCTTCCGCTGGCCAAAGGACGTCCTGGAGGCCTTCACGGCTCCGCTGCGGGAGCCCGCGGGGGCCCGCGCCAGCGTCGCCCTGTATCGCTCGTTCGTCGTCCGCGAGCTGTGGCCGGTGGCGGCCGGGCGCTACCGCGGACAGCGGCTGCAGGTACCCACCTTCCTGCTCGCCGGCGCTCACGACCCGGCCATACGCAAGGAGGTTCTGCAAAGCGACGGCGACCAGCCCGAGCTGCGCGGAATGGAGCTCGTCCCCGGGGTGGGCCACTTCCTGGTCGATGAGCGCCCCGAGCTGGTGGTCGAGCGGGTGCTCGCGGCGTGGGATCGGGACGTCTCGGCCGACCCCGCGCAGACTCAGCCCGAGATCCGGGTCAGCGAGTAGGCGGGCAGGACCACCGCCGGTCCGCCTGGGTCGTTGGGCCCCGCTGCGGCCAGGCGCCCGCCCCGGCGGTGGAGGCTGCCCGGCCCCGTCACCGCGAGCGCCGGATCACCCCACAGCTGCTCGAACGAGTCGCCGCCCGCGGCGATCCCGCGCACCTGCGCCCTCACCGGTCGGGCGTCGAGGTTGATCAGGAGCGCTTCACGCCGGCCGGAGACCGCTCGCCTGCCAGGGACCCCTGGCCCGGAGAACAACTCTCCCTGCTGGGCCGGGGCGCCCCCAGGAAGCGACAGCGGCCTGCCCGCCCCGCCCGCCGTGCCCGCGGACACAGAGAGCGTCTGGGCCCGATCGGCCCCCCGCGCCGCCAACAGGAGTTGCGACATGGCGACACCGCTGGCCGACAGCGTGAACGGGACCGTTGCCGGCGGCTGGCGGTCGAGCACGGTAAAGCCGCCCGCGCGGGCGACCGGCGGTCGTCCGGATCGCGCGCCCCGGGCGCCCGTGCCCGCGCCGCCCGCGAGCGGCCCAAAGCTCAACCCGTTGACGTCCGTGAAGATCGCCCCGAACGGCGCGCTGCCCACCAGAGCGTGATTCTCGGCCGTGGTGACACGCGGGTCTGACAGCAGATCGAGACCAAACGCCGCCACCGCGAGTCCCTGAGCCCAGGTCCCGTGCACGGGCACCTGGCGATCGAACAGATTCCACTCCGTCATCCACGCGCGCGTCCCCGGCGGCAGCTGAGCGAGCTCTGCGCGCGTGGCGCTCCAGCGACGCGCGGGCGCGCCGAGGACGGCGCCCGCCGTCGCCCCCGCGCGCGGCAGCACGGGCGCACTCAGGCCCGAGCGGAAGTAGGGGTGAAAGGCGAGCGCGGCCGCACCTCGAACCGTCGCGGCCAGCCCCTCGTTCCAACT
>DASZHF010000009.1:0-4904 GCA_035938095.1 Solirubrobacteraceae bacterium
GCGCGAGCTGGCGGCGAGCGGCGCGCCGATCCTGGGCACATGCGCCGGGCTGATCATGCTCGACCGCGAGCACCTGGGCGTGATGGACATCCGCGCGCAGCGCAATGCATTCGGTCGTCAGGCGCACTCGTTCGAGGCCGACCTGGCGCTGACTGGGATTGACGGCGGCCCGCTGCCGGCCGTCTTCATCCGCGCGCCCTGGATCGCCGAGCACGGGGATGGGGTGCAGATCCTGGCCGAGGTCGACGGCCACCCGGTCGCCGCCCGCCAGGGGGACGTCCTGGCGGTCGCGTTTCACCCCGAGCTGTCGGGCGACGACCGCGTGCATGCCTTGTTCGTGGACCGGGTGCGCGCGCGCACGCTCGACCGCCGGTCCACCCGGTCGGCCTGAGGGGCGCCTCGCGCACGGCGGGTCGCGGGCCTCGCCCGGGCCCTGGGCCCGAACCGGTCCGCTACGAGCTCAGGGCGTTGGCCGGGTCGTGGGCGCGCGCCGGTGGGTGGTGGTGTGGCGGTGGGTCGTGCGGTGACGGTGGGTCGTGCGATGCCCGGGAGTAGTCGCGGGCGGGGTGCTCGAGCGCGGCGCAATGGAGCGCGTCGGGGCGCCGGTCCGCCCGGGAGATTGCGTCGCTGCCGGCGCGACGGCAGCTCGCCGGTGGTGTCGCGGATGGTGCGCCGCCGCTGCGCCGCTTGCCCTGCGGTGGTGATGGCGGTGCGAGACCCGCGCCCCGGGCACCCCCGTCGATGGCGTCGGGGTGGCGCTGGCGGGAGTCGCGCCCGGGCTCGAGGGACCACGCGAGGGGTGAGAGGAGCTCGAGGAGAACACCCCGGCGAGCGCAAGCGCCGCCACCAGCGCGCCGGCGAGCACCGCGCCGGGTAGCGCCCAGCGCCATCCCCAGCCGCTGCGCCGCCCCACCAGGACGGGACGCGAGTAGCGATTAGCCTGCTCGCGGGTGCGGCGAATCCCGCCTCGCCGGGCGGCGTCGCCCGGGGGGAGCTCGATGTCCTCGTCGGCGGCGGCGTCGCGCGTCCCCACGAAGGCTCCGGGGGCGTCGGTGGTCCCGACGAAGGCTCCGGCGGCGTCGTCTCCATACGCGCTGAACGGGTCGAACGGGCCTGTCCCGCCGGGCTCGGTCGGAAGGGCGGTGCTGCCGTTTGCCGTCCCGGCCGCGGCGCCTGGGCCCACGGACTCGATCTGCGCCGCCCGGACATCGTGAGCCGCGATCGCCGGCTCGTGCGGATCGAAGGCGGGCGACATCTCCGGGTGGGGCTCGAGCTCGGGGGAGGCGTCCGGGGCGAACTCGGGATCGGGCCCGGGTTCGAATCCGGGCGAGCGGTCCGGGGCGAACTCGCCGGGCTCAGGCGGGGGCTCGGGCGCCGGGCTCGCGGCGCGCGACTCCGACGCCGCGCCCCCGTTGATGGCGTGCGAGCCCGGATCTGCGACCGGGGCGGCTCTGGTGAGGGCCTCGAGGAAGCGGTCCACCACCGGCTCGGGCAGCGGGTCGGCGGGCGGGTCTCGGTAGGCGCGCTCGCCCGCCCGAAAGCGCTCGGCCGTCCCCGGGCAGTCGCGGCAGCGTTCCAGGTGCCGGGTGAGGCGCCCGACGTCGGCCAGGCTCAGCGCCCGCTCCGCTCGCGCCACCAGGAGCTCGGGAATGAGATCACACGGATTCCGCCCCGCCCTGCGGGTCAGCCTGAGCCGGCCCGAGCGCTGGCTGTCGCTCCCGCGCGGCGCCCGCGCGGCGGCCGCGTGACGCGTGAGAGAGAGGAGTAGGGCGTCGGGATCGAGCGCGTCGGGGTCCTCCGAGTGAATTACGGCTGCGCGGAATCCCGCCAGCGCCTCGGCCGCGGCGTCCAGGTCGCGGCCCGGGGCGCAGACCTCGTGGCAGTAGGCCAGGACAGCGGGCCCTCGCCGCTCGCAGATCCCCACGAGCGCATCAGGATCGCCGTCGCGTACCCCTTCTGGAGTGACCCGTGCTGGCTTCAGCCGCTCCACCGGCTGCACAGCCTACGACGGTCGCCCGACGGCCGCATCGCGATCGGCGGCGGGACCGGATCTCGCGACCCCGGTGGCATACTCGCTTCGGGATGCGAGTGTCCGTCGCCGCCGACGAACGCACGGGGATCGCCGAGTTAGTCGTCGAGGAGCTCGAGCGCCGCGGCCACACCGCGATCCGCCACGGCGCGCTCAACGCGAGCGAACGAGACGACTGGGCGTGGGCCTCCGAGGCGGCGGCCCGCGATGTCGTCGAGGGTCGCGCCGACCAGGCGGTGGTGTGCTGCTGGACGGGCACCGGGGCGTCGATCGCCGCCAACAAAGTGCCCGGGGCCCGCGCGGCCCTGTGCGCGGACGCTCCCACCGCGGAAGGCGCCCGGCGCTGGAACGACGCCAACGTGCTCGCCCTCAGCCTGCGGGTCACCTCCGAGGCCGAGCTGGGCGAGATCCTGGACGCCTGGTTTGCGAGCTCGCCCAGCCCCGAGGGCCCGGACCGCGCCAACATCGAGCATCTGTCGGAGATCGAGGGGCGTTAGGCGACCGCCTCGAAGCGGATCACGCCGTCCGCCTCGACCTCGCGCGCGCGCTCGTCCTCCAGCAGCAGATCGACGTGCCCGAGCACCTCCGACAGGGTGAGGAAGGCCTGGGTGACGGCCACGTTGCCCCACAGGTGCTGGGCTATCTCGTAGGCGCTCGACGGCCGTTCGGCGATCACGCCCAGGATGCGCTCGGCCCGGCGGCGGTGAAACCTGAAGCGCTCGTCGATGAGCGCGGCGTGGTCGGTGATCGGGTCGCCGTGACCCGACAGGACGAGCTCCACGTCCATCTCGCGGGTCGCGCTCAACGAGCGCATATAGGTGAGCAGGGCGCGGGGCCGGGACGCCCCGGCCAGGTCCGGTGTGTCCGCCCCCGTCCCCAGGGGGCGGGCGATCAACGGGTTGGACGAGATGTGCTTGATCAGGTGATCGGCGGCCAGCATGATCGACCGCTCCGCATCGAAGAAGACCGTGTCCGAAGGGCTGTGCCCGGGGCGATGCAGCACGCGCAGCGTGCGATCGCGCAGGACGAGGTCGCTGCCGTCGGCGAGCGGCCGGCCGACGTCGACGCTCGCCCCCCACGCGCGAAAGCCGGCCGAAACCGCTCGGAGCGCGTGCACGAGCTCGTCGGGAATCCCGTGCCGCAGCATCAGGCGCTCCGCGAACTCGTCGTCTCGCTCCATGTCCTGGCCGTAGTTCTCGAGCAGCGGCGCCAGCAGGTCGAGCGCCGCCACCTCAGCGCCGGAACGGCGGGCCAGGATGCTCGCCAGCCCGACATGGTCCATGTGCTGGTGGCTGACGATCAGCAGCCCGAGGTCCTCGATCGAGTGTCCGCGCGCGGCCAGCGCCCGCTCGAGCTCGTCCAGGGCCTTGCCCGAGTTGGGACCCGAGTCCACGAGGGTCAGGGGGTCGTCCTCGATCAGATACGTGTTCACGCGCCCGACCATGAACGGGGTGGGAATCCGCAGGCAGTGAATGCCGGCCTCGGCGGCGCGGTCGAGCGCGCCGGGGGTGTCGTCGGGGGGTTGGGCGCTGGCAGCGTCGTCGGGCCCGCCATCGGGCGGTGCGCCGCTCACGAGCGAATCAGGGCCAGCACCTCATCGCGGCGCCGTTCCATGTCCTCTCGCGACACCAGCGACTCGAGGTTCAGGCGCAGCAGGGGCTCGGTGTTGGAGGGACGAACGTTGAAGTGCCAATCGGGATAGTCGATCGAGATGCCGTCGAGCCGGCTCTGTTCGGCGTCCGCGTGCCGAGCGGCGATCTCCTCCATCTTGGCCTGCTGGTCTGAGACCTCGGAGTTGATCTCACCGGAGATGAAGTAGCGCGAGCGATACGGCTCGAGCAGCTCGGACATGGTGCGCTGCCCGACGCTGACGAGCTCGAGGATGAGCAGCGCGGGAATGGTGCCCGAGTCGGCGCAGTAGAAGTCCTGGAAGTAGTAGTGCCCCGACACCTCGCCGCCGAAGATGGCACCGGTCTCGCGCATCCGGGTCTTGAAGAACGCGTGTCCGACTCGGTTGATCAGCGCCGTGCCGCCCGCGGCGGACACGGTGTCCGGGACTGCGCGGCTGGCTCGGACGTCGTAGAGGATCGTCGCCCCGGGGCTCTTGCGCAGCAGCGATCCCGCCAGCAGCGCGGTCAGAAAATCGCCTGCGACGAAGCCGCCGGTTTCGTCGATGAAGAAGCACCGGTCCGCGTCTCCGTCCCAGGCGATTCCCAGATCGGCGCCGGTCTCGATGACCTTCTCGACGATGAACTGCCGATTCTTGGGCAACAGGGGGTTGGGGTCGTGGTCCGGGAAGTTGCCATCGGGCTGCCAGAAGGTCTCGATCAAGTCGAGCCCCAGGCCCTCGAGCAGGGGCCCGACCATCGGACCCGCCATCCCGTGCCCGCCGTCGGCGACCACCTTCAGCGGCCTGACCGCGGCTGGATCGATGAAGCCCAGCGCCGCGCGGCGAAAGTCCTCGTAGATGTCCACCTCGGTGACCGAGCCTCCCCCGGGGGCCGGGCCGAGGCCGTCCTCGATCTCGCGCCGGACGTCCTGGATCCCGGCGTCGCCGGACAGGGGGACCGCACCACGCTTGACCAGCTTGGCGCCGGTGTAGGGCTTGGGGTTGTGCGAGGCGGTGCACATCAGCCCGCCGTCCAGGTCCCGGTAGGGGACCAGGAAATAGAGCATTTCGGTGGCCACCTGGCCGGCGTCGATCACGTGGGCGCCCTCGGCCACCATCCCGTCCCGGTAGCGGGCGGCCAGTTCGGGCGCGCTCAGGCGCATGTCCCGGCCCAGCCCGACGTGCAGCTCACCCTGCGCGCGCCCACTCAGGCGGGCCAGGACGCGGATGAAGGCGCGACCGATCTGCTCGGCCGCGTCTCCGTCG
>DASZHF010000010.1:0-4274 GCA_035938095.1 Solirubrobacteraceae bacterium
ATCGGGATCGCCCGGGCGGCGCTCGAGTTCGCCCGCGACTACGCAGTCGCGCGCGAGGCGTTCGGACAGCCGATCATCGAAAACCAGGGGATCTCGTTCCCGCTCGCCGACCTGGCGGCCGATATCGACGGCGCCCGTCTGTTGACCTGGCGGGCGGCGTGGATGGCCGCGCAGCGGCACCCGTTTGAGCGCGCTGAGGGGTCGATGAGCAAACTGAAGGCCTCGGAGGTTGCGGTCCGGGCCTCCGAGCAGGCGATCCAGACGCTCGGCGGATGGGGCTACATCAAGGATTTCCCCGTCGAGAAGTGGTACCGCGACGCGAAGCTCTACACGATCTTCGAGGGCACCAGCGAGATTCAGCGGCTGGTCATCGGACGCGCCCTGCGGGCTGATGCCAACACCGAGCCGCTCGACCAGCGAATGGAGGCACCGCGGTAGCACTCGCCACGGCGCAGCCGAATCAGGCGCGCGACGGACCGCATGCCTGCTGCCGCGCCGTATTCGAGCTGCTCCCGGAGCTCCCGGCGCCGAGCGTCGGGTCCCAGTAGCTCGCTCGTCCCGCGTCCCCGGCTTCAGGGCCCGATACCCCCGCGCCGCCACCAGTTTGGTCAGCGAAGCGATCGGGCACTCGCGCTGTCGCTGCGGTGCGGTCGAGAAGGTCGGCCAGCTTCGTCAGCTGGTCGGTGATGTCGGGGCTTGGGTGCCATCGCCTGGCGCCGTGCGGCCACCTTCGCCATCTGCTCCTGAACGTACTCGTGCTGAGCTGCTGGATCCCTGGCCAGCGCCTTCCACCTGGCCTTCTCGTCGTTCACCGGTGGTTGGCGGATACCGATCGGCCGTGCAAGGATGGCCGTAGCAGAAAACGTGCAGACGATGCCGGACCACGTTGGAAGGATTTAATTTATGCCGCGGCAGGTGAGTCGTGTTGAGCGGCCGCTGACCCGACGCCAGCTCCTGGGCGGAGCCGCCGCGCTCGGGGTGTCCTCGGCGCTTACGGGCGTTCGGGTGCCGACGGCGCGCGCCGCACGGCGGCCGGTTCCGCTTCCGTCGCCGGCGCAGGTGCGGGCCGATTTCCAGCGGATGGTCGACTTCGGGCCGCGGCTGACCGGCTCGGACAGCCACAACAATTACGTCGCCTGGCTGGAGCAGGAGTTCACCACCGCCGGGCTCGAGCTGATCCCATGTGACGTGTATGAGACCGAGCGCTGGCTGGCGCAGGACTTCGGCCTCGAGGTGCTCGAGGGATCGGGGGCAGGAGCGGTCAGGGTCGCCGCCTACTATCCCCGCTCGCAGGAGACGCCAGCGGCGGGTGTTAGCGGTCCGCTGGTGTACGGCGGTAGCGCGCCCGCGCCGAGCGTCAGCGGGACAGACTTCGCGGCGCTCGAGGCGGCGCTCGCGCGCTACCCGGGCGATCTGCAGTCCTGGGCCAGAGGCCTGGCTGGCACGCTCGGCGGGACCGCGCAGGGATCCGTGCTGCTGGTCGACTTGCCGGCGCCCCCGCCAGCGACCACCGGCATCTTCCTTCCACCGTACTCCACCTACCTCAACTGGCCGGGCCACAGCGAAGCCGACTGGGTGGGGGCCGACTACAAGCGCCCGTGGACCGTGCCGGGCGTCGCTGGCGTCCCCACCGCGCCGTTCCGAGCGCTTGGTGCGATCGGCGTCGTGTTCATCGTCGACGCCTCCTATGAGGCGTTCAAAGGGACCTATGGCCCGTTCGAATCCGGCTTCGAGGCACTGCCCGCCCTGTACGTGGACCGCGACACGGGCGCGGCGCTGCGCTCGATCGCCGCCGCTCGACCCAAGACGCGCCTGACGCTGACCGCGACACGCCAGAAGGTGCCGACTGCGACCGTGACCGCGGTGCTCCCGGGCGCCAGCGAGGAGGTGATCATCTTCAATACGCACACCGACGGCGAGGGCTTCGTGGAGGAGAACGGCGGAGTCGCCTTCGTTCATCTGGCGCGCTACTTCGCCTCGCTCCCGGCCAGCCGACGGCTGAAGCGCACCCTGGTGTTCGCCGCCTGGCCAGGCCACATGGCAGCCGACCTGCCGCAGGCGCAGGGTTGGATCAACGCCCACCCGGAGATCATGAAGCGCGCCGCGGCGGCGCTGACGGTCGAGCACCTCGGCTGCACCGAGTGGGACGACAAGCTCGACGGTGGCTACCAGCCGACACGGCTGCCCGAGGCGTGGGCGATCTGGACCACACAGGGCACGATGTTCGACACCACGCGGGAGGCCGTCATCGCCCACAACCTGCCACGTACCGCGCTGATGCGCCCGCCGGGCCAGTTCGGCGTCGGCGGCGCATTCCAGTCCTACGGCATCCCACAGATCGGCGCGATCGCCGGTCCCTACTACCTGCTCACGCTCAGCGCCAACGGCGACATGGACAAGCTCGACGAGTCGCTGGCCTCCACCCAGATCGCGTTCCTCGCCGACCTCACGATTCGCCTCGATCCGATCCCGGCCGGCCAGCTGCGCCAAGGCGACCCGACTCTTGGCTACGGCGGTTCCGCCGGCGGCGCGAACCCGAGCGTCGCGAAGGTCTGCAGCCCGCCGCTCCCTCCCGCCACTCCAGGGTGCCCACGCGCCACCGGCCGGCTGAGCGGCAGGACACTCGGACTGGTGACGCTCGGAATGACGCGGGCGCAGGCGCGCCACGCTTACCTTCACAGCTCAAACCGTGACAGGAAATACGAGGACTTCTTCTGCCTGAGCCCGATCGGCGTGCGCGTCGGCTACGCCTCGCAGGCGCTCCTGAGAACGCTCCCCGCCGGCGAGCGCAAGCGGTTCGAGGGGCGGGTCGTGTGGGCCTCGACCTCGAACCCGTTCTACGCGCTGCGCGGTGTGCGCCCCGGTACGCGGCTGGCCGCAGTCGCGCGGCGGCTGCGGGTCGGCCGTGGGTTTCACGTCGGCCTGAACTGGTGGTATTTCGCGCCCAACGGCTCCTCGACCGCGCTCCTCAAAGTCCGCCACGGGATCGTCGAGGAGGTCGGAATCGCCGAGAGATCGCTCACGCGAGGCCGCAAAGCCCAGCTCGCCTTCATCAACAGCTTTTACTGACCCCGCGAATACGGACCAACGACTGCCATCGGCAGAGCACCACCGGCCGGCTCACCTGCAATCAGCGTCAGGTACTGCGTCCGAGAGCGTCAGATTCGGCCGGTGAGCACGAGGGCGCCGATGACGACGAGCACGAGGGCGGTGATGGCGTTGCCCCAGCGGTCGAGCCACTGGCCGCGGATCTGGTAGCCGCCTCTGGTCGCGGCCAGCGTGAGCCCGACGATCGTTCCGATCGTGACCGCTGCGAAGATCAGCAGCGAGCCGATCGCGGTCGCTACGCCGGCCGCTGCGGCGGCGAGGAACACGGGCAGGATCGTGAGGTCCGGCGAAGCGGCTGCGCCGAACGGGACCATGACCGCTGCCAGCCCGCGAATCCCGCGCCGGTCGTGGGCGTGCTCAGGGCTGCGCCCGCGTCCATGAGGGTCGGGGCTGTGCCCGTGTCCGGCCGGGTCGTGCCGGTGCCCGCGCCCGGTCAGCTCTACGACGACGAAGCCGAGGCCGGTCGCGATCAGCAAGCCGCCGATGATCGTGTCCTGCGCGCTCTGGACCGTTGACCGGAACTGGAGTCCTATAGCGATGATCACGCCGCCGAGGATGATCGAGAGGAGGACGTGCGCGACGCCAGCGAGCCCCGACAGACGGGCCACTTTGGAGAGGGGATAGCGGCGCGCGCGACCGAGCACCGCCAGCGGCACCCAGTGGTCCGGGAGGATCGCGTGGCCGAAGCCGACGCCGGCGGAGGCGGCGAGCAGTGCAGGTGTCAGGGTCATGGTGAGCTAAGATATGAATACTTGTTCAATGAACGATCGCTCATGTTAGCAACGCGGCAGCGATGAGTCACGGCGTTGAGGGCCGGGCATCTCGGAGCGAGCTGACGCCGGAAGTGGCCGTGCGGGTCGCCGACGCCATGCAGGCGTTAGCGGCACCCAGCCGGTTGTTGATCCTGGCGCAGCTGCGCGAGCGCCCGCACGCGGTGTCGGAGCTCGTTGACGCCGTGGGTATGAAGCAGTCCGCGGTGTCCCACCAGCTGCGGCTGCTCAGAGACACCGGCCTCGTGGTCGGGGAGCGGCGCGGCCGCCGGGTCGTCTACTCGTTGTACGACGCCCACGTGGCCGAGCTGATCGACCAGGCGGTCTGGCACGTCGAGCATCTGAGCGTCGGCGCACATGAGAGCGTTCCACGGCGCGCGACCGCATAGTCTCGGC
>DASZHF010000011.1:0-23726 GCA_035938095.1 Solirubrobacteraceae bacterium
CGCGAAGAACCGCTCGAAGCCGGCAGGGGAGATGATTTCCAGTATCCGGGCCGGCTCGTCGCCGGCGTTCCAGAACGTGTGCCATTGGTTGCGTGGCTTGAAGACCAGATCGCCGGCGCTGGCTACCAGCACCTCGTCGCCCAGTAGCGCCCCCATGCGGCCCTCGAGAACGTAGCTGTACTCGTCCTCGCGCGAGTGCCGGTGGAGCGGCGCCGCCAGCGCGCGCGCCGACATCGGGTGCTCGACCAGCGAGAACCCACCGCCGGACTCATCTCCGTCGACCATGAACCGGACCCCGATGGTTCCCAGAAAGCCCGCTGTGCCGTCCCCCGGCCCCACAACCTTCACCGCCGCGGTTTCCATCGCCCGTCTCCTTTGAGTGGACACTGATGTCGCGCGAACTCTACGGGACGCCGGCCGGTGTGTCAATATTAAGCGGACAGCCATGGCCGATCAAAAGCGCCCGTACCGGATGACGCGGCGAGCGGAGCTCGAGCAGCAAACTCGACGACGCATCACCGAGAGCGCCGTCGCGTTACACGGCTCGCTCGGCCCCGCCCGCGCGTCGATCAGCGCGGTGGCTGAGCGGGCGGGCGTGCGACGCTCAACCGTGTATCGCCACTTTCCAAACGAGGCGGCCCTGTTCGCCGCCTGCACGTCTCATTGGATGGCTTCCAACCCCACTCCGGACCTGGCGCCGTGGGCGGCGATCGAGGACCCGGACCGGCGCCTGAGGAGCGCCCTCCAGGAGCTCTACGCCTATTACCGCCGAACCGAGGCGATGATGACCAACGTCCTGCGCGACGAGGCGGCGATGCCCGTCGTCAAGCTGGGGCTGTCCGGCTATCGCCGCTACCTGGAAGCTGCGCGGGACACCCTCATGAGCGGCAGGCGCATGCACGGCCACGCCCGCCGGCGACTGCGCGCTGCGACCGGCCACGCGCTCGCCTTTGCCACCTGGCGCTCGCTCGCGCACGAGCAGGGACTGAACGATCTTCAAGCGGCCGAGCTCATGTGCCGTCTAGTCGCAGTCGCGGCGTAAGCGACCCCGCGATGGAGGTAGGGTCAGAGGACAATCTGCCCGTGAAGCCCAGAACCCTCGACGAAGACCTCCTCAGCTGGCCCGAAGGCCAGGACGAACAGTTATCCGAACACGACGCCCGTCTGATCGAAAGCGTCGCCGCGGAGTTCGCCGCGGGTTTCGCGGCGCTGCGACGGATCAGGCGCGCGGTAACAATTCTGGGGTCCGCGCGGACACCGCGTTCGGATCCCGAGTACGCGCTAGCACGGGAGGTGGGGGCTGCCCTGGGGGCCGCGGGATACGCGGTGATCACCGGAGGCGGCCCGGGGATCATGGAGGCCGCCAACCGAGGCGCCCAGGACGCCGGCGCGCTGTCGGTGGGCTGCAATATCGAACTCCCGCACGAGCAGGCGTCCAATCTTCACCTCGACATTTCGCTGACCTTCCGTCATTTCTTCGTGCGCAAGGTGATGTTGGTGCGCTACGCCTCGGGGTTCGTGTTCTTCCCTGGGGGCTACGGGACGCTCGACGAGTTGTTCGAGGCGCTTACGCTGATACAGACCGAGAAGGTGCGCTACTTCCCCGTCGTCCTGGTAGGTGGTCCGCGCTGGGACGGACTGGTGGACTGGCTTAGCTCCGAGCTGCTGGTCCGCGGTCGGATCGACAGCGACGACCTGGTCCTATTGCGGTACGCCTCGGGGCCCGATGAGGTGCGCGCGATCGTGGACGAGCAGCACGCCCGGACCCAGGCCTACTACGGTCGCCAGGCGTCGTGACGTGGGCCCGAGCGGGCCTCGGGCCGGACGTCACCTCACCACGGCAGGCGCGGCGATCGGCCGGGCACTCCTCCGGTGCGGAGGGCCAGCCCGAGACCGCTGAGCAGCAGGCCGAAGCCGGTTAGAGCCACCAGCCACAGCTCTTCGCCGGTGGCGGGAAGGGCTCGGGTTGCCGATGGGGTGAGCGGCTCTTCGGGTGCCGCGCTGGATTCGCTCGGACCGCGAGTCGTGGGCGGGCGGGCGCTCAGCGGCGCGGGCCCGCCTCGCCCGGGTCGGGTCCGGTTCCCCCGCCGGGCCCCCCTTCCGTGCCCCTGACGGATCGGCTTGGGCAGATGCGGATACAGCGACCCGGGCGATCCGGTCGCTCCGGGTGAGGCGCCCGGCTGTGACGTCGTCCCGGGCGCCGACCCCTGCGGACCAGTCGTCCCCTGGCCCGCGGCGCTCGCGACCCCGAAAGAGAAAGCGAGCAGGACGCCGAGCAGCACGAAGCCCGCGATCGCGGCCAGACGCGTGGGGGACCCGCTCATCATCCGCGTTCGCAAAGTATCCGATGGGTCGGTCGCAAGACGGTTAACAGGACGTTGGCGCCCGTTACACGTCGGTGTTCTGACTCCGGACCTGGGCATCGGCGCCCGGTGGCCCGTGTTCACCGAGGGGCAGAAGCAAGATCCGACCGGGAGGCACAGGCAGTGCGGAGAGGCACTCTGAGGGGAACCGGCGAAATATGGCGGTCGCCGGCTGGCGCAGGGGCCACCACCTTCGGCTGGGCGCGGGCCCTCGGGTTAGCGCTCGTCGGGTTATTGATCGCGCTGCCGACACCGACGCCGGCGCGCGCTGCCCCGATCGACGGGATTCACAACATCCAGCACGTCGTGGTGATCATGCAAGAGAACCGCAGCTTCGATCACTACTTCGGAACCTATCCGGGGGCCAACGGCATCCCGGGCGGCGTCTGCGTTCCGGATCCCCTCCACGGTGGATGCGTGTCGCCATTCCACGAGTCCGCCGACAAGAACTTCGGTGGACCTCACGGCGCCCCGAACTTCACCGGCGACGTGAATGGCGGACGGATGGACGGATTCGTGGGTCAAGCCGAGCACGGTGCCAAGTGCTCGGGAACCAGTCCCAGCTGCAGTCCGTGCACGGAGACGTCCACCGGGCAGTGCATCGACGTCATGGGCTACCACGATGCGCGCGAGATCCCCAACTACTGGACGTGGGCACAGAACTTCGTGCTCCAGGACGCGATGTTCGAGCCCAACTCCTCCTGGAGCTGGCCGGAGCACCTGTTCCAGGTCTCGGGCTGGTCGGCGACCTGCACGAGCCCGAGCGACCCCATGAGCTGCACCAGCAGCGACAACGGTCCCCCGAGTCCCGACCACAGCGCGACCCCACCGCAGCTGCCCTGGACCGATATCACCTACTTGCTGCACAAGGCCGGGGTGAGCTGGGCCTACTACGTCTTCAGGGGGAACGAGCCCGACTGTAGGTCGGACAGCTCGATGACCTGCACTCCCAAGACGCAGGGTCCCAAGACGCCCGGCATCTGGAATCCGCTCCCCTACTTCGTGGATGTCTCGAGCGACAACCAGCTGTCCAGCGTCCAGACGCTGAACAACTTCTACACCGCGGTGCAGAACTCCGGCAGTTGCGGTTTGCCGAATGTGTCGTGGATCGACCCCAACGGGACGGTCTCCGAGCATCCCACCTCGCTCGTCTCAAAGGGTCAGGCCTACGTCACGTCGCTGGTGGACGCGATCATGAACAGCCCGTGCTGGTCGAGCACCGCGATCTTCGTCTCCTGGGATGACTGGGGAGGGTTCTACGACCACGTCGTACCCCCAGCGGTGGATCAGATCGGCTATGGCATCCGGGTTCCGGGGCTGGTCATCAGTCCCTATGCGCGCGCTGGATACATCGATCGCCAGTTGCTCAGCCACGACGCCTATCTGAAGTTCATCGAGGACGACTTCCTGGCCGGCCAGCGCCTGGATCCGGCCGCCGACGGCCGGCCCGACTCGCGGCCCGGCGTGCGCGAGAACGCGACCCAGCTCGGCGACCTGAGCAACGACTTCAACTTCAACCAGACTCCGCTGCCGCCGCTCATCCTGCCCACTCATCCCGCCCCCGGGCCAGCCTCGAACCCGCCCGGCTACGTTCCCCCCGGGAGCGGAGGCGCCGCTTCCGCGGGCTCCAGCGGCGCCCCGCGAGCCTCCAACGCGTCTGCGCCGCCTCCTCCGCCCACCTCAGGCGTGAGCGCCGCCAGTGCGGCCGCAGTCCTGCAACTCACCGTGTCGGTTGCCGGCCAGGAACACCTGCGCCGCCACCACGATCGCGTGTCGCTGGTAGTGGGGTGCAACGTGGCGTGCACGTTGGACGCCGGCGGGCAGCTCAGCCTGGCGCGGCACGGCCGCCACCTGCGCCTGCGAGCGATGCGCGTGACGCTCGACGCCCACCGCTCCCATCACATCCTGCTCGGCCTGTCGCGGCGCAGCCTGCACGCGCTGCTGGGTGCACTGCGGGCCCATCGGCCGGTCACCGCGACCGTCCAGCTGGTGGCACGCGGGATCGGCGGCGGCGCTCAGAGCTACCAGGCGTCGATCAGGCTGCGCTAACGGCCGATGTTGCGACAGGCGCTCAACGCGGGCACCTTCATGCGGTGGATCTCCAGCGCTGCGCCGCGGGCGCTGAAGCGCGCGGCCAGCGGCCGGTAGCGATCGAGTCCGGCGATCGTGCCCGACCGGAGGTCGGTGGCCATGGTCGCGCTCAGGGTCCGCAGGACGCCGAGGTCCTTGAGAAACCTGGCGAAGGCGGCGCCCTGCCCGACCGGCGGGGTGAGTTCCGCGAGACCCTCGCGCAGGGTGCCGATCTCGGCGCTGATCTGCCTCAGAAGCCGGGCGAGCTTGGGCAACTTGGCCAGCGGGTTACCCGATTGGGCGTTCACCGTGTTGACCTCCTGCACGGTCGTCTTGAGCCGGGGGGCGACCGCGGCGCATACGCGGGCGGCCTGGGCGGGGAAGGCGGCCGGGATGCTTGTCGTGGTCCGGGCCGGGCTCAACCCGGTGGTGGGCCGAGGTGAACTCTTGGAGTCCTTGGAGGCGCTCCCGCACGCGGCGATCACCAGAACCACGGTCAGCCCCAGTGCATTCGCGCTCAAACGCCTGGTCACGGCGCGCGATCCTACAGCCGACATTGGCCCTTGGGGCCCGCATTGACCGCATTTCCTCGACCTCCGGTGACTCACACGCCTACCCCGCGGCGGCTTCCTGGGCGCTGGCCAGGAGCGCGAGGGCGACGTAATCGTTGGAGGGCTCAGACGTGCTGAACGACTGGACGTTGTCGCGGTAGCCGCTGGTGCTCGTCCTGACCGCGGCGAAGGGATCGACTCGGTCGGCCGGACACGCGCGAAAACCATCCGGCGCCCCGACCCTCGCCAGGTTCTGGAGCGAGGTCGGCCCATCCACCGTGGCCCCGCGCAGGATGGCTCCGCCGCCGGTGAGCGAGCCGCTCAGGTTCGCTATCGGGTGAGCCAGGCAGTGGGGGTACACGCTGCCAGCACCGACGATGAACGACGAGCCCCACGGGTTGGCGCCCAGCGTCCAGTTGAGCTCGGTCGAGGCGAGCGTCTCGTAGGCCCCGCTGTGCGTCAGCGCGTCCCACATGCGAGCCTGGATCGCGAAACCCAGGGCGTGCGGAACGGTGTCCACCGGACTGGCCGGGTCGCTGAGCCCGAAGGAGTCGGCGGAGCTGGCGCGGACCGCCGTGTTGAGCTGGTCACGCAGATCCGAGAGCAGCGATCCGGGATCCACAGGCAGTCCAGCGTCGCGCGCCTGGCGTCCGACCGCCGGCTCTCGCAGGATGCGCACGAGCTCGAAGTGCCCCAGCGGTGCGACGTCGTAGAGGTTCAGCGAGTCGCCGCCATTGCCGGGGCTGGCGAGGTAAGCGTCGGCCCAGTGGGCTGCGCGGCGCAGGTAGAAGCCGGCATCTGCGTGGCGCAGGCCCCTGCCCCCGAGCTGACGCGTGGCCAGGAAGAGCTCGCTGGCTCCGAGCTCCATGTCGTCGCGCCACTCGCGCTCGGGGTAGTACTGGTATGGCTGGGCCGTTGTGAGGGGCCCGCGGGGATGCGTGTTCGCGCGGTCGTAGATCTGCTGCGCCGCCGTCAGGCAGCGTCGCGCGTACCCGGGGTCCGTGGACGCGAACACCTGAGCACACAGCGCCAGGGCTGCCGACGTTCGCCCGGCGAGATTGGGACTGATGGGCTGGCCCGGCGCGTTGGCCGCGAATACCGGCCGGAAGACCAGGAAGTACCTGGAGGACCCGCGAGGGACCGGACGTGAATCGGCCTGCGGAAGCCTCCAGACGTCGTGGTCGCCGAGCACGCGGCCGCCTCCATCACCCAGCCCCACCTGGTCGTGGAGCACGGCGCGGCGCTGATCCCACATGTGCAGCAGCCAGTCGAGCCCGAACCGGGCTTCCCGTCGCAGGCCCGCGGGGTCTGGGATGCCACTGGCGTACTCGCGCAGCGAGAACAACATCGCGACCTCGTCGAAGCTCGCGGTCTCGACGAACTTCAGGTAGTCGCCCGCGTCGAACCATCCTCCCGAGGCATTCACCCGGCGACCCGTGGAGACGAGTGGCCCCGCCAGGCTGGCGCCGCTGAACCGCGGCACGCGGTACTCCGAGGCCCGAGCATCGGCGAGATGCGCGGGCGCGCGGTTCAGCGGGCCCGGGATCACATCTCGGCCGTCGCGCTGTTCCTGGTAGTAGGACAGCGCGGCGGATACCAGCGGGGCGTACAGCCGCGCGGGCTCATCGACGGCGAACCCAGGCGAGCGGGCGCCTCCGAGCGACAGGACATACCTCCCAGCCCGGGTGAGCGCTCCCAGGTCGAGCGAGTACACGTAGGGCCACCCGGCGCTCAACGCCGGGCGCCGCGCGCCCACCGGCCCCCGGAAGACGCGCTCGCCGCCACGAGCGTTGAGGATCTGGAATGGCTCGCCCTCCAGCGGACGGGTCGATAGCGCGAACGCCTGCATGGGACAACCGGGGGAGTAGCCGACTTGATTGACCCGTAGCAGCACGGTGGCTCCCACCGGGTTAGAGGGCCGACCGGGGGCGAGCGTGGCGGAGGGCGGCGTCCCCGCGCTGGGCCGAGCCCGCGAAGATGCGCTCGCACCTCGGAGGCCCCGGCAAGCCGGAACCCGCGTCCGCGGACTGTTCGCGGCGGCACAACCTCCGAGCAGCGCGGGGGCGGCGAGGAGCGCCAGGACACACCGGGCTGCGCTCCCCGCTGCAAGCGGGCGCTGGGTCATCGGGCGCGGCAGGATAGCCTTCGCGGCTTGCGCTCCCCTAAAGCCCCCCTACAATCACCCGGGGCACTCACGGAGGAGGAGCTGCGGGATGGCGGAAGCTGAGCATATTCGCGTGTTCCTGTGCGACGACTCGCACGAGATGCGGCGCCTGGTCGAACTCCAGCTCGGTCAGGATGAACGGTTCGAGCTCGTGGGCAGCGCGAGCGCACCCGAGTCTTGCGTGAGCGAGGTACGGCGCAGCGGGCCCGACGTGGTCTTGCTCGATCACGGCCTGCCCCCGGGGCCGCAGTGGGAGGACTTCGTGCAGGCTCTGCGCCAGGCCGCTCCTGGGGCGCGCATAGTGCTCTTCTCGGGGCTTCCCCAGCCCGTGCTCGCGCGCGAGGCCCGCGACCACGGCCTGGACGGATTCCTGGAGAAGGGGCAGTCGGCAGCCGAGCTCCGTGACGGCGTAGCTGCCCTGGCCGGCCGCGCGGACACGGTTGGCTGAGAGCTCCGGGGCGTCGATCCGCTCGGCTCGCCCCGACGAGGTCCGGGCGATTCTTGCGCTGTGGCGATCGGCGGCGAGCACGCCGTCGGCGACCGACAACGCCGACGGTTTGCGAACCCTCCTCGCTCGCGATCCGGGGGCGCTGCTCGTGGCCGAGCTCGACGGCGAGCTCGTCGGTTCGGTGATCGTCGGCTGGGACGGATGGCGAGGGTCGTTCTACCGCCTGGCGGTGGCTCCCGAGCGGCGCCGCGCCGGGCTGGCGCGGAAGCTGATCGAGGCCGGTGAAGCTCGCCTGCGCCAATTGGGCGCCACCCGAGTGCACGTGATCGTGGCCGCCGACGAGGAGCCCGCTCTGCGCTTCTGGGACGCGGTCGGCTTCGCGCTCCAACCAGATCAGCTTCGCCTGGTGCGCCCCACATCCGAATAGGGAGCTAGATGTAGTTCGCTCCCGCGAGCGGGGCGGCCACCGCCCGCGACGCAGCGGCTAGCTGCCGCTTTCGTGGTTGCGCGCCGACCGGTAGGCCTCGTTTTGCTGCCGCTCACCGCGCACCTGCACCACGATGTAGACGATCAGGATGTTGACCACCAGGCCGAGGCCCCCGAAGGTGGCGATCAGCCCGACGGTCTTACCGAAGGCGGAGGCGAGCACTATTGTGAGCCTACCGCCTTAGCGTTGGAGAGGTGCCGGAGCGGCTGAACGGGCGCGACTGGAAATCGCGTGACGGGGGATAACCTCGTCCGAGGGTTCGAATCCCTCCCTCTCCGTCACCATGCTCACTGGCCTGCGGGAATGGCGTGTTGGCGCTTTCCGAGGTCGCTGGCGCGGGCGGGCCGGACCAAACCGACAGAGGAGCGTCAATGACCCAATCGCAGTTCGAGCAGGCCGTGGCCGACCGTCTCGACCTCAGGCGCAAGGAGACGCAGGAGATCCTCGATGCCGTGTCCGAGGAGCTGTATCGGGCTCTACGAAAAGGCGAGTCCGTGCCGGTGCGCGGTATCGGTCGGTTCAACATCGTCGCTCGCCAAGCCAGATGGGGACGCAATCCCGCCACCGGCGAGCGCATCCGCATCAAGGCGTCGAAGAAGCTGCGAGTGACCGGGAACAAGGGCCTCCGAGACCGGCTCAAGGTGAAGTAACAGCTCCCCGTCGCGGGCCCGCTTCACCAAGATTGCGCGGGCCCCGGCGGGGCGCTTACTTCAGGGGGTAACTCCGCAAGCGCGCAGGGTGCGCGGGTCGCAACCTGAGTGACTTCCGACCCAGCGCCTCCGGCTTCACCGAGCCTCGAGGTCGCAGGGCCGCGGGAGCGGCACCGAGGCCGGTTGCTGGCCGGCGGCACGCTCGCCCGGGAGGGGATTGATCTTGCACCACAAGTAGGTCCCGGTCCGGAGGTCGACACGCGCCCAGAACGGATAGCCGACCACCCCGGCGATATTGCCCGTGCCGGCGTGAATATCGCCCGTGACCGCGACGCACTCGTACTTGCTAGCCGGAGCTACCCCGGCCGGGGCTCGCCGACCGGCTCCGGCCGCCGACGGTGGGTAGGGCTGACACTCGGTGCGAGCGACGGGACCGCCGAGCGACCCGGCGCGCGCCCGGGCGCGGGCGTCGGCCGTGATCGACGCTTCGAGATCCGCTACCAGCGCCGCCGCTCGCTGGTGGGCGCCCGCCGGAGCACGCAGCGACGGTAGGCGTGCGGCGCGCGATCGGTGGAGCTGCTGGTCGCGCGCCAGCCGGGTGCGCTCCTGTGCGGAGAAGACTGCGACCTGGCGCTGCTCGCGACGCGATTCGTTGCGCTTGGCCTGCTCGATGCGTGGAACCAGCCACAGGCCCAGCCCGGTCAGCACGAGCCCGCCAACCACCCCACCGGCAGCCAACCTTCGCCATGGAACCGGCGGGATAACCACTCCCCTCGGCGGAGTCCAGACGTGCAGCCAGGCGCCGAGGACCTCGAAGCGCCCGGCGCGCGGCGCATCCGCGGTGGGGGAGGGGCGCTGGGCGGGCAGATCGGGCATTTCCGGATCCGCTCGATCTGAGCCCGCCGAGTCTAGCCGCGCCCGGGTCGGGCCGGGGACTCAGTCGTTCATGGACGCGAACACCACATGACGGCGCGAGATCGCCATGAAATCGTGGTGCTCGGGCTCGCCGCCGGCCAGCGGTTCGACGGTCACGTCGGTGAGCGGGAGGAATTCGCGCTCGGAGGCGTTCAGCAGGTCCGAGATGCGGCTGCGGTAGCCGTTACGGGCCAGCGTGACCGAGCCGGTAATTCGGTAGCGCTCGGTCTCCAGTCGGATGCGTTCCTCGCGTTGATCCACGGTGCTGCCTCTCTCGAGAAGGGACGCTGGGATTGTCGGCCCTATACGCGCGGGCCTTCAGTGTGATTCCAACAAGGTAGACACTTTGTCGCCGTTCCCTAACGCATGTTGCCGGTATGCCCGAGCGAGTAGCGACCGGGCTGAGGCCATATGGTCAGGCCGTGGGGCCCATCTCCAACGTGAATCCGGGCCAGAAGATGGCCATTGGTGGTGTCGATCGCGTAGACCTCCGAGTTGTAGCGCCCGCTCAGCCACAGGACGTGGCCGCTCGCCGAAACGCCTCCCATGTCAGGGCTGCCACCGGGGATGCGCCACTTACGCACCACCCGCCGCTGGGTGAAGGAGATCACCGAAATGGTTCCTTCGCCTCGGTTGGTCACGTACAGCTCGTGTGCGTCGCGGCTCGGGTACAGCCCGTGCGCGCCCGCCCCGGTCGATATGAACCCGATCACGCGGAAGCGATTCGGATCGACCTCCCACACCCCTCCGTTGATCATGTCGGCAACGTAGAGGACCCCGCCGCGCGGAGACAGGCGCACGTCCTGGGGAGCGCCCTGACCGCGCCCGAGCGTGAGCCGTCCGACGAGCTGCTCGCGCGCGACGTCGACCTTGATCATCGTGCCGGCGAACTCACAGCTGGCGAACAGATACCGGCCGTCGGCGGAGAAGTCCATGTGGTCCAAGCCATTGCACGGAGCCCTCAGGGAATGGTGCAGCCGGAAGGTATGGGGGTCGCGGAAGTCCAGGCGCTGCTTGGCCTCGGCGACGACGATCGCGTACCGTCCGTTGGGGGTGAAGTACATGTTGTAGGGATCGCGAACCCGGATCCGGCGGCCCTTGGGACGCTGCGTGCGCGGATCGATGGGAGTCAGGGAGTTGCCCTTGTCGCTGTCCACGTAGAGCGTGCGCAGATCCCAGGACGGGGTCACGTGCTGGGGCTCGGCCCCCACCCGGTAATGGGCGACGATGCGATAGGTGTGGGGGTCGATGACGTCGATCGTGTTGCTCCGCGAGTTGGGCACGTAGACGCGCGTCGGCATTCCCCGCACCACAGGGCTGAGATGGCCGCGGCCGGTGAAGGCATAGATGCCGCTTGCGGTCGGCGGGGAGCTCGTGAGGCTGCGCGGCCGGCTCTGCGCGCCGCGCGACCGGCCCGGGTTGGGCCCAGCATGTGCCGCCGGCAGCGCGGGCCGTGCTGGAGCGCGGGGGCGAGAGGTGATCGGGCCGGCTTGACGGCCCGGGCGGACGCCAACCGGCCGGATGGTCCCGGACGCCGGGCGGGTCGCCGCCCCTGGCGCCCCCGCCGCGCCGAGGGGTTGCCGCGTGCGCTCGGCGGTCGTCCCACATCCGGCGCATGCGGGGACGAGCACGCCGACGCACGCTCCGAAGAGCACCCGACGCATTGCCGTGAGTCAATCAGGCCCGCCTGAAAGCTGCCTGAAAGTCCCCTGGCGCCAGCGACTCAGCGAACCTGCACGGACAGGACGTCGGAGCGGACTACTCCTCCGTTGTCGCGGCCCCCGATCAGGAGAATGCGGTCGGGCAGCGCAACCGCGCCGGCATCAGAGACCCGACGGGGCAGGACGCCGGCGTTGCTGCTTCTCCCCGTGCGGGGGTCGAGCGCCAGCACGAGCCGGCGCTGACTGGCGACCCCGTTCCCTCGCCCTCCGAGCACGTAGACCGTCCCCCCCAGGACCGCGGCCGCGGCATGGGTCAACGGTCGGCTCAGCCGCCCGATGAGCTGGACCTGCCCGGTGGCCGGATCGAAGCTCAATACGTCCTGCGTGGACGCGGCGGTCGGCGTCGTCCCCCCGACGATGATGATGCGCGCGCCCGCGGCGACCACCGCGGGGTAGCGCAGCGGAGCTGGCAGATGGGCGACGACGCGAGCGGGGCGACCGGGCTGCCAGGCGACGATCGTGTCCAGCGCGCGCGACCCCGTGTAGCCGCCGACGACATACGCCACGCCGTTGAGCGCAGCGGCCCCGACGTCGGCGGCGGGCTGGGGCAGGCGACCCGCCGGGCGGACCGCACCACTCGAGGCGATCCGCAGGATGTCGGTGCTGCCGCGCTCGAGCTGACCACCGCCGAACAGATAGGCCGAGCTTCCGAGGGTGGCCGCCGCCGCGTCGTGCAGCGGGGCCGGGAGGAGCTGGTGAGCGGCCACCAGCAGGGTGCGCCCCGGCCGCAGCCCGATGATGTCGGCCACGGAGCTGTCGGCTGAATCGAGCCCGCCGATGACCAAGACCTCGGTCGGCCGGCGCGCGGTGCGAGGGCGCGCTCGCCGGAGGCCGCGAGGACCGCTGGCTCCAGAAGGTGACGCCGGGTTCGGGGTCGCCCCGGGGGCCCGAGTTGGAGCCGGGCGTGGGCGGGGACTGACGCTCGCCGCCGCGATGGTCGTGACCGCGGGGTCCTGGACGGGAGCTGGAAGCTGCCCAACCAGGCGCGTGCGCAACGTGGGCCTGGGGTGGCGCGGGACGCGGGTCGGACGGCTGCTGCGCACGGGCGGGAGCGCGGGCCGCGGGCGGCTGGTCCCACCGCCGCCGGCCGCGACGATGGCGATGATGAATGCCAGCACGCCGGCGAGGAGCGCCCCCAGAGCGAGCCAGCGCTGGCGGGCTACCCGCTGGGCATGCGTCTCGGGCGCGATCAGCGTGTGGCGCAGCCGCTCGAGAGCGCCCGTCAGCGCGCGCGCGAACTCGGACGGTTGATCGCGGTGTGCAGATCTCCGGTCGCGACCACGACCACCGTCCCCGGTCGCCGGCGCTCGCCCGCGGCCGGCGGTCGCCCGACCACGGGCGGGTGGAGGGCGATCGCTCGTGGGCGAAGGGCGGTCGCGGATGGATGATGCCCGCTCGCGCTCCCGCGCCGCGGCCGTCGCCGGTTCGGGCGTCGGGGGTTCGGGAGTCGGCGACGATCGATCGCGGTCATCGTCGCGATCGTCGCCTTCGGGGGGATTACCCCCGCCGGTCGAACGTCCGGGAGGCGTTGAGGTGCTCATGTGGTCGGAGGAGGTTCCTGACAGCGACCGGGGGGAGGGCGCATCCCCCTGTCACCGTAGCGCCCCGGGCGGCGAGTGAGTGCGTCGCTTGGCGCCGGCGGATCAGGTCCGAGAGCTGGAGACGGGATCTGCCGATGCGGCCGCTTCTGCTCGCTCGAGCCCCGCTGGCGTGGCGTCCGGCTCGGCGGGGCGCAGGGCATCGGGTACCCGCCGGAAGCCGACGGGTCGTTCGTTTCGCAGCTCACGCACCAGGTACAGCGGACGGTGCTTGACCTCGTCGTAGATGCGCCCGACGTACTCGCCGATCAGCCCGATAGCGATCAGCTGGATCCCACCCAGCATCAGCACGGCGATCGTGATCGAGCTGAAACCGTGCAGGTAGGACCCGGCGATTCGGAGGCCGATGACCACCGGGATGGCCAGGAACGCCAGGCCCGAGATCAGGAAACCGAGGTAGGTCGCCAGCTGGAGCGGTAGGTGGGAGAACGACGCGATGGCGTCCAGCGAGAAGCGCAGCATGCGGCGTACCGTGTACTTGGTCTCGCCGGCGTAGCGCGCGTCTCGCTCGTACTCGATCGCGGTCTGCGTGAACCCGATCCATACGGTCATCCCGCGCAGGAAACGGCTACGTTCGCCCATCGACAGCAACGCGTCCAATGCCTTGCGGTCGAGCAGCCGGAAGTCTCCGGAATTGGGCTCGAGGTTGACCTGGGCAAGCTTGTCGAACAGGCGGTAAAACCAGGCCGCCGTGACCAGCTTGAAGCGGGTCTCGCCCTCGCGCTCCTTGCGCACCGCATAGACCACGTCTGAGCCCTGGCTCCAGCGCTCGAGCATCTCGGGGATCAGCTCGGGGGGATCCTGAAGGTCGGCATCGAGCATCGCGACCGCGTCGCCGGCGGCGTGCTGGAGGCCGGCGGTGAGTGCGGCCTGGTGCCCGAAGTTGCGAGACAGGTGCACGACCCGGAGCTCGGGGTCGGTATCCGCCAGGCGGTCGAGTACCTCGGCCGTTCCGTCCTGACTGCCATCGTCGACGATCACCAGTTCGAACGGGAGCCCCTCCAGGGCGCTGCGGGCGCGCCGGTAGAAGACCTCGACGAGCTCCACCTCGTCATAGACGGGAGCGACCACGCTCAGGAGGCGCAACTGACGTGGAGCGGCGGGGGTCATCGCCAGACTATCTTGCCGCATCAGGGGTCCGGTCGCCGCCGGGAGCTCCGATCGCAACCCTCGATGCAGCAGGGCTTTATCCTCGCCTTACATGGCCGCGGTAACCCTCGGGCCGATCCGTGGTTCATTCTCCGTCGTGATGCGTATCTTCGATTCTCCCAGGACCCCGCGGTCACCGGTCGTCCGCCAGCTCATCAAATACGGCCTGGTGGGCGTGACAAACACGCTCGCCTTCTACGTGGTCTATGCGATCTGCGTCCACTTCGGGATGTGGTACCTGGCCGCCTCGGCGCTGGGCTTCGCCGTCGGTGCCGCCAACAGCTACCTGCTCAACCGCAACTGGACGTTCCGGGCGAACGCCCGGCACAGCACAACCGTGGCTCGGTACGTCGTGGTGCAGGTGGCCGGCCTGCTGGGCAACCTCGGCATCGTGTTCCTGATGGTGGACGGGCTCGGGTTGCACAAGCTCGTCGGACAACCGATCGCGATCGTCTTCGTCGTACTGGGCATGTTCCTGGCCAACCGGTACTGGACCTTCGCCGATGCTCTCAGCCGCGAGCGAGCCGCTCGGGGCGCTGAATGGAGCGTGCTCCCCCAGCAAGCCTCGGCCAGCGCCGAGCAGAGCGAGCTCATCCAGCGAGTCGCCGCCGCGTCCCCGCCGCGCACTCGCTGATCGCTCGGCGGCGCCTCGCTATCGCTCGGTCGGTGCGGACTGCTTCGCCCCCGTCCGGACCGCCCCGCCCCCGTCCATCGAGAGCCCGGAAGAGGCAGGTGGGTGGGAGAAGACCGCAAGCAGCGATAGCCCAGCCGGAATCGCGCGCCCGCGGCTGATCAAGCGCGCCTCGAATCTCAGCGGGCGCTCGAGGATGTCGTTGAGCCAGCCCGGCGTGCGTTCGAGGTCCGAGGCCACCGGGGGCGAGGAACGGCGGACCCTCTCCAGGGCGCGATAGACGACGGCCGCAGGCAGCAGCAGCGAGTTGAAGTAGGTGGTTCTCACGGGGGCCCATCCCGCCTCGGCGGCTGCGGCCAGCAACGTGTTGCGGGTGTAGCGACGGTGGTGATGGTTGACCTCGTCGTGGCTGCTCCACAGCCACTGATACGCCGGGACGGTGATCAGCAATCGTCCCGACGGGCGTACGACACGGCGCAACTCGTGCAGGGCGGGACGGTCGTCGTCGAGGTGCTCGAGTACGTCCAGCGCGAGAGCCAGATCGAAGCTCGAGTCGGGGAAGGGCAGCCGTTCGCTGAGCGAGCCGGCCACCACTTCACCCACGTTGCGCCGGCGCGCTCGTTCGACGCTGGCGTCCGCGACCTCGAGCCCGGTCACCTGGCCGAAGCCGGCCAGCTCGACCATGTTGCGCCCGCTCCCGCATCCGGCGTCGAGGATCCGGGCACCCGGTGGCAGGCCCAGCGTGCGCACGGCCTCGCGGATCACGCGACGCCGCCCTCGGTACCACCAGTGGTTGTCCTCGGCCTGGTGGGTCTGGAGCTCGTACTGCTCGTCCATTTCCACCCCATACAAGCACCCAGCGCCCGGCGGCGCGCGCTGAAACCTCTCAAGCGCCCACTACGGTCGGCTGCCTGCGGCTCTCACCGATTCGCGCTCAGCCCCCTCCGCTGCCGCCCGATGGGCTCGGCTTGCCCCAGCGAGTTCTCTCCCTCAGCGCGCTTCACCAGTCGCTGCTCGTCGCCTTAGCGCCGCCCAGTCCGGGCATTTGCCGTGTGTGTTTGACCCCCTGCCCAGGGCAGTGCTGGTGTCATCGCTGCCGAAGCCAGCCGGAGGTTGCCGACGGATTCCTGGCCGTCTCGTACAGCGTCCATGCCGGCCCGTTGCACGGGGCTCTACGCGATTACAAGCGCGGGCCGCTGGTCGTAGCCCGCCGGCTGCGGGTGGCCCTGTCGGCTCTGCTGTGGCGATTTCTGCACCGGCACGAGAGATGCCTGGCCGTGACCGCCGGGACCGGCTGCTTTGACCGGGTCTGCGTCGTACCGTCGGGTCGCCAGCTGAGTTGCTCCCGCCACCCGCTCGGCCGCGTCGTGGGTGCCATCGACGCGCTCGCCGGTCGCTTCGATCCCACCCTCTTGCAACCCGCAGGCGACGCCGGTGCGCGGCGAAGATTTGACCCCCAGCGCTTCCGCTGTCCACACCGGCTCGACGGCCAGAGCGTGTTGCTGGTAGACGACACCTGGACCACGGGCGCCAGCGCCCAGAGCGCGGCGGCCGCTTTGAAGCTCGCCGGCAGCGGGGCGGTCGGCGTGCTCGTGATCGGGCGCCACATCCATGCCGAGTACGCCTCCAATCAGCGCTGGCTGGCCCGGCTCTCACCCCACTTTGACTGGGAGCGCTGCGGGCGCTGTAGCCGCTGAGCGGCCGAACCGGTTCACGGGCGCCAGCCACCAGGTAGCCTGCTGGGCCGCGAGCCCCCGGCGGTTCGCTGGGAGGGAAGCGTTGGGTCAGCACAGGCCAGGGAGTCCTAGGCGGGGACCATGCCCACGAGGGGCCTCCGGACGGCGAGCGGCGGCCGCCGTGGCCCCGCGCCGCGCCCGGTCGGCAACGATCGTCGCGCTGACCGCGACGTTGGCCGTGTGGCTGGCCGGCGCCGCCCCAGCGTCGGCCGACGCGGGCTCGCTGTACGCCGGCCCGGGACCCCGCCCGGGGCCTGACCTGCTGTATGCAGCGCCCGCCACGCCCCCGCAACTGCAGAACACCGGGATATGGCAGGCGCCCCCGATCCTCGTCTCGGGCGCAAGCGCATACCGCAACGGCGAGTTCCTCTACCAGGACTTCATCTACGACGACCACGGGGCGGCCGAGGCGCGCGACTCCGCCGACCCCCGGTTCCCGGGGAATCTCTTCTCCCAGCCCAACGGCACCTACACGTACCCGACCGGCCCGGCCTACGCCAACAACGCGGCCGACCTGGTCGAGTTCCGGGTCAAGCCTCTATCCGACGCAACCGCGTTCCGAATCACACTCAACACGATGAAGGACCCGTCGCTGGTCGCGGTCTCGATCGCGATCGGGGGCACGCCGGGCGTATCGCTGCCCTTCCCGGACGGGGCCAATGTAAGTGCCCCGGCCGACCTGTTCCTGACCATCCACCCGTCCGGGCCGAGCATGGTCGGGGACCTTGTGCATTCCGCCACCGGCACTCCGGTCGCCGGTCCGGCGCCGACGGTGACCGTCGACACCTTCCGCCGCCAGATCGACGTGCGCGTTCCCCATGCCGATTGGAATCCGGCGGGTCAGGTCGTGCGCCTGGCGGCCGGGGTCGGGCTCTGGGACAAGCCCAACAACCGCTACCTGATTCCGCAGGGCACCTCCGACACGACCCACCCGGGAGGTGCCGGCAACGCCGTCAGTCCCCCCGCCTTCTTCAACGTCGCCTTCCGCAACGACGAGCCGATGCCCTCCATCAAGGATCCATTCAACACGGCTCAGAGCCCGGCCTGGTGGCGCGACAAGGAGCAGGGACAACAGCTCGCCGCCGGCGATATCTCCAATCTGCACGCCGACGTCGACTTCAGCAAACTGGCCGCCGGCGTCAACGACGACAGCGCCGTTCCCCAGAACGGGCCGTTCGATCGCATCCTGGCCAGCCGATTCGAGACCGCTCAGGGCGCGGACTTCTCCGCGCCGTGCTTGACCAGTGGGACGGCCACGTGCAAGGGCGAGTACCAGGGTCAGCTCCAGCCCTATGCGATCTATGTCCCCCGCAAGCCGGCGCCTTTCGCGGGCTACGGGATGACACTGCTGCTGCACTCTCTGACCACCGACTACAACCAGTACCTGGCCAGCCGCAACCAGGCTGAGTTCGGCGAGCGCGGCCCGGGCTCGATCGTGATCACACCGGAGTCGCGCGGGCCGGACGGAAGCTACGTCAGCTATGCCGCCGCCGACGTCTTCGAGGTATGGGCCGACGTCGCCCGCGCCTACCACCTGGACCCGGCTTGGACAGTCATCACCGGCTACTCGATGGGCGGGTTCGGGACGTTCGATCTGGGTGAGCAGTTCCCTGATCTGTTCGCCCGCGGGCAGCCCACGGTGGGGGCGAGCACGAACAACGCAAAGGTGGCCTCGCTGCGCAACATCCCGTTCTTGATGTGGAACATGGCCACCGACGAGCTCGTGCCCGAGTCGTCCTATTTGCCGTCGGCCCAGCAGCTGGACTCGCTTGGGTACCGGTACGAGCTCGACGTGTTCAGCCCGGGCGAGCACAACTCGCTGGCCATCAACGACGAGTTCGCCCCCGCGGCCGCGTTCCTGGGCACGGCCAAGGTTGATCGCGACCCGGCCCACGTGACGTACGTGTACGACCCCAGCGTGGACTACCCGGCGCTGGGGATGATCTCCGATCACGCCTACTGGCTGTCCGGGCTGAAGCTGCGCGGGCCGGGGGGCCAGAGCGGCACCCCGAGCACCGGCCGGGCGCAGACCAACGGGCCGCTCGGGACGGTGGACGCGCGCTCGGAGGGCTTCGGGGTCGGCGACCCGACGCCGTCCCCGACCCAGCACGGCTCCGGCACGCTGACCGGGGGCACCGTTCCCGCGATCGGCTACACGAGCCAGTACCGGACTTGGGGGCCGACCCCAGTCACCGCGCGAGCGGACCGCATCGACATCACCGCGCAGAACCTGGCGACCCTCACCATCAACGTGGCGCGCGCCCACGTGGACTGCAACGTGGCGTTGAACGTGAACACCGACGGGCCGATGCAGATCCGCCTGGACGGGTGTGGCACCACTCAGAGCTTCGGTCCCCACGGCGCCCAGGGACCGCGGGCGTGCTCGAGCGCCAGGACGCTGGTCATACGGCCGCGCCACGCGCGGGGCGCCCGGGTGCGACGCGTCAGCGTGTTCGTCAACGGACGGCGGACGCGCACGCTGCACGCCCGCGGTCGACGGGGCATCGCGCGAGTAACAGTGAGCCTGACTGCCCTCGTCGCCCAGACCGTGCATGTGAAGTTGAGGATGCGCGTCTCCTCCCGCGGGCGGGTCAGGACGCGGATCGATCGCCGGACCTATCGCACGTGCGCCGCAACCCGGCGCCGGCGCGTTATGCGCGGACGACACGGGCGACACGGACGACACGGGCCACGCGGACGACGGGCGTCCTGATGTTTGCGAGGATGCCTGCTCCCGTATGCGCCTGTCACTCTGCTGCCTGACTCGCGATCCGGCCGAGCGCGTTGCGGTCGCCCTAAAGCCCTTCCGGGCTCTGGCCGACGAAGTGGTGATCGGCTTCGACGACCGCGTGAGGCCGCTGGTCGCCAAGCAGTACGCGGAGCTCGCCGACCGGCTGGTGCCCGTGAAGTTCGAGCTCCTGGAGCGCCACCTGGAGCGCCTGCATGCGGCGTGCAGCGGAGACTGGATCCTGCGCGTCGATGCTGACGAGGCTCCCTCTGCCGCGCTGTGCGCCCTACTCCCCGCGCTCCTAACCGACCCAGAAATCCGCCAGTACCGCATTCCGCGCCGCTGGCTGTATCCGGACCGCGAGCACTGGATCGGCGAGCTTCCCTGGTGGCCGGACTTCCAGATCAGGCTGGTGCGCAACGACGCGAGCCTGGAGTTCTCAGGGCAGCAGCACACCAGCGCCAAGCCCGCGTTGCCCGCGCGCTATCTGGAGGCGCCTCTGTACCACCTCGACTGTCTGATCGGCTCCCCGCAGGCGCGCACCGAGAAGGCGCGCCGCTATGAGGCTCGGCAGCCTGGTCCGCGCTTAGGCAGCGGCCTGTCGGTAAACGCGGCCTACCTGCCCGAGAGGTACGTGACCGGGCGCCCCGAATCGGTTCCTGCGGCCGACCTCCCCTACATCGACGCGCTCCTGATGGTGAACGGCGCGCCGCACGAGGACCAGTCGCCGCCCAAGCCCCCGTCGCGGGTCGAGCGCCGGGCGCGCGGCGGCTTCCCGCCACCGGTCGCGTCCGCACGGTCCCAGGAGCCCTCGCTGCACGCCGACGCTGTCATCGAGCCCTTCGAACGCGATCATCGGATGCTGGTCGGGCAGCGCTGGACAACGTACTTTCGCGTGACCAACCGGTCTGCGCAGCCCTGGCCGGGCCGGGACCAGTCCGGTCCTTTGATCCGGCTCAGCTACCGCTGGAAGCGGGACGAGGCCACCGCGGCCGCCGCGGAGGGCGACCGGACGGCGTTCCCATGCACGGTGGCGCCGGGTGGGCAGGAGGTCGTACCTCTCGACGTCGTGGCGCCCTCGCGGCCCGGCCGGTGGATCCTCGAGACGGACGTGGTCGCGGAGGGGGTCCGATGGTATGACTGCCCGTGCCGCGTCCCGGTCGAGGTGGGCAGGCGTCCCGCCTCGGCTCCAAGAGTGGTCTTCATGGGAGGCTGGAGCTCGTACCGGCACGTGGGCGACGACGCCATCCTGCGAGCGCACCTCAATGAGCTTCCCCGCCATGTCGCCGGGGCCGAGCCGGTCGTGCTCGCTGACGTACCCGACGCGGTGGCGCCCCGCTTCGGCGTGCCCGCCACGTCGGCGGTGAACGCCTACCTGCTGGAAGGACTTACCGCTCGGACCCCACGCGGGCGGGCGCTGGCGCTGCTAGCGCGGCGCACGGTCCGGCTGCTTCGCCACGCCCGCGCTCTGCGCCGCGGCCGGGATCCGATGTCCTTGCACCCGGTGGCCGACGAGCTGCTCGCCACCCTGTCGAGCGCCCAGCTGCTCGTCGGGGCCAGCGCCGGTTCGCTGGCCAGCCGCTTCTCGCTCGCCGCGCTGTGGCCGCAGGCCGTCACCGCCCTGGCGGCCCGCACGCTGGGCGTACCGGTGGTTCTGTCGGGCGTCGGAATCGGTCCGCTCGAGGGATTCGCCGACCGCCTCATCGCCGGCCTGATGTTTCACTGCGCCACGCAGATCTCGGTTCGCGATCCGTCCGCCTCGGCGTCCGAGCTGCGACGGCTCGGGGTCGGCGCGGGCAAGGTACGCCGGGGCCTCGACTCGTCTGCCGCGCTGCGGCCGGCATCGGCCAGTTCGGTCGACGGTGCTCTGACCCGGGCCGGGATTCCCCCGGCCCAGCCCTATGCCGTCGTCTCCGCCCAGCATGGGCTCGGCCTGGCAGATATCGCTGAGCCCCTTGCCGCCGCGTGCGACGCGCTGAGCGAGCGGTACGGGCTGTCACTGGTGTTCATTCCGATGGTCACCGGCGGAGATCTCGACGAGCGACAATCCGCCGAGCACATCGAGCGGCTTCGCCGGAGTAGCGGAGCGTGGCACGTGCTCGACCCGCTCCCGACCGAGGAAGTGCTGCTGGGAATCGTCGGGCGGGCGGCGATCGGCGTCGGGCCGCACTACCACCTGGCGTTCTTCTGCCTGAGGCAGGGGGTTCCGTCGATCGCGCTGTGCGGGGACGCCTACGCCGACCGCAGGCTCGGCGGGTTGAGCGAGCTGGCTGGTGACCTGGTGTCGCCCTTCCCGGCGTCCGTCCAGACCCCCGCCCTGCTGGACGCCATCGAGCGCCAGTTGCGGCGCGGTAGGGCCACTGCGCCGGCGCCCGACCCGGTGGCGCTGGCGCAGGCGTTCGATCGCCTGACGCGCTCGGACGACGGCGCGCAGCGGTTTGCGGCCCCCGCCGCAGCGGGCTAGCGGGCGGATGCCGTCGCGGCCAGCGCGACGGCGTCTCTGAGTCCGAAGTCACCGTAGTCGCTGCCCAGGCCCTGCGCGACGAGGGCCGCGGCCGCGCACCCCAGCCGCGCGGCTCCGGACGGAGCCAGCCCAAGCGCTAGGCCGCGCAGGAATCCGGCCGAGAACGCGTCCCCGCAGCCAGTCGTGTCGACGACGTCGACCGGAAAGGCTGCGGTCGCCTCGACGGAGTCGGCTCGGACCAGCACCGCACCGTCGGCGCCCAGGGTGGCGCCCACGCACGACACGCCCCGCTCGAGCAGGGCCTGGCAACCGGCTACGACGTCGGCTTCACCCGTGAAGGCCTGAACCTGCTCGCCATTGGGAAGCAGGTAGTCGAGATGGGGGAGAGCCGGAGCGATCCATTCCAGCAGTCCCGGGTCGCCCGGCGCGAGGACGTCGGCCGACGTGACAACTCCGTGGTCGCGCGCGTACGCCAGGATCCGTGCTGCCGCCTCACCACCCATGAACTCAGGGCCGCCGAGGTGCAGGTGCGTGGCATTGGCGATGTCGTTCCAGGGCGCATCACTGTCGTTGTAGGTGCCGTTGGCACCGATCACGTGGAACGCCGGCCGCGACCCGTCCGGCCGGATGGGCAGCACGCTGGCCGACGTCTGGACGTCGTCGCGGCGAAGCAGCAGTGAGGTGTCCACGCCGTCGCGCGCCAGCAGCTGCACGAGCAGGTCGCCGAGTGCGTCGGAGCCGATCGCGCCGGCGCTGCGAGCCTTCGCCCCCAGCCTGGACAGCGTGATCGCCGTGCCCCCGGCGGAGCCGGCTGCCGTGGCCCGGATCTCCTCCACCAGCGACCCGCCCTGTCCCTCGGGGATGGTCTCGACCGGGCGCACGAGCACGTCGAGGACGTGCACGCCCATCGCGATGACGGTCATGTCGGCGGTCACTGGGTTCCAGCCCGGTCCGGGTCGAGGCTCTCGGAGGGGGTCGGGTCAGAGTGGCTCGGGTCGGAGTGGGTCGGGTCGGCGCCCGTCGGGTCGGCGCCCGTCGAGTCGGCGCCCGGTCCGATCGGCCGGGTGGTCCCGTACCGCTTGCTGACCGCCGCTTCGATCACCGCCTGGCGCTGGTCGGCGTCGAGCACGCGCGGGGACCCGAGCATCGCGGCGCGCCAGTACACCGTGCACGCCCACTCGAGCAGCTCGCTCGCCTCGAGCGCGTGGTCGAGGCTGGGCCCGTAGGTCAGGGCGCCGTGATTGGCCATCAGGGCCGCGGTCTTGCCCTCCAGCGCGTCGAGCACCGAAGCCGCCAGCTCGGCCGAGCCGAAGGTCGCATACGGCGCCACCCGCACGCTGCCGCCCAGCAGCAGCATCTGGTAGTGCACGCAGGGCAGTTCGTCGAGCACGCACGCCACGGCGGTGGCCATCGGGGCGTGGGTGTGGACGACCGCGCCGGCCTCATAGCGCCGGTACACGCCGAGGTGCAGGTCTAGCTCCGTCGTCGGCGCGAGCTGCCCTTCCAAGACCCGCCCGTCGAGATCGACGACCGTGACCTGGTCGGCGGTCATGCTGGCCAGGACGGCGCCCGTCGCGCTCACCGCCACCCGGTCGCCGCTCCGGGCGCTCACGTTGCCCGCCGTACCCACGACCAGCCGGTCGGCCGCGAGCCGCCGGCACGCTTGGGCCACCTGCTCACGCTGCCCCGTCACCTGGCCATGCTCCGCTGGCACCGGTTCGCCTACCCGATCACTGCCCGATCGTGAGCAGCGTCCCGGCCAGGCCCAGCTGCGACACCACGGTCAACGCGTCGAAGTACACGCGCGTCCGCGACCGCAGTCATGAGACGGCGGGTGCGGTTCGCGGCGACTGGGCCTCGTCGTCGGGCAGGCGCGCGGCGAACTCCTTGAGCTTGCCCGGATCTCGCAACGGCCGGCCGTGACCGAAGCACACCAGACTGGGCTCGAGCTCCACCAGACGCCGGATCGAGGCGCGGTTGCGCGCCGGGTCGGGGGTGAAGATCGTCTTTGGCTCCTTGAGGCCGGGTATGCCCGTGAAGGTGTCCATGTT
>DASZHF010000012.1:0-8488 GCA_035938095.1 Solirubrobacteraceae bacterium
TCCTCGGGGCTGTCGAGGCTGTCCAGATAGGTGAAGCGCTCGGGGGGCTCGACCAGCTCGCGCGAAGTGCGGCGGTCCCGCGCCAGGGTCGCATCGTCTGCCTCCTCCGCGTAGGCGTCCCACAGCGTCCTCTTCAGTAGCGCGTTCATGCCGCCACCTCGACCGCCCCCGCCACGCTGACGTGCGTCACCAGAGCGCCCGTCAACCGCTCGACTCGGCGAGGAAGGTTCGAACGCAACCACCGCGACGACCCGGTGGGCAGCGTCGAGATCAGGATCTCGTCGTAGCTCCCCGGATCCCAGATCTCGTGTACGGCGTAGAACGGATCGACGTCGCCGACGCAGCCCGTCACGTCGAGTCCGTCACCGCGCAGTTCGGCCACGACCCGATCGACCAGCTCGAGCGCTTCCGGCCGCCTTCCGGCCGGCACGAGGAGGATGAAGCTGGTTGGACGCTGCTCGTGGCGCACCCGCAGCGCCTCTCGCAGTTGCGGCGAGGTGGCGGTCTGGTTGGCTACCACGAGAACGCTTCTCTTCCATGCCATATGTCGACCTCCGTTCCGGCGGCTCGGGAGGATGGGGCTTGCGGTTCTAGATGTTCAGGCCTCGGCCCGTTCGGGCACATGTCCTGCGGGCCAAAGATCCCGGCGCGAACTTGGCCCGGTGGTCGCTGCCCTCCGGTCCCCGTTCGCCTCAGCGCCCCTCGGGCGCCGCGGGGGGGGCCTGGTCGCCCGGGCCAGGTCGCGCAGCGCGCGCTTGAGCGCGGCCGGCAGAGCCGTGACCTCGGGCAGCGCCTCTGGCTCGGCGTAGAGCCCGAAGTGCAACCCGTCGGCGTAGGTGAAGATCCCCACCGACAGCGTGTGGTCCTCGCTGAGCGGGACGACCGGGTAGGTCTCTTCCAGCTCGGCCCCAAGCATGTATATGGGCGTGCGCGGCCCGGGCACGTTGGAGACGGTCAGGTTGTAGGCGCGAGCGCTCCCGGCCAGGCGGGCGGCGAGGGTCTTGACGGGCGACGGCGCAAACCGCAGGGCGGACAGAACACTCTCGGTCCCGGCCGGGCGCTCCGAGCGCTTGAACGCCGTCGTCTGCTCGTGCACCGAGCGCAACTGGGCGCCGGGTGCGCTCATGTCGAGCGGCAGGTCCACGAAGGCGAACGAGATGCGGTTGCCCGGCACCCCATCCTCGGTGTCGGCCCGGACACTCACCGGCACCATCGCCCTCATGGGCTGCGGCGTCTCCCCGCGCCGGCGGGCGAGGTCGCGGAGCGCTCCCGTGACCAGGGCCAGGCACACGTCGTTGTGCGTCACCTGCGCGTGGCGCTTGATCGCGAGCACCCGGTCGAGCGGCAGGCGAGCGCCGACCAGCGTGCGCTGGGGCCCGATCGCCCGGTTCAGGTACGCCGGGGGCGCGGCGCGCAGGAGGTCGTCGCCCACCGCCAGCGCGGCGCGGCGCAGGCTGCCGGCGATTCGCGTGCCGCCGGACACCGGCGATCCGGCCAGCCCCGCGATTCCGCGCGCGGCCCGCAGCGACTCGGTGGCCGAGTCGGCGACCGCCCGCAGCGCGAGCTCGGCGTCGCCTGGAGCCCTGCGCGGTGACCACTGATCCGGCGCCTCGGGCTCCGCGTCGGCGGAGGCGTGGAAGACGAGCAGTGCGAGCTGCACGCCGGCGATCCCGTCGACCATCGCGTGGTGCATCTTCATGGCCAGCCCGACCCGCCCATCGTCGAGGCGCGGGACCAGATGCACCTCCCACAACGGGCGCCGGCGATCGAGCGGCCGCGAGAGCTCTTGATCAACCAGCTCGCAGAACCGCGCGTAGGACACCGGCTGGTAGGGGTCGCCGAGACGGCGGACGTGGAAGCGCAGGTCGAAGTGCTCATCGTCGACCCAAAACGGTTCGCCCAGCCCGGCGGGCGGAAACGCGAGCCGTTGCCGGAACCGAGGTGCATACCTCAGCCGGCCTTCGATGCTCGCGCGGAGCATGTCGAGCGTGGGCCGCGGCCGCCCCGGGCTCGGGCGAAACACCCCCCGCGAACCGACGTGCATGTGTGCTGCGGCGCTCTCCAGCCGCAGGAACGACCCATCGAGCGCGCTCAGGCGATCGCTGGCCATGGGACCGGCCCCCTTACCTCGTCGCTGTTAGGACAGGATCGGCGCCTGGGCCGGTGATGTCCTTCGACAGCCGTCCAAACTTTCAAGTCCCCGGGTGGACCGGAGTCGAGTAGGACGCGCTCGCTTTCGAGGGGGCTCGATCGCTTTCGAGGGGACCGCGGGCCGCTTATTCGCGGATCAGAGCGACACGCCGATGATCTTCAGGCGCCGGCTGAGCGCCCCGAGACCGTACGCACCCAGGGCGCCGTCCTCGATACCGAGGACGTCCCACGCCCCCTCGCTGGGGGGTGCGACCGACTCGGCCACGGCGGGAAGCAGGTCGTGCAGACGCCGGCGAATAACGTCGGCCATGGCGGGCTGGTCGGCCACCGCCTGGCGCAGGAACCAGCTGCCATAGGCGATGTGACGCTGCTCATCCGCCGCGATGCGGCCGTAGCCGTCGACGAACCCCGGCAGCTGCCCGCGTCGCCGGAGGAGATCGAGCAGGAAGTGCGAGGCGGTGATCCCGAGGGTTCCCTCGAGGACCATGTGGTAGATGGTCACGAAGTCGACCTTGGCTTCGCGGTCGCGGGGCTCGCGCCGGAGCCGATCGTGGGCCTGTACGAGCGCTTCGTCGAAGAGCTTGCGAAACGGCGCGCCGAGCACCTCACGGGCGCGCGCGACGTGGGCGCCGATGGCCGCCGGGTCCGCGATGACCTCGTTCTGCACGCGCGCGTAGAACTGCATGTGCCTGACCTCGTCGACGAGCTGGGTCGACAGGAAGCTGCCCTCCTCCTCGTCGTCCTGGGCCAGCACCAGACCGCAGAACTGGGTGGAGATCCGTTCCTCGGCCACCATCAGCGAGCTGAGCACCCAGTACAGAAGGTCGCGCTCGGAATCCTCCAGGCCAGCCCAGTCGGTCGCGTCGCGGCTGAGGTCGATGTCCTGGGCGGCCCAGTGGGCGCGCTCCCAGTCGTCGTAGAGCTGCTGGGGGTCGCGCAGGCGATGCTCGACGGTGCCGGTGCTCATCGGGCCCCGTCACGATCGCGGTCGGCGGGCTCGCCGCGGTCGGCGGGCTCGCCGCGGTCAGCAGGCTTGCGGGCCCGGATGATCGCGGCGCCGGCGTGCTCGTGCACCCGATGAGTGGGGCGGATCTCGATGTCGATCAGTCCGGCCCGGGTGAGCGCGTCCTCGAACTCGGCGCGGGTCAGAGCGCCGGCGACGCATCCGGTCCATTGGCGCATGTCGGCGCGGGTGGCGTCGTCCATGCCCGGGTCGGCGATCACGTCCGAGACGGCGAAGCGTCCGCCCGGCTTGAGCACCCGCGCCGCCTCGCTCAGGACGCGCCGCTTGTCCGCGGCCAGGTTGATCACGCAGTTGGAGATCACGACGTCGACGGTCGCGTCGGGGAGCGGCAGCTCCTCGATGTGACCCTTGACGAACTCGACGTTCCGCACCCCGGCGCCCGCCGCGTTCTGCCGGGCGAGCTCGAGCATCTCATCGGTCATGTCCACGCCGATGGCCCGGCCGGCCGGACCCACCCTCCGGGCGGAGATGAGCACGTCGGCTCCGGCTCCCGATCCGAGGTCGAGCACCGTCTCGCCCTCGCGCAGATCGGCCACCGCGGTGGGAACCCCGCACCCCAGCGAGGCCTTCAGGGCGCCCTCGAGTGCGTCGCCCGCGGGCGCCTGTTCGTAGAGGCTGGCGCCGAAGACCTTGCGTCCCTGGGCGTCCGTGATGCTCACCGGCGTTCCGCAGCACTCGGACTGCGAGTCGCCGGAGCCGCAGCCGGGGGCCGCGCCCTGGGCCGCCGCGGTGGCGGCGGCGGCGTAGCGCTCGCGAACGCGCTCGCGAATCTCGGTGTCGGTCAGGTCAGCCAACTCCTCGACCGTTTCGGTCTCAGTCGGATGGGCCAGCTCGTCAACTCCCTCGGTCTCGGTCAGGTCAGCCAACTCGTCAGCTCCTTCAGGGCACCGGGTACGACGTAGTAGTAGGCCCACAGCCCGCGGCGCTCGGAGTCGACGATCCCGGCGTCGCGCAGGACCTTGAGGTGGTGCGAGACCGTGGGCTGGGCGATCTCGAACAGCGGCGTGAGCTCGCACACGCACACCTTGCCCGCGTGGCGGCGGAGCACGTCGACGAGTTGAAGGCGGATGGGATCGCCCAGGGCCTTGGCCACGCGCGCCATGCGCTCCGCTTCGGCGCGATCGGTATCGGGGTACACGACCGGCTCGCAGCACGGTTCACCCGGTGCGCGCTTGTGCTTGGGGGCTAGCTGCAGATCAACCGCCGTCGCCATCGCCATTTATTTATAAATATCAATTGAATCGTCGCATGTCAATGAGTAGGACACAGACCTGCCCGGGCCCCCCGGGCGCCGACCGGGGCGACGCCTTCCGGCGGTCCCCGAGGGTTCCGGAAGCTAGTCCGCGCTGAGCGCGGGCGCTTGGGCGCGCGCGGGCGGCGGCGCCGGCGAACGCGACGACGCCTGCGCTCGGGTCAGGCCCGCCTTGCCCCAGCGGGTCTTGACCGCGAAGTCGGCCAGCGTGTCGAAGTACTGCTCGACCGGCGTGACACTGATGCCCTCGGGCTCCAGGCAACTCCGGGCGTGGCGGTCGTCGTAGGAGATGCGCATCGAGAAGTAGGGGAAGTAGATCTCGCCCTTGCGTAGTCCCCGGCGAGCCCGGGGGCTGCCCAGACGGACGACCACCGGATGGATCACCCGGCGGTACAGCCCGGGCGGGAACACGCGCGGAGAGGGACGCTTGAAGTAACGAGCCGAGAGCTCGATCAGGCGACCCACGGTGGTCGCGCGCGGCCCCGCCACGAGATGGTAGGTCTCGTCGCCGCCGCGCTGCACCGGGCGGGAGGCCAGCTCGAACACCGCGTCGGCCACGTAGTCGACCGGCACGACATCGACCGGAGCCGAGCGGCGCGCCGGCACCACCGGGTAGGCGCCGCGGCTGAACGCCTTCAGGGGCGCGTAGAGCACGTTGAACGCCGCCGTCCACCCCGTCCGCCGCTCGCCCACGATGATGCTGGGGCGAAAGACCTGGATCGGCAGCCGGTCGCCGTGCGAGCGCACGAGACGCTCGGCCTCGAACTTGGAGCGCTCATAGGGATTGCGAAAATCCTGGCCGACCTCGAGCTGGTCCTCGCGAAATTGTCCAACGTGGGTGCCGGCGACGTAGGCGGTGGAGATGTAGGAGAAGCGGCGCAGCCCGCCGCGCTGCTGGCATCGGTGAGCGAACTCGAGCAGGCGCCGAGTGCCGGCCACGTTGATCCGACGCGACTGCTCGAGCGGGAGCGAGAAGGACACCGACGCGGCCGCGTGGACGATGTCGGTGACCTTCCCGGCCAGCTGCTCGCGCAAGCTGGGATCGAGGCCCAGTCCGTCGCTCTCTATGTCGCCCGGGACCGCCTTGACGCGCCCGGTGTACGCTCGGCCGTCGCCGAACAGGGTGCGCAGGGTTGAATCGATGCGCTCATGAGCTTGGCGCGCGCTGGCCGCTCGGACGAGCGCGTAGACGTCCCGGTCGGTGCGCTCGAGATAGCGGGCGAGCACCTCCATGCCCAGGAAGCCGGTCGCCCCGGTGAGCAGCACCCCGCCCGGAGCGTCCACGCGCGGCGCGCGTGATATTGCGCCCGGCATCTCGGGTCACGACCCGCCGTTGAGCGCGGGCACCAGGTGGAGGGATTCCCGGTCGCTCAGCTCGACCAGCTCGTCGATCGACCGCTCGAGGCATCCAGCCAGAAGGTCGGCGTCAGGCAGGCTTCGACGGTCGGCGTAGATCCCGAAGAACGCCTGGTCTCCGATGGTCGTCAACCCGATCGACACCCCATGGCCGTCGGCGAGCGGGACCACCGGGTAGGCCTCCTCGAGCTCGCAGCCGAGCATGTACATGGGCTCGGGCGGCCCCGGGATGTTCGACACCACGAGGTTGAAGGTGCGCGGGCTGGCGATCACGCGCGAGAGCACCTTCCGCACCGTGCGCGGGGCGTAGGCAAACGCCTTGAGCACCCGGTCGGCGATCTCGGGCTCACCGTCGCGCTTGCGCTCGTCGACGTCCTCGTGGATCGTCATCAAGCGCCGGACCGGATCGGGCTCGTCGCAGGGCAGGTCGACGAATACGAACGAGATCTGGTTGCCGAACTCGCCGCCCCCGTTGTTGGAGCGCACGCTCACCGGGACCATCGTCTTGAGCGGGACCGGATTGCCTCCCCGCCGCTGCAGGAACTGGCGCACGCCGCCCGCAGCCACGGCGAGAAGCACGTCGTTGATCGTGGTCCCGAAGCGGCTGCGGACTCGCTTGAGATCGCTCAGGGGGCGGTGGACGCGAGCGAGGTGCCGGCGCGAGGAGATCGGCTCGTTGAGCCCGGTGTTCGCGTCGGCCGGCCGCAGCGCGTCGAGCAGGGCCTGGGCCCCCCTGAGCCACTCACCCGGCAGGTCCAGCAACCCCTGCGGACGGCGGATCAGCTCGAGCGACCAGCGCGCCGCGTCGACCGCCTCTCCGGCCCTGTCGACCAGCCCGTCCAGGACGAGCTTGGCGCTGCCCGGACCCGAAGCCGGCCGCCATCCGTCCGGCGCGGGGGCTGGAGTCTCGGGCCCGGGGTCGAGCATCAGCGACGCGAGTTCGACCGCCGCGAGCCCGTCGACCATCGCGTGGTGCGCCTTGCCCACCACCCCTATGCGGCCGTCGGCAAGCTCGTCGGAGACCCAGGTCTCCCACAGCGGGCGGTCACGGTCGAGCTGGGTTGACATGACCTGGTCGATCGACGCGTTGAAGTCCGGTGACGGCGCGCGCCGGACGTGCCGGCAGACGTCGAACTCCCCGTCGTCCACCCATACCGGATCGTTTATGTCCAGGGGCACGTGGGCCAGCTTCTGGCGGTAACGGGGGGCGCGACCGAGACGGCTCGCGATGTGATCGCGGAGCTCCTCGAAGGTCGGCGTCGCCCGCTCGGGCGGGGGGCGGAACAGGGCGGCCCAGCCCACGTGCATGTGGGCGCAGGGGCTCTCCACCTCCAGAAACGAAGCATCCAGCGTCGTCAGTCGGCTGTGTGACATCTCTCCCTCCGTTTCCCGCCTGAGCAGACGGTCGACGTCGGGCGCATTAGACACGCCTCGACGGCCGAGCCTCGCATCGCCCCCCCCTTGGCTGCCAACGGGCTCGGCTTGAGTATTCGCGGGGGGTCCCCGGCGCTCTCCGGTCCCCTCCCCGCTCTCCTCACAGACTAAACCCGATTGGCGGTCGGCGCGTTGAGGAAAGCCACCAAACTGGGACCTTGGAGTACGGAAACTGGAATTTTTGTTTGGGCCCTACCGGGTGGCCGGTGGCCGGGTGGCCGGTGGCCGGGCCACGGCCTGGGACCGGTGCGCCTTGGGCCGCCGTCGATGGGGGCGGGCGCAGGTCGGGGTTCGGCGGACGCGTCGCCGAGCGCCTCGGTGAGCCCGGCCCCGAGCGCGACCCCGGGCCCGGCCCCGGGCGTGCCTGCGGTGCCCGCGACGGGACGCCGAGCGCCGGCAGCTGGCGGGCTGGGCGGCGGACAGCGGTCCCCAGGCGTAGGTGTGCTGACCCGGCCCCTCGTCGAAGATGACCGCGCCCGACCCGAGGGTCGCCGTCGCGCCCCCGGTGGCCTGGCCGTCCTGCCACACGATGCGCCCGTCGCGGGCGATCGTCCGCTCGGCGCCCAGGAGCGGGACCGCCACCGTGCCGCTGGTGCCGAGCGGGGCGGCGACGGTCAACCGGAAGCTGCTGTCCGCCGGACCGCGGGCCCAGCGCGAGACGATCGGGCCGTGCGGGGTGCCCGCCTGGCCCTGGGCGAAGCGCAGGTCCACCGGCTGGGGCTCGACGGTCCACGTCCCCCACCCCGGCGCCGTCGGACGCAGGCCCAGCACGTAGCCGGAGAGCGCCGATACCGAGCCCGTGCTCCAGCCGTGAGAGAGCGAGACTCCGCCCGCGCCCACGAGCGACGCGTTGGGCGGGATGAGCGCGTTGCCGACCTGATTGGGCTGGTAGCTGGCCGGGTTGCCGTCGGTGCCCATCTTCTCCCACATGGTGCTGGCCGGATCGTGGGTGGCCATGTACCCGTACAGCCGTCGCATCAGGTCCAGCGCCCCGGCGCCGTCGTGCTGCGCGAACCGGGCGAGCAGCTCCCAGGAGGAGATGTAGGGCGAGATGTACTCGCTCATGTACGGATCCGAGCTCGACTCGCCGTTGAGCGGGCCCAGCGGGGTTTCGAGGTGGTGCTCGATGAAGGACAGCGCCTGGGTGGCGCGCGTCCCCACCACCACGCCGGCCAGCGGCGCCTCGACGTTGCCGTCCTGGGTGTGATTGGGGTTGGGATCGGAGGTGTTGAGCAGGAACGCGGCCGCCGTGGGGTCCCAGAGGTGGGCGA
>DASZHF010000013.1:0-20662 GCA_035938095.1 Solirubrobacteraceae bacterium
GACGGCCTGGTCGGGGCGATCGTGAGCGCGGGCCCGAGCGATCACCACGGTCCCGCGCCAGCGCCCGACGCCGGCCCGGGACACATCCCCCCGCCCGCCGGTCCCCGAGGGAGCCGCTACGGATGGTTCGTGGGCGTCGTCGCGGTGCTGGTGATCGCCTACATAACCCTCAACACCGCGGTCACCCATCCGCACGGATCGCGGGGCCCGGCGCCGGGCAGCCAGCTGCCGGCGTTCGCGGTTCCCCTCGCGACGAGCAGCCTCAACGGCGACGCCGACATTGCCACCCGCGCCAATCAGGGCAGCGCCGGGCGCGTTCCGGCGTGCCAGCTACGCGGTCCGCAGATCCTCAACTCCTGCCAGCTCACGGAGCACGGACCGGTGGCGCTCGGGTTGTTCATCCCCGTCGGGGGCTGCCCCGGCATCCTCGACGAGATGGCGTCGCTGCAACGATCCTTCCCGCAGGTCCAGATGGCCGGCGTAGCCATCCGGGGCAATCGCTCCGACGTCCGCGCCCTGATTCGCAAGCACGGGTGGACCTTCCCGGTCGGCTACGACCGCGACGGTGCCCTGGCCAACCTCTACCGGGTGGCCCTGTGCTCGCAGATCACGTTCGCCGATCGGGGCGGGAGGGTCGACGGATACTCGCTCCTGGGGACGCCGTCAGTGGGTAGCCTCCAGGCGAGGCTGCAGGGGCTGGTGAGCACCGCGACGGCCCATTAGGACACACGGGACGGAGGATGAACCAGCGGGCAAAGGGCTCGGCGCCGGACAAGCGCTCCGTTGGGCGGCTGGGCGAAATCGCGGCGGGCGACGCCTCCCCGGAGGTGGGCTGGATAGCTTCGGAGGTCCAGGCCGAGTTCCCCGAGCTGCGACTGATGGCTCTCGAGCTTGCGGCGCGGCCGGGCCCGAGCCCGCAGCCGGTCCGCGACCGCCTGCGTCAACTCTCAAACCGCTTTCACGGGGCGCAGGCGATAACCCTGCGCCGGGAACCGATACCGTCGGCGTACCGGATCTTCTTCCGGCACATCGGGCTCGACCCCGACGCCACCCGCCCGCCCGCCGAGGCGGCGGTGCTGGACCGGCTCCTGCACGGGGGATTCCGGTCGCAGAACCTGCTCGACGACGCTCTGCTCCTGGCCCTGCTGGACACGGGCATCCCGATCTGGGCGCTCGACGCTGCCCGCGTCGAGGGACCGCTCGGGATTCGGGTCTCGCGGCGCGGGGAGCGCTTGGGACGCTCGGCGCAGGCACCCCGCCTGCCCGCGGGACGGCTGGTGGTGGCCGACGCGGCCAGCGCGGTGGCGGTCCTGTTCGGGGACCTCGCCCCCGAACACGGGGTCTCGCCGGCCACCACCGGCATGCGGCTGTTCTGCATCCAGGTGGCGGGCGTCCCGTCGATCCACGTCGAGGAGGCGCTTTGGACCTGCTCGGAGATCCTCTCCGAGCAGCCCGACTGACGCCGGGATCGTCCCCTCGACCTGGCCTCGGAATCGGGCCTCGACCGGGCCTCCGAGCGCCCCCGCGATGGTAAACTCGCCCCACCGAGTCTGACGGGGGAGTGCGCCTGTGCCCGACGCCCAGCCGATCACAGAGATCCCGCCCGGTGACCGAGCGCCTGGCGGCGTCGACCCGGGTAGCGCCGTGTTCGACACCCGCGCGCCGGTCCGCCCGGACCGCCGCCCTGTCGAGCGCCGGCCCGTCGAGCGCGGCCCGGCCGAGCGCCGCCCGGTCGAGCGCCAGCCCGACGAGCGCCAGGCTCGTCGCGAGCTGCGGACCCAGATCGCGCGACTGGAGCGCGAACTGGCCGAGACGTTCGTGTCGGCCTTCCCGCGTACCGGAGTCGAGGTCTCGGTCCCGTCCTCGGGCGGCCCGCGACTCCTGGGACTGGGAGAGCTCGAGGCGATGCGCGACGCGCTCGCCGGGCGCCTGGGGCGGGCCCGCCGGCAGCTGACCGAGCACGCCGAGCGCGAGGAGCGCAACCGCGTACTGCTGGAGCGGATGCTGCTCGAGCCGGGCCGCTACAAGTTCGTCCGCATCCCGTGCTCGGAGCTGGGCGAACGCGGCTGCGGCGAGTGGCACGTGCGGCCGCGTTTCGGACTAATCGGCATGCTCGCCGGCTGGTGGCAGGTCAAGCTCTCCTCCGGCTGTCCGTTAGCCGAGGGGCCGCCCGGCTCGGGCCGCCCCGCCTCGAACGGAATGAGACCTCGCCGCATCGACTCGCTGGGCCGAGCGCGCGCATGACGCCGCCGGCGATACCGTCGCATTCCCCGGGCGCCGGCGGCTGAGCCGGTGGGCCGGCGTAGCCGCAAACGCGGGCTCACGGGCACGATCGACGCGCCCGCCGACCCACCGCGGCCCGCGCCGGCCGCCCGCCCGGTGGCGCCCAGCGACCGGCGACGCCCGCGCCGCGAGGAAGCCCCTCCCGCTCCCTGGGCGCCGTTCCCGCTGGTCGAGCTGTGCATCCTGGCCGGGATCGTCCTCATGGTCGTCGGCGCCGTGGAGGGCGGCTCGCGCGGGCATCTGATCCTCGCCCTGGGCGTCGCCCTGATCTCGCTCAGCGCGCTCGAGCTCTCGATTCGCGAGCACTTCTCCGGCTATCGCTCGCACACCAGCCTGCTTGCGCTGGCGTGCACCGTCGCCATCGAGACGCTGGCGTTCTTCGTTGCCGGTCCGGCGCCGATAGTGATGGTGGCGATCGCGGTGGTCGCTTTCGGCACCGCCTGGACGCTGTTCAGAGAGGCGTTCCGCCGGCGGGCGGGCGGCCTGAGCTGGAGAGCCTAGATGGGACGCCTGGTGCGCTTTGGTTCGAGCGCGCTGCTGCTGGTCCTGATCATGTTCGTCGGCTCACTCGTGCTGTGGATCGGGATCCCGCTGGGGTGGTTGTGGATCGCGTCCCAGGTCCAATCGGCCACCGACTCCCTGGGCGCGGCGCTGGGGGCAGCGCTGTTCGGCGTGGTGGTCTCGATCGCGCTGATGATCCCCGTGCTCAACTGGCTGAGCAACAAGCACCGCGAGGTTCAGATCGCCCGCGGGCACCAGGACACCGGACACCTGGTGCTCGAGATGGTGATGGTCACGAGCGCGGGCCTGGCCATCGTGCTGTTCGGGGCCTGGTTCTTCCTGCTCTCGGGATCGAGCCCCATACCCGTGGACCTGCATTACTAGCGGCCGGGGTCCGAGCCGGGGTCCGATTGGCGCCGGGGCTCGGAACGCTGACGCGCTCCCGAGGGCCCCGGCGCCTGGCGATCAGGACCGATAGGCCAGGACCATCGAACGTCGCGGCGCGACCGCGTGAGCCGATCCGAGCCCCACCGAGGCAGGCAGTGCCTGCCCGTGCGAGGCGCGCATCAACGACGCGGCCAGCGTGCGTCGCTGGCGCTCGGTCATCGAGCCAATCGTCTTCATCTCGGACATTGGGATCTCCGCAAGGAACTTCCGGCATCGCGTGAGACCCCAGCGCCGCTGACTCGTGAGGAGATCTGCGACGGACATGCTGTCCGCCTCCCAAGGAGACGTCAGGATCACTTCAGCGGCACTCCTGTCCCCGCGTGCTACACGACGCTTGAGCTCGGCACGAGCAAGCCGCACTTCGTTCGCGCGCTCAAGCGCCCTCTTGTACTGAGGGGCGCAGGCAACCGTCGCTGACGCGTTCATAAATCCTCTCCCCGTCGTTCGCACCCAACGAACGACATGCTGTGGTTTGGCTGACCAACGCGCGTGCTCCGGCCGAACCTCGCCTGAGGGCTTCCGATTCCCGATACCGACATCGCAGAACCCGTTGCCGACCTAACCCTCCGGAAGCCCATCCGGTCCGTCGCGCGAGCGCGTGCCCACCGTACGCAGGCGGGCACCGAGGGTCAACTTGCAAGCGGGTGCAACTTGCGCTCAGAGCGACGATTTTTTCTCGAGAATTTCTTGTGACGAATTGGACAACCTGACGCGCCTGGCTGGCGCGTCAGCTCAACTCGCCGCCGGCGGTGCTTCGGGTCCCGGGAGCGGGCCGTGCTCGGCCTCGAACCGGGTCTTGACGGTGGCGAAGACCTCGAGCGCGCGGTCGAGCGTCTCGGCGTCGTGCGTCGCCATGACGCTCGTGCGAAGCAGCGCCCCGCCGGGCGGAACCGCGGGGTGAAGCGCGCAGTTGGTGAACACGCCCTCGTCGTACAGAGCGCGCCACAGCAGCGCCGCCTTCCAGTCGTCGCCCACCAGCACCGGGACGATCGGAGTGATCAGGGCGGGGTCCGGCCGGCGCGCCTGCGTATCGTCCAGCCCCGGTCCTGAGAGCCCCGCGCCCGCCGGAGCCAGCACCCGGTAGCCGAGACGGCGCAAACCGTCGCTCAGGTGCCGCGCGTTGTCCAGAGCCCGGGCCATCAGGGGCGGCCCTTCGGACGAACGCACGATGCGCAACGCGGCGAGTGCGGCGCCGAGCGCGGCCGGCACGGAGGAGGCGGTGAACAGAAAAGCGCGGCTCTGGATGCGCAGGTAATCGATCACATCGGCCGGCCCGGCGACAAAGCCACCACAGGAGGCCAGCGACTTAGAGAACGTCCCCATGCGCAGGTCGACTTGGTCCTCGACGCCGAGCAGCTCCGAGGCGCCCGCGCCGCGAGCGCCCAGGACGCCGGCCCCATGCGCCTCGTCCACCATCAGGCGGGCGCCGAAGCGCTGGCAGAGCTCCGCGATCTCGGGCAGCGGCGCGATGTCGCCCTCCATCGAGAACACCCCGTCCACCACCACGAGGATCCCTCCGCCGTCCGATCCGGCGCGCTCCAATGCTCGCTGGAGCTTGTCCATGCGGCCGTGGCGGAAGGGGCGCAACTTGGCCCGCGAGAGGATCGCACCGTCGAGAATCGACGCATGGTCGGCCGAATCGACCACGACGGTGTCGCCTGGTCCCAGCAGCGTGCCGATGGTTCCGACGTTCGCCTGGTGCCCGGTGGTGAACACCAGCGCGTCGTCGCTGTCAATCCACTCGGCCAGCTCGCGCTCGAGGTCCAGGTGCAAGGGCGTGGTGCCGTTGAGCAGGCGCGAGCCGGTCAGCCCGGTGCCGTACCGGGCCAGGGCGTCCCGGGCGCCCTGCATGACCCGCTCGTCAGCCGTCAGGCCCAGATAGTTGTTGGAGGCCAGCATGATGCGGGGCGCCCCCTCCATCTCCACCACCGGCATCGCCGGTGACTCGACGGTGCGGAAGTAGGGCATGAGGTCCGCCTCGCGGGCGGCGCGCAGAAGCGCCTCGCGCTCGTGGCCGCGTACCTTCTCGAAGACGTCGATCGTCGTGGGCATGTAACGTCGCCGCGGTGACCGTGGAGATTCGCCCGGTGAAGGACCGCCGCGACCTGCGCCACTTCATCCGGTTGCCCTTCTCACTCTACCGGCGGGAGCCCAACTGGGTCCCTCCGCTGCTCATGGACGAGCGCAAGCGCCACGACCGGGCTCGCAACCCGTTCTTCGCGCACGCCGACGCGGAGTACTTCCTGGCCTGGAGGGGCGACGAGGTCGTGGGACGCATCACCGCTCATATCGACCGGCACTTCAACGACTTCCAGGACAACGCCTGGGGGATGTTCGGCTTCTTCGAGTCCGAGGACGACCCCGAGACGGCCCGCGCGCTGCTCGAGTCCGCCGAAGGGTGGCTGCGCGACCGCGGGCGCGACCGCATGGTGGGTCCGATGGACTTCACCACCAACGACGAGTGCGGCCTGCTGATCGAGGGCCACGAGCTCACCCCGATCATCCTGTCTCCCTGGCATCACCCCTACTACCAGGGGCTGATCGAGGGCGCCGGCCTTCAGAAGGCGATGGACCTGTTCATGTGGAGCCTGTGGGTAACCGGCCGCGAGCGCGTCCACGCATCGATCTGGGAGGCGGCCGCCAAGGCGGAGTCCGAGCACGGGATCCGCTTCCGGAGCATGAACAAGCGCGACCTGGAGGCCGAGGTCGAGCGCTTCCTGGAGGTCTACAACGCCGCCTGGGAGCGCAACTGGGGGGCGGTCCCGATGACGCCAGAGGAGGCCCGCCACTACGCCAAGGACCTAAAGCCGGTGCTCGACGAGCACTGGGCGTTCATCGCCGAGAAGGACGGTGAGGTGGTGGGGGCGGCGCTGACCCTGCCCGACTACAACCAGGTCCTGATCCACCTGGGGGGGCGCCTCGCGCCCATCGGCTGGGCCAAGGCGCTGTGGTACCGGCGCAAGATCGACAAGGTCCGAGTCTTCGCCCTGGGGGTCAAACCGGAGTACCAGCACACCGGGATCGCCGCCAAGTTCTACGAGATGCACTTCGAGGCGGCGGCGAGCACCCCGCAGAAGGGTGGCGAGATGGGTTGGATCCTCGAGACCAACGACGCCATGAACCGCGCCATGGCGGGCATGGGGGGCGAGATCGTGCGCCGATTTCGCATCTACGAGAAGCCGCTGAGCGTGGTCCCGCCCGGCTGATCCATAGCTCCGGGGTGGCCCGCGCAACCCGGCTGGACCGGGGGCTACACTTGGCCGCTTGCCCGATCAGCCCCCCGACCAGCTCTCGCCGGCCGACCGCCTCTCGCCGGCGCCCCTGGAGGCGCCCGCCGGGCCGGGTGACCCGCCGGCGCCGGTCGATGGGGAGCCCGAGGAGATCGACGCGCTGCCGGTGCTGGCCGGCGTCAGAGCGCTCGAGGCGGGGGCGCCGGAGCCGTCAGTCGCGCTCAGCTCCCGCTCTTCCATGCCGGTGCAGGTCGCGGCGGTGGCGGCTACCGGCTTCGTGGCCGGCGCCGCGACCCTCGCGGTGCTGCACCGGCGGCGAACCCGCCGCGCCGTTCGCGACTCGCCCCGGGGGAAGGCGCGCCGCGGGCCCGAAGGGCTGGCCGTGTTGGGCAGTCGCTCCTTCCTCGTGGACGTGCACCTGCTCGGGAGCCGGGACTGACGCTCGGCGCCGCGCCCGCCGGCAGGCCGGCTCGGGTGCGGGTCGAGTGCCAACCGCGGTGGCCCTACCGGCTGCCGGGAGGGGGACGCGACGGCGTCCTGCGCCGGCGCGGGGGACTGCTCGAGCGCCTGCTGCACGTCGACGGCGAGCCCGTCGTGGTGCGCGCCGCCCAGGCGGCGCCCGGCCGCGTGCTGCTCGGGGCGTGGAGCGAGAGCACTCCGGCGGCGCGCGAGGGCGTGGAGCGGATGCGCTTTGCCCTCGGGATCGACGACGACCTACGCCCCTTTCACGAGCGCTTCCGCTGGGATCCGCTCATCGGGCGGCTGCTGCGGGCCGATCCCCGCCTGCGCGTCACCCGGCGTCCGGAGCCCTTCGAGGCGTTCGCCTGGGCGGTGTGCGAGCAGCTGATCGAGGCCCAGCGGGCCAGCGCCATACAGCGCCGCCTGGTGGCGGCCCTCGGGCGACGCTGCCCGGACACCGGGCTGCGCGACGCGCCGGCCCCCTCGGCCGTGATCCGGGCCGGCTCGGCCCGACTCGAGGCCTGCGGGCTGTCGCCCGGGCGGGCGGTCGCTCTGGTGCGCGCCGCCCGCGAGGTGTCAGCCGGGCGGGTCGACCTGCGCGCTCGCGATCCCGAGCCGGGGTGGGCCCGCCTGCGCGCGATCCCCGGGATCGGCGCGTGGACGGTCGAAATGCTCGCGCTGCACGGGCAGGGGCGCCTGGACCAGGTGCCCGCCGGCGACCTGGGTCTGCTCAAGGCGCTGGGGCGGGCACGCACCGGCAATCCGCGGGCTCGAGCCGGCGTCGAGGAGGTCCGTGAGCTGTTCGCGCGCTACGACCCGTACGCGGGCCTGGCCGCCAGCTACGTGCTCCGGGCCGGACGCACCGCCGCCGAGCTGCTGCGCTCCGGGCTGACCCGCGAGGGGCAGGGGACCCCTGACCCAGAGGGCGGGGCGGCTCAGATCCCCTGACCGGGGAGGAACTCGTTGGTCAGGGCCTGGCCCGCGTTCGGCGGCTGGCTGAGCAGCCGGTGCTGGTACATCCAGCCGCCAAAGGAGTCCCACGCCGCCGGGTCCTGATACCCGAACGGGTGACCGCCGGAAGGCAGCGTCACGGGGAGCGTGCGGCGCACCGAGGCCAGCTGGAGGCGGCGATCGAGGTCCCGGTTGGCCGCCAGCAGCGGTGCGATCGCGGCGGCCGGGTCCGCTCGCACCTCCTGCTCGCCCCGGGTCAGCGCCTGCAGGAAGGCGCGGACCATCGCGCCCTGGTGGCGGGCCTCGTCCTGGCGCACGACCAGCACGAGCTCGTCGTAGGAGGGCACGCCGGCCTGGTCGACCGGGATCACGGTCGGGTTCTTATGGGCCATGGCCAGCTGAATGCCTTCGTAGTTCCAGAATCCGCCCAGGGTGGCGTCCACCTTGCCGGAGAGCATGGCCGGCACCAGGTTGAAGCCCACGTTGATTTCGCGCACGCGCGAGGACGGGACGCCGGCCCTCTGGAGGGCGGTCGCCAGCTCGGCGGACTGGTAGGGGATGCCGGCCGTCCCCACCCGCTTGCCCCCCAGCTGGGAGACCCGCGAGATGTGCTTCTTCCCCAGCGCGATGATCGAGGTGAGCGGACGCTGGACGAGCGCCGCCACGGAGACCAAGCGCAGCCCATGGTCGCGGGCGAGCAGCACCTCGGGCTCATACGAGATGGCCAGGTCCGCGCGCCCGGCGGCCAGCAGCTTCAGAGGCGCGGCGGGGTCGGAGGGGACCTGGGGCGAGACCTCGAGGCCGGCCCGCCGGAAGTCACCGTGCGCGATCGCCGCGTAGATCGCGGCGTGGTCGGCGTTCGGGAAGAAGTCGAGCATCAGGTTGAGCTTGATCTGGCTGGGCGGACCGAGCACGTCGCTCTTCTGGCCGCAGGCGGAGACGGCGAGCCCGGTTGCAGCCAGGACGGCGAGCACGACCAGGGGGCGGGTGGCGCGGGTCACGAGGCGGCTCCTCTCGATGCATGGGCCCAGGGCAGCAGACGGCGCTCGGCCACGGTCAGAACGGCGACCAGGGCGACCGCGAACACGGACAGCACCGCCACGGCGGCATAGGCGCGGGCGGTCTCGAACTGGGGGATCGATTGCTGGATGAGATGGCCGAGCCCGTCGCTGGAGCCCGACAGCTCGGCGAACACCGCACCGATCATCGCCACCGTGACGGCGATGCGCAGACCGCTGAACAGTGCCGGCAGCGCGCTCGGCGCCTCGACCACGCGCAGGGTGCGCCAGCGCGAGGCGTCGAGCGTGCGCATCAGCTTGAGCAGCTCCGGGTCGACCGCGGCCAGGCCGTCGCGCACGGTGACCACGATCGGGAAGAAGCAGATCAGCGCCACGATCGCCAGCTTGGGGGCGATGTCGTACCCGAGCCAGGCCACCAGCAGGGGCGCGTAGATGGGAAGCGGAATGCTCTGGGAGCCGATCAGCAGCGGGTAGACCGCGCGGCGCACGGTGGGGGAAAGGTGGATGAGCACGGCCAGGGCGATCCCGGCGACCGTGGCCAGGAGCATCCCCAGGGCGACCTCTTGCGCCGTCACCGTGAAGTTCGACCACAGCAGCGAGCGGTCGTCGACGAGCGCCTGACCGACCTGATGCGGTGGGGGCAGCAGAAAGGACTCCACCGGGCCGAAGTCGGCATATAGCTCCCAGGCCCCCACCAGGGCGATTATCACCAGCAGGGCGCCCATCAGCGCAGCGCCTCCATGGCCCGCTGACGGAGGTCACCGATCTGCGGGTCCGTGCGCTCGCGGGGCCGGGGGAGGTCGACGTCGAGCTCGGTCACGACGTGGCCGGGCCGGGGCGACATCACGGCCACCCGGTCGGCCAGCACCACGGCCTCCTCTACGTCGTGGGTGACCAGCAGGACTGTGGGCCGGGCGCCCTCCAGGTGGCGCTCGCGCTCCAGCGCGTCGCCCAGCCACGCCTGCATCTCCTGGCGGGTTATGGCGTCGAGGGCTCCGAAGGGCTCGTCCAGGCACAGCACGGGCTTGCCGGCGAGCAGGGTGCGCACGAAGGCGACACGCTGGCGCATGCCCCCGGAGAGCTCGTACGGGCGCGCCGAGGCGAAGTCGGCCAGGCCGAAGGTCTCCAGGAGCGCGCGCGCCCGCTCGCGGGCCTGGGCCCGGGACGGTCCCTGGCCCGGGTGGCGGGGCCGGGCCCGCAGCGACAGGGCGGCGTTGTCGAGGGCGCTCAGCCAGGGCAGGAGCAGGTCGCTCTGAGGCATGAGCGCGGCCGCCTCGGTGCGCACCGTCCCGGCGTCGGGAGCCGACAACCCGCACACGAGCTCGAGCAGCGTCGTCTTCCCGCACCCGCTCGGTCCCACGACGGCCACCACTTCGCCCGAGGCCACGGCCAGCGTGAAGTCGGCCAGGGCCACGACCGGAGCGCCGCGCCGGCGGGGATAGGTCTTGCGGACGGCCTCCAGCCAGATCGCGGCCGCAGGGGCGGGCTGCTGGAGGTCCGGCTCTGGGCCTGGCGCCACGCGCGTGGTCATCGCTCCCTCCGCGGGCATTACCCCACAGGTTCGAAGGGTCAGCGCCGGGTGGAGCCGTCTCCAAGGGGCGCTATCTCAGCCGGCCGTCCCGCCAGCCCCCCTGGGTGTCGTTGCGTGAGGCGATCCTAGCGCGCGCGGTCGGGCCACGCGCGCGTCAGGCGTGGGCGGGGCGGGCCAGGGCCTTGACGAACTCCTCGAGCTGGCGCGTGGTCCAGCACTCGAACGCCTGGCAGTAGGGCTCGTAGGCGGCGATCACCGAGTCGCCGTAGTTCCAGTACAGGCGCGGCTCGGGATTGAGCCAGAACGTGCGCCCGGCGCGCGCGGCGACCTCGGCGAACACGTCGGCCCGCGGATCGCGCCCGTTGGTGCGCGCGTCGCCCAGCACGATCACGGTCGCCCGCGGGTCGAGATCGTCCTCGACCAGCGCCCGGAACTCGGACCACACGCGCCCGTAGTCGGTGTAGCCCGAGATGTCGGCCACGCCGGCATCGCGGGCGATCGCCTCGCTCACCGCCTTGAAGTTGCGCTCGCGGGCGAACACGTCGGTCACCTCCGAGATGCGCTCGATGAACACGAAGGACCGCATCTTGCGAAACGAGTCGTGCAGCGCGTGCAGGACCGACAGGAAGAACACCGACGCCGAGGTGACGCTGGTCGAGACGTCGCACAACACGTAGATCTCCGGCCGGCGCGGGTGCTGGGGCCTGTACTTGAGCACCACCGGGACGCCTCCGGTCTGAAGCGATGCGCGCATCGTGCGGCGCACGTCCACGTGCCGGTGGCGCTTGCGGCCCCTGGCCTCGTGCCCCTGGGTGGCCAGGCGCCGGCGGAGCTGGGCGACGACTCGATGCACGGCGGCCAGATCCTGGAGCGGGCCGCTGGGCAGCGCTCGGTCGAGCTCGTTCAGCGGTCGCGCCGGGGGCAGGCTCTCGGTGCGCTCGATCTGAGCGCGCTCGAGTTCGCGGCGCAGCATCGCCTCGAAGCGGCGCAGTGCTTCGCGGGGCAGACCGGCGCGGCGGGGATCGTCGGCCGGCAGCTCGGGCTGGGGCTCGGAGCGCAGCCCCAGCGCTCGCCGGATGCGCTGGACGTCGACGCCGATCACCCCGGATCCCTCACCCTGACGGCCGAAGGCTGCGATCGCCAGGCGGGCGAGGTCGCGCATGGCTCCCTCGCTCCCGTCGCGCAACGCCGCCGCGATCTGGGCCCGGAGCGTGTCGAGGTTGATCTCGCCGGGGCCGAGCTCGGCATCGATGCCGCCCTGCTCTCGCACCCCTTCGCGCACCGCTGCCGCCTCGACCGCCCGGAAGAAGTAGCGCTCGAACAACACCTCGAACACGCGCCGATCCTCCTGCGACTTGGCCAGCGTGGCCGCCAGCCCCTCCCGAAACTCCTCGCGCGAGCGCCAGTCGATCTGCTCGAGCACGGCGAACGCGTCCAGCAGCTCCGAGGTGCCGACCGCCACCCCCTCGCGCCGCAGCTCCTCGCCGAACTCGAGGATGCGGGCGGGTAGGCCCGGCGCGCCGGGCTCGGGCAGGCCGCCGTAGAGGGCTGACCCGCGGGGGGCCGGCGGTGTCACCCCGACGCGCCCGTCAGGCCCGTGAGCTTGACCCCGACGCGCTCGGCGACCACGTCGAGGTCGGTCCGATGCTTGACGATCACCGACATCGTCTCGGCGAAGGTCTCATCGTCGATGTCCTGGGCGCCGAGAAGCAGGAGCGCTCGCGCCCAGTCGATGGACTCGGCGATCGAGGGTGGCTTCTTGAGATCGAGCTGGCGCACCATTCCGATCAGCTCGACCAGCTTGCGCGCGACCGTCTCGGGGAGCTCCGGCGTGTGCAGGCGCACGATCGCCAGCTCGTGCTCGAGCTCGGGGTAGTCCAGCCACAGGTACAGGCAGCGGCGCTTGAGGGCCTCGGTGAGCTCGCGGGTGTTGTTGGAGGTCAGCAGCACCACCGGCCTGGTGGCGGCCTCGACCCGGCCGAGCTCGGGGATCGAGATCTGAAAGTCGGACAGGACCTCGAGCAGCATCGCCTCGAACTCCTGATCGGTCTTGTCGATCTCGTCGATCAGGAGCACGACGGGATGCTCGGACGTGATCGCGGTCATCAGCGGGCGCGCGAGCAGGAAGTCCTCGCCGAAGATGTCGTCCTGGACCTCTCTCCAGCCGGTGCCCGGCGCCTCGGTCTGGATGCGCAGCAGCTGCTTGCGGTAGTTCCACTCATACAGCGCCTTGGCCTCGTCCAGGCCCTCGTAGCACTGAAGGCGGACCAGCTCGCGGTCCAGCAGGCGGGCCAGAGCCTTGGCGAGCTCGGTCTTACCGACCCCGGCCGGCCCCTCGACGAGGATCGGCTTGCCCAGCTTGGTGGCCAGGAAGGCGACCAGACCCGTGGACTCGCCGGGCAGGTAGCCCACCTCGCGCAGGCCCGCGGCCAGGTCCGCGGGTGAGGAAGGCAGCTCCGGCATGCGAGAGGGATGATAGGAACTGCCGGTGGCCGTCTTGCTCTCCTGGGCGCTGCCCATCGCGCAGACCGGACCATCTCCCACTCCCTACCTGATCGGGACGGTGGTCGGCTTGTTCATCGGAGTGGCGGGGCACGTGGTGCGATCCAACCTCCTGATCGCGACGGGCATCATCATCATCGGCGTCTCGACGGCGGTGTTCGCCTTCCAGGGGCCGCCGTCGTAGGACCGGTCGCGCCGCTGCCCGATCCGGGGGTCTCAGCGCGAGGGGCGAGGCCGCGAGGGATCGCGCGGATCGGTGCGCGAACGGCGCGCTTCGCGCTCGGCGCCCGCCGGCGACGGCGTCACGTCGAAGGAGAGCTGCTCGGTGGGCGCGTCCGGCTCGTCTGCGCTCCGGCGCTCGCCGGCCATTCGCTCGGTGACTGCGGTCGGGGGACTCGAGGGGGGGAGCGGTGGCGTCACGACTGTGCCCGGTCGCGGGTGTCCGCCATCGTCGTTTGCGGCCCGGGCCCTGAGCGGGACTCCTCCAGAGTCGGGCCCGCCGACCGGGAGCGGGGGCTCCGGGCGGTGAGCGGCGCGCACCCGGTAGCCGGCGAACGCCAGTCCGATCGCAGCCGCGAGCGCGAAGAAGATGCCCCACTTCAGGCCCACGTCGGTGACCACGGTTGGTCCGGCGTGGCTCGTATGGGGCGTATCCAGCATCCGGTAGAAGATCAGCACGCCCGCCCAGACTCCGGCCAGGGTGATCACGGGACCGTCGCCGCCGGGCAGGTGAAACGCCTTGCCCTCGCCGCGAGCGAACAGCAACACCAGGATGCTGCCCGCTACCAGTAGGACCGCCGCCTCGACGAACGAGAACGAGCCGAACGCGGTCAGGTCGTGCGACGCGGTCAGGTTGCTGGGCTGCACCTGCCCGCTCTTCGTCGAGGCGACGACGAACGTCTTCACGTACCACGGCAGCAACATGGACAGGAACAGCCCGAGCGCCGCCGCCGCGGCCAGGCGCTGCTCGGAGGCCAGCACCCGCCACGCGCGCCTCACCCGCAGCACTCCCCGCACCAGGCTCGATCCCCCGTCCGGGCGGCCGTGGCCCCCGGCGGCGTCGCGCCGCGTCGCGCCGCTCATGCCGATGCCATTGCGCCGGCGGCCGCCCGGAGCCGGTCGAGCAGCAGCTCGGCGTCAGCCGCTGACACCGGGCGGATCTGACCCTGGAAGGCCAGGCGCCAATGCTCGCGGGGCCACTTGCGCACGTGCTCGAGCTCGGCCGCCACCCCCTCGGCCTCGATCCAGGCGGGCTCCTCCAGCACGATCTCGGGCTCGGTGGAAAAGCGCCACGGGTAGGGATCGGGCCGGCCCGGCTTGCCCGGCCACACCGGAGTGCGATCCTCGAACAGCTCGCCCGCTACCCGCACGCTGGCCGCGAAGCTCATCACCCGGGTGAGGTAGAAGACGATCCGATCGTCCTCTGCCATCTGGAGCGCCTGAAGGCGCCTGCGCTCCTTCAGACCCACCACCTTGAAGCCATGCTGCCGTGTCGCTTCGTAGTTCTCGGGCGAGCCGGTGAGAATCCAGGTCCTCGGGGCAGTCGACGGTGCCACCGCTCGATTGTACGCGGGGGCCTCCCGCTCACCGGGCGGCTCGGGCTCAGGAGATCGGAATGTCCTCGACCTCGACCTCGCGTCCCGGGGTCCCGCGGTCCAGGCGCGAAAGCCACCAGTCGATGAGGCTTCGCAATAGCAGCAGGAGCTGGCGCACGAGCTCGGAGAGCTGGTGCTGGATGTCCTCCGGGAGCATCGACCGCAGGCTGTCGAACAGGCGCACCAGAGCCTCGATCTCGCTGGTTGCCTCGCGCCCGGAATCCGGCAGCGCCCAACCGCCGGCGGGGGCTCGCCCGGATTGAGTCCGTCGCGCCTCCGCGGTGTCCCTCGCCAGGCGCGCGGTCGCTTCCTCGGTGGCCTCGAGCTGAGCGCGCAGCGCCTCGAGGGGATCGCGAGCAGGGGGATCACTCATGGCTGGACTCATCGGCGTGCTCGGGTTCCGCGGGCCCGGCTCCCCGGCGGGTGCTCGGCGCCTGGGGCTCGAACTTCACCTCGAGGGCGCCGTCGTCGAAGGACGCGGCCCCGGGACGGTAGGAGGAGAGCGCCGGTGGCAGCATGATCGTGCGCTTGTGACCGTCGACGCGCACGACGAGCTCCAGCCCGATCTTCTTGAGCGAGATGTCACCCTTGCTCGCGAACGGGAGATCGAGACGCAGCGTCGCCTGTCCCCGTCCGACCTTTAGCTCGTGCACGAGACGGTCGTGCAGCACCGCGTGCGGCTGTCGGTCTGCGAACACCGCTTCACCCAGGCGGTCGAGCATCTCGTCGCCGACCACTTCGGAGTCGAAGTACGGCGCGATCAGCACCGGCACGGGAGCGAACGCTGCCTGGACCGTACGCAGGTGCTCCTGCTGGCGCTCGCGCCAGGCGTGGAAGTAGCGCCCGACCTCTTCGGGGAAAACGCGGTTGACGACGACGGCGTCGGTCAGGTAGCCGTACAGGTTCAAATAGGTGAAGGTCCGACGCGCCTCGTCGATGACCATCCGGTCGGGGTTCATCACCAACCTGATCGTCACATGGCGACTGTCGCGAAGGATCTCGTGCATGGCGATCAGGTTGCCGACCAGGCGCCGGAAGTCCTCGAGCACGGGCTCGTCGGGCAGAGACACGTCGAGCACGGCCCGCGCAAACGGCCGCGCCGCGGCGAGGATCTGATTGCGGGCTGGGAAGACCTTCTCCAGCCACCAGCGGGCCACGTCCGGGAACGACAGCAGCCGCAGCGTCTCGCCGGTGGGCGCGCAGTCGACCACCACCACGTCGTACTCGGACGATTCGTGATGGCCGCGCAGTACGAGCAGGCTGAACAATTCGTCGAGCCCCGGCGGCACGGTGAGCTCCTCGGCGGAGATGCGATCGACGCCGCGCTCGACCAGGAGCTCCCCCAGCCAGCTCTGGACCGCGGACCAGTTGCGTTCGAGCTGCTCCTGCGCCTGCACCTCTTGGCCCCACAGGCGGGGCCCCACCGGGGTGGGGTCGGGCCCCAAGCCGACGCCGAGGGCGTCGGAGAGGCTGTGCGCCGGGTCGGTGGACAGCACGATCGTGCGCTGGCCGGCCATGGCGCAGCGGCGCGCCGTGGCGGCAGCCACGGATGTCTTGCCCACTCCTCCCTTGCCGGTGTAGAGGATGGTCCGGGGCGCCATCAGCGGATCGATGAGCTCAGCGCGGAGACGATCGGCCAAGTCTAAAAGCGCACCCCGTCACTGGGGCGGCGGGCGGCGGGACCGACGTGCCGCCCGATCTCGGGCTGCTACGCTCGGCCCCGACTGACGTGCTCGGACGCCGGCGGGGACTTGGCGCCGGGCGCGCAGCGCCCCTTCAGCGAAGTGATCAGGCCATGAAGACGTTCCTCGGCTCCCACCGGCTCGGACCGGCGCTTGCGCGCGCCGCGGCGGTCGTCCTGGCCGCGACCGTTGTGGCCCTCGCGCTGAGCGGTCTCTCAGGCTGCTCGTCGGGAGGCGGCAACGGCAGCGCCACCGGGCTCCTCCGGCAGACCTTCTCCGGGGGCTCGATCCACAGCGGCAAGCTGGCGCTCGACCTCGCGCTGAATCTCCAGGGCGTTCAGAGCCTCCCGGGCCCGATCGACTTCAAGCTGAACGGTCCCTTCCAGGGGGGCGGCGGTTCGGGCCAGATCCCAAAGTTCAACATGCTTCTCACCGTGGCCGGCAGCGGCCAGAGCCTGTCGGCGGGTCTGGCCTCGACCGGAACCAAGGGCTACCTGCTCTTTCAGGGCAACCCGTACTCACTCTCAGACGCGCAGTTCAGCTCCTTTCGCCAGCAATACCTCCAGGCTCAGGCGAAGGCCCGGGCGAACAAGTCGAGCACGCTGGCTTCGCTCGGCGTGGATCCCACGCGCTGGCTCATAAACCCGACCAAGGCGGGCACTCAGAACGTGGGCGGCGCGCAGACGATCCACATCACCGCCGGCATCGACGTGGGGCGCTTCCTGGCCGACGTCAACACCCTGCTGAGCAAGGCCAGCCGGCTCGGAGCCGGCAGCGTGGCCACGCTGCCGACGTCCCTCAACTCACGCCAGCGCGCCGCTGTGGCCCGGTCGGTGAAGTCCGCGACCGTCGACGTCTACACGGGTAGCGCCGACAAGATCCTCCGCCGGCTCGACTTCAGCCTGAACATAGCCGTGCCCGCGGACCTGCGCACGGCCGCCAACGGGCTGAAGGGCGGCACGATCAGCTTCGACCTGCTGCTCTCGGACGTCAACAGTCCCCAGACCATCCCCGCTCCCAGCAACGCCCGGCCCCTATCGGATCTGCTCAGCGCGGTGGGCGCCGCGGGCTCCTCGGGGACCCCGCGCTCGGGCTCCTCGCGGACCCCCCGGTCCGGGGCCGCACCGGCCGCCCCGAGCACCGGCTCGGGATCGGGAACGTCGGGTTCCGGTGGCGCGGGGACCAGCGGCGCCGGCACCAGCGGCTCCGGTGCCTCTCAGGCCGCCTACCTGGCCTGTCTACAGCGGGCGGGCCAGGATATTCGCGCCATCCAGAAGTGCGGGACCCTGCTTCACGGCTAGGCGCCGTGGCGGGGCCCCTGATTGACGGCTGGTCGATGCCGCCGGTCCCGGGCGTCTCAGGCGGTGGCCAGCCCGAATCCCGACCGGTAGAGCTCGGCCACCGCTGAGAGCTCGTTCTCGTCGAGCTCGGGAACGTCCGCGGCGCCAGCCCACTCCTCGAGCTCGGCCCGCGTCGTGACCGTGTGGACGACGCACGCGATCGCCGGCTGGGCCAGGACGAACTGCATGGCGGCCTGGGCCAGCGTGCGGTCTCCGCCCCGCTCTAGGAACTCCAGCTGCGACACCTTGGCCAGGCCCTCGACCAGCCAGGAGCGGGGACGATGCCGGCGATGGTCGTTGCCTTCGAACGTCGTCTCGAGGGTGAGGTTGCCCTCGAGCAGGCCACTGGAGGTTGGGACGCGAGCGATCACGCCGGCCCCCCGGCGCTCCGCGATCTCGAGGAACTCGGAGCCCGGCTCCTGCTCCAGCAGGTTGTAGACGGTCTGCAGCGAGCTGATGTCGCGCCGCTCGAGTGCCCAGACTCCCTCCTCCCGCCAGCCGATCTTGGGCCCCAGCGCCACCCCGTAGCGGCGGATCTTGCCCTCGCTCCTGAGGTCCTCGAGCTCGGCGAACAGATCGTCGCGCCGGATGGCGTCCATGCGGGGGTTGTGCAGCTGGTAGAGGTCGACGTAGTCGGTGCGCAGGCGTCGCAGGCTGGCCTCGAGCGCCCGGCGAGTGTGATCGGGGGACCAGTCCTGGGGGCGCTCGGACTCCCCGTGCGTCGTTCGGTCGCGGTCGATGACGTAGCCGAACTTGGTCGAGATCTGGATGTGCTCGCGGCTCGCCCCCGCGCGGGCCAGCGCGGTGCCGACGATCTCCTCGTTCAGGCCCTGCCCGTAGGTGTCGGCGGTGTCAAAGAAGGTGACGCCCAGCTCGAGCGCCCGGGCGATCAAGGCATCAGGGTCCTCGTGCTCACCCCACCAGTCCGACCCCAGAGCCCACGTGCCGAAGCCGATGGCCGAGCACTCGAGGTCCGTGTCTCCGAAGCGGCGAGTGCGCATGCGCGACGAAGTCTAGTTTCCATCTAGATTTAGTCGGCGTGGCGATGACACGGGCCAATCGAATCGGCAATGTGCTGGGGGTCTTCTTGCCGGTGGTCGGCTTCGTGTGCGCGGTCGGACTGCTCTGGGATCGCTTCGTCGGACCCGCGGACCTCGCCATCTTGGCCCTGATGTACGTCCTCACGGGCTTGGGGATCACGGTGGGCTTTCACCGCCTGCTCACGCACCGGTCCTTCGAGTCGCCTTCACCCGTGCGCGCGCTGTTTGCGATCTTCGGCTCGATGGCGGTACAGGGTCCGGTGATCAGCTGGGTCGCCGACCACCGCAAGCATCACGCATTCACCGACGAGCAGGGAGACCCGCACAGTCCCCACTTGAGCACTCGAGGCGGAGTCTTCGGCGCCTTCGCGGGTCTGTGGCACGCGCACGTGGGATGGCTGTTCTCCGGATCCGATCGCGCGACTCCGCAGCGTTACGCGCGAGATCTGCTCACGGACCCAGCGATTCGCTTGGTGAACCGCACGTTCGCGCTCTGGGTCGCCGTCGGCTTGGCGATCCCGTTCGCACTCGGTTACGCGTTGACGGGAACGGTCGAGGGTGGCCTAATCGCACTCTTGTGGGGTGGACTGGTGCGCATTTTCCTGCTCCACCACGTGACGTTCGCGATCAACTCGCTGTGTCATTTCCTGGGGCGACGCCAGTTCGAGACCAGCGATCAGTCCAGAAACGTCTTCTGGCTCGCCCCGCTCTCGTTCGGGGAGGCCTGGCACAACAACCACCACGCCTTCCCGACCTCTGCGTTCCACGGGCTGCGCCGCCCCGAAATCGACCCCGGTGGGTGGTTGATCGTGGCGCTCGAGCGGCTCAAGCTGGCGCGCAAGGTGCGGCGCGTGCCCGGCCATTTGGTGGCTGGGAGGCTCCAGAGCGGAGCGAGCGACGCGACCTACTCGGCCTCGCGCTCGTCGGGCGCGTTGTCTTCTTCATCCGCTTCCTCGAGCTCGTCTGCGCGGCCGTCGTCGCTGGGTCCGTGACGGACCTGGAACTGCTCGAGCAGCTCGTCACGGCGGTTCTCGTCGAGGGGCGACTCGTCGGAGATCAGGACCCACTCGGCGCCCTCGAACTCCTCCATATTGAAGATCTCGGAGTCGATCTCGGGCGAATCGTCGACCACCATGAGCACCTCGGTCTGGGGGTTGAAATACGTCCCCGGACGGATGATCAGCTCGTCGAGCTCGAAGCGACGCTGCTCGGCCATGGGCCCCTTATACATCAGGCGCCCAACTCGCGTAGTTGGCGGGCGACTTCGGCATCCACGTCGAGGGGCGGCTGACCGGCCCGCGCCCGCCGCTCGTTGCGGGCGATCACCAGCTGGCGGACCTCGGCGGCGAGGGCCGGATCGACGGCCGGGGCGGTCAGGCGCGCCATCTCAGTCTCTAAGTCGAGCGGGGCTTCGCCCCGGCGCGCGCGCCGCTCGTTGCGCGCCGCGAGCAGCTGGCGGATCTCCTCGTCGCGCTCGAGGGCCGACCCCGACGACCCCGGGGCCGGCGGGCGGGGAGCCTCGTCGCGGTCCAGCGACAGCATGCCGCGGCCGATCTGGTCGTACAGGCGCCGGCGCCCGAGCAGCGAGAGGACGGCCACGACCGCCCCGACCAGGACCACCACGAACAGCACGATGCCGAACGCCTCCTGCATCTAGCCGCCTATGAAGCACCCGGGTCGCTGCCCGCACCGTCTGGGCGGAGCGCATGGCATGCGAGCATTGTCCCGCATGTGGCGACGCTTTCGCAGGCGAAGCCTGGCCCCGCGGCGGCCGGCGATCTTCCCCGAGCAGGTTGGGCTGGTCATGGTCACTGCGGCCACCATCGCCCTCGGCGTCGTCGCCGTCTGGCTCGTCCTGCGCTGAGGCCCACCTCGAGACCCGCTCGCACGCCCGAAAACCCTGGCCCTGACGGTCATGTTTGCCTGCGCCCGGGTGCTCGGCTACCCTTGTGGGTACAAACATTGACTGACTAGTCAATCTACCGCCTGGTTTCGCGACCCGGCGAGGGGGCTCCCAGATCGAGCCCGCCGGCCGGGCCGCGTCCTCGGATCACAAGGAGACGCCAGAACAGTGGTCGATTT
>DASZHF010000014.1:0-27843 GCA_035938095.1 Solirubrobacteraceae bacterium
AAGGACGGGGAGGCGCGCGTGGTGGTCCGCCGCGAGACGCTCGACGACCTGGTCGCCCGTGACGTCGACTGACCGCGGGGCGGGCTGGCGGTAATGGACGCGTCGGCGTCGGGCTCCTCCTCCGGGTCGGGCTCGTTCCCAGGGTCGGACTCCTCCTCCGGGTCGGACTCGTTCCCAGGGTCGGGCTCCTTCCCGATCGGGCTGCTCGGCCACGGCACGGTGGGGGCCGCCTTCGCGCGGCTGATCGAGGAGCGCGCGGACCGGGTGCAGGCGATCACCGGTCGTCGTCCCGAGCTCATCGGCGTGCTCACACGCAGCCGGGGGTCCTTCGACGAGCTGCTGGAGCGCTCGGAGCTGATCGTCGAGCTGATCGGCGGCGTCGAGCCCGCGCGCGAGTACGTCGAACGCGCGATGCGGGCGGGGCGCCACGTGGTCACCGCCAACAAGCAGCTGCTCTCCCAGCATGGCGACGAGCTCCTGGACCTCGCCCGCCAGACCAATGTGCAGCTGCGCTTCGAGGCGGCCGTGGCCGGGGTGGTGCCCGTGATCCGGGTGCTGCAGGAGTCGCTGGCCGGCACCCACGTCGAGCGCATCCACGGGATCGTCAACGGCACCACCAACTTCATCCTCACCGAGATGGCGCGCGGCGGGCTGTCCTACCAGGAGGCTCTGGCCGAAGCCCAGCGTCTCGGCTACGCCGAGGCCGACCCCTCCGACGACGTCAACGGCAGGGACGCCGCGGCCAAGATGGCGATCCTGGCCCGCCTGGCCTTTGGCGCCCCGGTGCGCCTCGACCACGTCCGCTACGAGGGGATCGAGCACATCACCCCCGACGACATGGCCTACGCCCAGGAGCTGGGGCTGGGGCTCAAGCTGATCGGGACCGCCGAGCGGGTCGAGGGCGGGCTGTCGGTGCGCGTGCACCCGGCCTTCCTGTACGGCGGGCATCCGCTGGCATCGGTGGCCGGTCCGTTCAACGCGGTGACGGTCGAATCCGACACGATCACGGAGATCACCCTGTCCGGGCCCGGCGCCGGGGGGCCCCAGACTGCGACCGCGGTGCTGGGCGACGTCATCAGCGCGATGATCCCGCCGCCGTCGGTTCCGGTGGTGACCGAGGCTCTGGCGCTGGTGGAGGACGTCGAATCGGCCTTCTACCTGCACATGGAGGTCATCGACCGCCCCGGCGTGCTCGCCCAAATCGCCCAGGTGCTGGGCCTCCAGGGGGCCTCGATCAAATCGGTCGTCCAGCACGGGCTGGGCGACCAGGCGAGGCTGGTGATGGTGCTGCACCCGCTGCTCGAGTCTCGCGTGTTCGCGGCCTGCGAGCTGATCGGAGCGCTCGACGCCGTCCGCTCGGCACCGCGGGCGATCCGGGTGATCGAGGAGGAGTTTGTCTAGCGGCTCGCTCATCGAGCGCTACCGCGACCGCCTGCCGTTCGGGCCCGCGGACCCGATCGTCTCGTTGGGGGAGGGCTCCACGCCGCTCGTGCCCGCGCCGCAGATCTCCGAGCGCGTGAGCGCCGAGGTCTGGCTGAAGCTCGAGGGCGCCAACCCGACCGGGTCCTTCAAGGACAGGGGCATGACATGCGCGGTGTCGGCCGCGGTCCGGGAGGGCGCCGGGGCCGTGGTGTGCGCGTCGACGGGCAACACGGCCGCCAGCGCCGCTGCCTACGCGGCCCGCGCCGGGCTGCGCGGCGCCGTGATCGTCCCCGAAGGCAAGATCGCCACGGGCAAGCTGGCGCAGGCGCTGATGCACGGAGCCCGCGTGATCGCGCTCCACGGCAACTTCGACCAAGCCCTCGAGCTCGTGCGCGCGCTGGTCCAGGCGCACCCGATCGCGCTCGTGAACTCGATCAACCCCTACCGCCTCGAGGGCCAGAAGACCGGGGCCTTCGAGCTGCTGGACGACCTGGGAGAGCTCGATGCGTTGTGCATTCCGGTCGGCAACGCGGGCAACGTCACCGCGTACTGGAAGGGCTTCCTCGAGGCGGGAGCGGCGCCCCGGCTGTTCGGGTTCCAGGCCGCCGGAGCGGCACCGCTGGTTCACGGGGCTCCCGTGTCCGAGCCCGAGACAGTGGCCAGCGCGATCAGGATCGGAAACCCGGCTCGATGGGAGGAGGCGATGGACGCCATGACCGCCTCGCGGGGTGCGGTCCGGGCGGTCACCGACGCGCAGATCCTAGAGGCGTACCGGATGCTGGCCTCGGTGGAAGGGGTCTTCTGCGAGCCGGCCTCGGCCGCGTCGGTCGCGGGGCTGCTGGCCTACGGGGCCGACGGCGCCGAGCGGATCGTGTGCGTGCTCACCGGGCACGGGCTCAAGGACCCGCAGACCGCGCTCGAGCAGGCCGGGGCGGTCGTGCCGTGCGAGGCCGAGCTGTCCGCGCTCGAGCGAGCCGTGCTGGAGTAGGGGCCGTGGAACGCCGCCGGCTGGTCCGAGTCAGCGCCTCGTCGGCCAACCTGGGCCCGGGGTTTGACTGCTTCGCCGTGGCGCTGGCCATTCACCTCGAGCTCGAGGTCCTGGAGACCGGGAGCTTTGCCTTCGAGACCGAGCTGGACGTTCCCCGCGACCGCGAGAACCTGTGCGTGCGGGGCTTCGAGCGCCTGCATCCAGCCGATGACTTCAGCTTTCGGCTGCGCTCGGACATCCCGGTGGCCGCCGGGCTGGGGTCGAGCGCGGCCGCCATCGTGGCCGGTCTGATGGCCGCCGATCACCTGTTCGAGCTCGACGCCGACCTGCTGGAGCTGGCCACCCAGCTCGAGGGCCATCCCGACAACGTCGCGGCCGCCCTGCGCGGCGGGTTCGTAGTGTGCGCCGACGGCGAGGCCGTGCGCCTGGACCCTCCGGCCGAGCTCGAGGCGCTCGTGGTGATCCCGTCGGGCGCGATGGCGACGAACCAGGCGCGCTCGGTGCTCCCGTCCAGCGTGCCACTCGGCGACGCCGTGTTCAACGTCGCCCACGGGGCGCTGCTGATGCTGGGTCTGGCCCGGGGCGATTGGGAGCTGGTGGCGCGGGGCCTGCGGGACCGCCTGCACCAGCCTCAGCGGGCGGCGCTGTATCCGCGCTCGAGCGCTCTGGTCGAGGAGGCCGCCGGGCTGGGTGCCCTGGGCGCCACCATCTCGGGGGCCGGGCCGAGCGTCGTGTTCTGGTGCCACTACGAGCAGACCTCGCACGTCGCCGCCGCGCTGCGAGAGCGGGTCGAGGGCTGGGCGACGGTCAGGCGGGCTCCGTTCGAGCCCCAGGGGGCCGACGTCCGGGCGCTCTGACCGCGGCCCGGCCGGGTTTACTACGTGTGGCCGGCCACATCGGCTTGGCGTCCGCGGGTAGGCTCCGCTTGACGTCGGCGCTCCCGTGAAGCCCTCCTCGCCATCCACCGGCGCCCCAGCGCCCGAATCGGGCCGGCCACGCGGGCGGCGAATCGCGGTCGCGAGCGCGATTGGCGCCCTGGTCGTGGCGGCCGCCGGCTCGGGCGCGGCTTCCGTCGCGGGGGCGGGGGCACACCGTCGCGCTGCCCACCAGGCTCAGGCGGTGCCGACCGCGGTGTCCGACCAGGGCAGCAACCTCGCCGATCCGGCGAACCTCGCCCGGCAGTCGCCGGAGGACTGGGCGGCCTGGATCATCACCGAGGTGTTCGGCATTCCCCGCGGGACCCGCCAGACCGCCGGTTCGGGGTCGGCGGCGATCACCACGCCGGGACAGATCCTGTGGTTCGACGTCAAGGGCATGGCCCTGCCCAGTCATCCCGGCGCCCCACCGCCGAGCACGATCAACGGCGGGACCGCGATCCATCTGGTCGATCTCGTCCCCCAGCCGGACGGGCGGGTGCTGGTGGATCACGCCAGCGGCGCCTTCCATCTCCCCGACACCGGTGACCCGCAGCAGATCACGCGCTTCTTCCCGGAGAACTTCTGCGTCAAGCCCGGCGACTACGTGGGCTTCTCCAGCGAGGGCGGATTCGACCCGGGCTCATATCAACACGGCGTCCCGCTCCAGATCTTCTCGCAGGTCTCGGGCTGGACGCTCGACTACTACAGCAAGCACAACGACATCATGAACGGGCACCGGTTCTTTGGTGCGCCCCAGCAGAACGTGGAGCTGCTGATGCACGAGAAGGAGGGCACGGGTGGGTTCGCGACTCCGCTGTGCCCCGGGGGCACCGCGGGCACTCCTCAGGGCGCCGATCCGCTCACCACCCTCGACCAAAACGTCGGGAACGACGGGACGTTGGGGTTCGTCTTCGTGGTGGGGACGGGCGACACGGTGTCGGGGAAGGCGACTGTGGGCGGCGCTCACGGCGCGACGGTCGGCAGCATTGGGCCCGCCGCGGTGGCGGCGCGGGGCCGAGTCTTCGGCCGCGGTTCGGTGACGGCCGATCGCACCGGCCCGGTGACGCTCGGGATCAAGCCCACGCGCCGGGGAGCCCGGATCTTCAAGCGCCGGAGCACGATCTCGGTCACCGTCCACCTCTCGTTTCGCAGTTCCGCCAGCCTGGGTAGCACGGCCAAGACGAAGGACTTCCGCCTCAAGATCCACGGCAAGGGCAAGAAGAAGCACTGACCAGGTCGCCGCATCCCGCCAGACTCCGCGTGCGCAGGACGGGGCTCGCGACGGTGGTCGGTGTCCTGGCTCTGGCAGTGGGCGCCCTGGCTCTGGGGGCAGTCGGAACGGGCTCGGCCTGGGCGGCCGGATCGGGATCGTCGACCGCCGGGGCCGAATCGGGATCGTCGAGCGCCGCGGCTGGATCGGGAGCCTACGTCGCCCCATCCCCGCTCGACCAAACGGCCGGACCGGCGGTCCTGGCACCGTTCTCGGCTTCCCGGCGACGAGCCGCGGCCCCGCGCGCCCGTCAGGCGCAGGCCGGTCCGCCGACGGCGGGCTACCGGCTGGGCAGTGACCTCAGGGCCGCCGCGAACAAGATCATCATGTCCGGTCAGGACTGGGTGGCCTGGATCGCCAAGAAACTCGGCTTCCGCCAGGTCGGCGCCCCGATCAACGACATCGTCGCCCCCGCCGACGGCCAGATCCTGTCGTTCTCGGTCAAGGGAATGGCTGTCCCCAACGGGCAGCCGGGAGACCCCGGGCCCCACAACATCAACGGGGGAACGACGATCCATCTGGTCGACCTCGTGCCCCAGGCCGACGGCTCGGTTCGCATCGCCCACGCCAGCGGTCCGTTCAACATGCCGGACTCGGGCGATCCCCAGCAGGTCTCGACCTTCTACCCCGAAAACTTCTGTGTGGGCCGGGGCGACTTCCTGGGGTTTGCCAGCGAGGGCGGGTTCGACCCCGGCTTCTATCCCCAGGGCGTCCCGTTCAGGGTCTTCTCGGACGTGTCGGGAACGACGACCGACTTCTACACCAAGCACGGCGGCGTCGTGAACGGGGCCCAGTTCGCCCCTCAGTCCAGCTTCGGGAACCTCGAGCTGCTCATGCAGGCGATCGAGGGCACGGGCGGCTACGCGACGCCGCTGTGCCCCGGAGGGACCGCGGGCACGAGCCAAGCACCACCCGGGCAGGACCCCCTCACGGTGCTGAACCAGGAGACCGAAGCCGACGGGACGCTGAGGTTCACCTTCGTGCTAGCAGCCGGCGACAGCGTCACCGGAACGGCCTCGGTCGGACAGGGCGCCCACCACGCGGCGGTCACTGCACGCGCCCGGGTCTACGGCCGGGGGTCGGTGACGGCCACCACAACCGGCCCCGTAACGCTCGGGATCAAGCCCACGCGCAAGGGCAGGCGGCTCTTCAAGCACCGCAGCACCATCTCGGTCGCCGTCCACCTCTCGTTCCGAAGCTCCGCCAGCCTGGGCAGCACCGGCAAGACCAAGGACTTCCGCGTCAAGATCCACGGCAAGGGCAAGAAGCACTAGGGCGGCGGTTAGGCCGCGCTGAGCGCCGCCACCCGGCGGCGCGCACCGTCGAGCTCGAGGCGGCGCAGCAGTTCGTCCGCCAGAGCCAGATAGTCGGACCCGAGGTCGGGCCGGTAGTCGAGAATCGACAGGCCGCGTTCGGCCGACTCGGCGTAGGCGATCGACGCTCGGATAACCGTGTCGAAGACTCGGTTGCCGTAGTGCTCTCGCAGCGAGGCGTAGGCCTCGCGCGAGTGGACCGTGCGCATGTCGGCGATGTTGAGCACGACGCCCAGCCAGTTCAGGTCGGGGTTCAGCCCGTCGCGCGCCAGCTCGACCACCTCGAGGGCCTGCTCGACTCCTTGCATGGCGAAGTACTGGGCCTCGGCCGAGATCAGCGCGTGATCCGCGGCCACCAGCGCGTTGACGGTGAGCAGCCCCAGGGACGGGGGACAGTCGATCAGGATGAGCTCGTAGTCGCCCGAGACCTTGGCGAGCGCACGCTTGAGCGTCAGCTCGCGGCCCATCTTGCCGGTCATGATCAGCTCGGCCTCGGCCAGGCCGAGGTTGGCCGGAAGTATGCCGTTGTGGATCGCGTCGCTCGCCTCGGCGCGCCCGCTCAGAACGTCTCCGATCGTCGGCGATGCCTCTGGATCGACGTCGAAGTAGTCGGACAGGTTGCCCTGCGGATCGAGATCGACCGCGAGCGTCTGCACGTCGACGCGCCGCAGCACGTCGGTCAGGGTGCGCACCGACGTCGTCTTCCCGGTGCCGCCCTTCTGCGAGAGGATGGCGATCGTCTGCGCCATGGCGGCGCGATGTTAGCCGCCGCGACGAAGGCGCGACGCGTCGGCCGTCGGGCGACCGCCCATGCGGCGCTGAGACGCGGTCCTAGCCCGTGGCCTGGAGCGTCTCGCTGGCGAGCGCGGCCTTGCCGGCGTGCTCGAGGAAGTGCAAGCGGTAGCGGCCGACGACGATCTCGTCACCGTCCTTGAGCACGCTCCACTCGACGCGTTGGCCGTTGACGAACACCCCGTTGAGGCTGCGGTCGTCGAGCACGCGCACACCATCGGGCTGACGGACGATCAGAGCGTGACGACGGGAGACCGTCGGGTCGTCGAAGCGCACGTCGGCGGCCAGGCTGCGACCCACGCGGGTCCACTCCTGAAGCAGAGGCACGTTCACGGTTCGCTCGCCGTCGGCGTAGACGAGGTACTCGCCGGCCTCCTCGAGCTGGTCTCGCGCCGCCGCCAGCCAGGCGGCGAGCTCCTGGGCGCTCATCTTGCTGCGGTCTTCGCGCGGGAAGCGCGACGAGCTGAACAGGGAGGCGCGCGAGAAGGCTCGTCCCCCGCAGCCCGGGCAGTCGACGAGGGTGTCTTCCCCGGCGAGCGTGAGCACGTAGCCGCACTGCTCGCAACGGAAGGAGCCGGTACCCGCCATTGTTCCGGACATAACAGACTCCATTTGGTGGACTCTCCCTCCCGCCCCTGCGCCGCTGGGACGATTCCTCACCTCTCGAACGGTGGATCTTAGCCTAAGCGAGGCCTTTGGAGAGGGTTTTTTTAGGTTGAAAAGAGGTTTCGCCGCCGGGGGCGCCTATCCCCTGGGCTGCGATTTGGCGCCCACCCGGCCCCGGGGGGGCAGGAGCCGCGGCCCCCCCGGCGAACTGGGCGCCATGGCCCACGTCCCGGAGCGAGACCGCGCGGATTTGGAGCTGGCGCTGCTCCGCAAGGGGGTCGGGGCCCTGGTCGCTGATCGCGAGCGCTGTGCGGACTGTCGGCGCACTCCGCTCATCGGCGAGCGCGTCTACCTCTACGCCGACGACCAGATCGTCTGCGAGCTGTGCCGGCCGCTGCGCAAGGGTGAGCCGATCGGATCGGAGATCGTGCGCCACTCCGAGCACGGCCACGCCGTGCGCATCGTGGTTCGCGCGGCCTAGCGCGCCTCGCTCCCAGCCTCGCTATGGCCGGTTAGACTGGCGCCGGTCTTGGACCCGGTTACCGCCTCGATCGTCATCGACAGGCCCCCGTCCGAGGTGTTCGAGTATCTGCTCGACATGGCCAATCGGCCCGAGTTCTCGGATCACTACCTGGGCGAGTTTCACCTGACCCGGCTGGACTCCTACGGAAAGGGCGCGGGCGCCCGCTTTCGCCTCAAGACGCGCCGCAATCGCTTCGGCTGGGCGGACGTCACGATCACCGACGTCGAGCCGAATCGGCGCATAGTCGAGCTGGGGAGGGGCGGAAAGTTCAACCGCGTGCGGCTGCTCAGCGTCTACACGCTGTCGCCCGCCCCCGCGGGAACCACGCGCGTGGAGCTGACCATCGAGACCGAGCCGGCGACGCTGGCCGATCGCATAATGGAGGCTCTGGGAATGCGCGCGTGGCTGCGCCGGCAGGCTGGCCGGGCGATGCGCCGGCTCCGGTCCATTCTCGAGGAGGGAGCGGAGCGCGGCCCCCGCGCCACCGTCGCGGGTCTGTGAGCGGCCCGTGACGGTTAGGCTTCCGCGCGTGGCGCGCCGCCGTGGCCCCCTAAGCTCGCTCGCCGTTGCCGCTGGCGCGCTCCTGGCGCTGTCGGGTTGCGGGCACTCGCATCCGCTGCACGCCGACACCGAGGGCATCTATCTGGAGCTGGGCTCGCTGCGCTACCAGGTGGAGATCTCGCGCCAGCTCAACCCGCAGGACACCGAGGATTCGGCCTACCTGTCGGGGCTCACACCCGCCCAGGCGCGCCTGCTGCCCAACCAAGCCTGGTACGGCGTGTGGATCCTGGTGGAGAACCGCTCCGGCGCCACCCAGACGCCGACTACGGACTTCACCGTTTTCGACACGCAGCACAACGTGTACACGCCGACGTTCCCGAACGCGACCAACGTGCTCGCGTATCACAGCGTCCCCATACCGGGTCACGGACAGATCCCCGATCTGGGGAGTCCGGCGTACAACAGCCCCACCCAGGGGGTGCTGCTGCTGTTCAAGATCAACCTGGCCTCGTATGAGAACCGGCCCCTTGACTTCGCGATCACGGTGCCGAGCCTGGGGCAAACGGCGACCACCGACCTCGACGTCTGACCGCCGCCGGCCGTGAGGCTGGCGCTCAGCGATGCAGCCCGGCCAGCAGGACCTCGCGCGCGATGGGCGCGGCCGTAGACCCGCCCGCGCCCGCGCCGACCAGCATCACGCAGACAGCGAGCCGGGGGCGCGCCGCCGGCGCGAAGGCCGCGAACCAGGCGTCGGTGTTGCGGGGGTCGGAGGAGGCGCCGCAGCCCGACGTCTGCTGGCTGCCCGAGCACACGGTCTGGCGCAGCTCCGCCGTGCCCGTCTTGCCGGCCACCGGGACGCCGGGGATCGCCGCTGACGTCCCGGTCCCGCTCCTGACCACGCCGAGCATGAGGCGCTCGACGGTCCTGGCCACCCGCGGGCTGATGGCCTGGACCGCGGGCCGGATCGTCCGGGCCCCCAGGGTGGGGCGGGGGCGGCGACCGTGCATCCCGATCGTGGCAGCCACGATCGCCATCTGCAGGGCGGTGGCCTGGACCTGGCCCTGACCGATGGCCGTGGAGCCCGCCGCCAGGTCGTCCGGGATCGCGCTGGGAGGCGGAATCGAGCTGGTGGCGGCGCCCGGAATCCCCGTCGGCTCGTTGAACCCAAAGCTTCGCGCCACCTCGACCAGCCGGCGGGCGCCGAGCTTCGCGCCCAGGGGCGCGAACACCGAGTTGCACGACTGGGCAAACGCCTCGGCCAGAGTTCCGCCGCACGACTCTCCGTTGGCGTTCTGGAGCGGGACTCCGGACAGGGTCGCCTGCGTCGCGACGGGGAACTGCGTGCGCACGGTGGCGATATGGGCCTCGAGCACGCCCGTGACCGTGACCATCTTGAACGTCGACCCCGGGGGCTGCAGCCCCGACAGCGGGATACCGGCCAGGCCAAGTATCTCGCCGGTCGTGGGACGCAGGATCGCGATCGCACCCAGACGGTTGGCGAGCGCCGTCACCGCGACGCGCTGGAGCTTGTCCGAGATGGTCGTTCGCACCGCCGAGCCCGCCTGGGCCGAGGACGACGCGAGCTGCCGTTGCCCGGCCACCAGCGTGCCGCCCGGCGTTCCGGCCAGGCGGGTCTCGAACACTCGCTCCAGCCCAGACAACCCGATGCGTGCATCGGGCGGATACCCGGCCGCGTAATAGGCGGCCGCCGCATCACGGGGGATCGCCCCGACCGTTCCGGTTATCGCCGTCGCGGCCGCGCCGAGTGGTGATGCTCGCTGTCCGGCCGAATCCGGCGTGCCGCTCGCCAGCACCGTGCCCTGGCGGGTGAGCAGGGCGGAACGATGTGCGAGCGACGTGGTGCGCCCCAGGGCCTCGCCCGGGCGCAAGCCGGGGAACAACAGAGCGCGCGACCAGCGGATCCGGGCCGCGCTCCCCGTTCCCTCCACCGGGACCCGCAGGGGTAGGGTGAGCGTGCCGAAGATACGGGTGTGCACCCTCGCGCGCAGTTCGATCACACCGCCGCCCGCGTCCCGCGCGTGGTCGAAGCGCAGCTGTGTGGCCGTGGCCGTGGCGAGAGCGCGGCGGTACTCGGCGGCGAAGCGGACCACGGAGGGCCGTCGACTGGTGGCCGGATCGACGTCGGCATACATGGAGGCGTAGTCGCCCCTAGCCCATGCAGCCGCGAAGTCTTGAGCCAGCCGGCGCGCCGAAGTGTCGTGGTTGGCGCCCACGATCACCCCCACGACAAGGGCCACGGCCGCGAGCCCGGCAAGCAGCGCCGCGCGGCGCCGCGCGGCGGGGCTGCGGCCGCTGCGCGCCCCCGATCTCACGCTCGAACCGTGCGGGCGAACGGTGGTCGCGTCGCGCGGCTGGGACTCTCCTCGGCCCCCGGACCTCGTCTCGGGGCCGACCGGACCTGTCACACGAACAGAGGCTAGATCATGGCCGTGCGGTGAGATGACGATTGCCAAGGCTGCTCTGGGGTGGTCCCGATCGACCGGACGCCCGACGGGTAAGGTCGGCGGCCGCGGATGACCACCCTCGACTGGATCATCGTGGCGCTCGCGTTGTTGCTGGCCCTCTACGGATTCGGCCGGGGATTCATCGTGGGCGCGCTGTCGCTGATCGGGTTCATAGCTGGAGCGTTCCTCGGAACCCGCCTGGCCTCGGCGCTGCTGACCTCGGGGTCGGCCTCCCCCTACGCCCCGGCGTTTGGTCTGCTCGGCGCTCTGCTCGGGGGGGCGATCCTGGCCTCCGGCCTGGAGGGTCTGGGCCTTCGCCTCCGAGGGGCGCTGCGCCTCCCGGGATTTGCCGTCGCCGACGGGGTGCTGGGGGCGCTGCTCAGCGCCTGCCTGCTGCTGGGCGTGGCCTGGATCGCGGGCGCGGTGGCCCTGCAGCTCCCCGGCGACCGAAGCCTGCGCGCGGACATCCAGCGCTCGTTCATCCTGCGCCAGCTCAACCAGCTCCTACCCCCGTCCGGCGCGATCCTCAACGCGCTGGCCCGCTTCGATCCGCTGCCCTCGATAACGGCGCCGACCCCCGCGGTGGCGCCCCCGACGAGCGCGATCGCGCGCGACCCCGGGGTTGAGGCCGCGGGTGCCAGCGTCGTCCGAGTGCTGGGCACCGCCTGCGGGCTGGGAGTCGAAGGCTCCGGTTGGGTCGCGGCTCCCGGCGTGGTGGTGACCAACGCCCACGTGGTCGCCGGCGAGACGGACACGGTGGTGGAGGCCGGCGGTCAACCCCCCGACCTGCCGGCCCAGGCGATCGTCTTCGATCCTCGCGAGGATGTCGCGGTGCTGCGCGTCAGCGGACTATCGCGGCCCGCCCTGGCCCTCGCACCCGACGCCCCGGTCGGTCTGTCCGCCGCGATCCTCGGCTTTCCCCACAACGGCCCCTACGACGTGGAACCCGCCCGGCTCGGGCCGACCGAGGTGGTCGAGACCCAGGACGCCTACGGCCGGGGCCCCGTTCCCCGTCTGGTCACCGCCTATCGGGGTCAGGTTCGGCCAGGGAACTCGGGTGGCCCCGTGGTGGACGCCCGGGGGCGGGTGGTGGCGACGGTCTTCGCCGCCACGGTGGGAGCGCCCGTGCGAGGAGGCTACGGAGTGCCCAACCGCGTGGTGGCCCGTGACCTCTCCCGGACCACCGGGCCCGTGAGCACGGGTCCCTGCACTCAGTAGGCCGGACGGCCGGGGACTCCCGACCCCGAGCCGTCCGGGAGCGGGCGCTACGCTGCTCCGATGGCCAAGACTCTGGTGATCGCCGAGAAGCCCTCGGTGGGGCGGGACCTGGCCCGGGTGCTCCCGGGCCCGTTCCAGAAGCACGAGGGCTGGCTCGAGGGGCCCGAGCACACCATCACCTGGGCCGTGGGCCACCTGGTGCAGCTGGCCGAGCCGGACGAGTACGACCCCAAGTTCAAGCGCTGGCGGATGGCCGACCTCCCGATCATCCCGGAGCGCTTCAAGCTCGTGGTCCGGGATGAGCGCTCGCGCAAGCAGATGTCGGTCGTCACCTCCCAGCTGCGCAATCCCGAGGTCGAGACGGTGATCAACGCCTGCGACGCCGGACGGGAGGGCGAGCTCATCTTCGCCTACCTGTACGAGAAGGCGCGCGGCAACAAGCCGGTCCAGCGCCTGTGGCTGTCCTCGATGACCGCGGCGTCGATTCGCGAAGGCTTCGAGTCCCTGCGCCCGGGGTCCGAGCTCGAGCGTCTCGAGCAGGCCGCTCGCTCGCGGTCGGAGGCCGACTGGATCGTGGGCATGAACGCTACCCGCGCAGCGACCATTCGGCTGCGCTCGTCGTTCGATGGAGCGGTGTCGCTGGGGCGCGTGCAGACCCCCACGCTGGCCATAGTCGCCCGCCGGGAGGAGGAGATCCGGGCGTTCGTCCCGGAGCCCTACTGGCTGGTGGACGCCAAGTTCGCCGCCGCGCCGTTGGATACGGAGGCGGAGCGAAGCGACGCGGAGCGCGTCTACGTCGGGCGCTACCACGCCGGAGCCAACCCGCGCCTGGCCAGCGCGCAGGAGGCAGAGGCGATCGTGGCGGCGTGCAAGGACCAACCGGGGACGATCACCAAGCTCGAGCGCCGTGAGCAGCGCGAGCGTTCACCGCTGCTCTATGACCTCACCTCGCTCCAGCGCGAGGCCAACGCCCGTTTCGGATTCTCGGCCCGTCGCACGCTGGCCGCCGCGCAGCGCCTGTACGAGGAGCACACGGCGCTGACTTACCCGAGGACCAGCTCGCGCTACCTCACCAGCGACATGATCGCCGAGATCAAGCCCACCGCCCAGCTCGTGGGCCGAAACCCCGACTACTCCCAGGCGGCCACGTACGTCACCGGTCTCGATCTGCTCCCCCTCGGGCGGGTGGTGAACGATTCCAAGGTCAGCGATCACCACGCGATCATCCCCACGCGCTCGGAGCACAGGCTCGAGAAGATGAACACCGACGACCGGCGCATCTACGACCTCGTGACGCGCCGGTTCCTGGCCGTGTTCCACCCCGACGCCGTGTTCGAGAACACGCGCGTGGAGACCACGGTGGCCGAGCACATATTCCGCACGCGTGGACGCCTGCTGCTGGTCCCGGGCTGGCGCGCGGTCTATGGCGAGCTCGCCGATACCGACGGCCGGGGCGACGAGGACGAGGGCGGCGAGCAGCACCTCCCGCGGCTCGAGCAGGGAGAGGACGTGCAGACGCGCGACGTGATCAGCCTCGAGAAGGAAACCAAGCCGCCGCGGCGCTACACCGACGCGTCCCTGTTGGCGGCGATGGAGACGGCGGGGAAGCTGGTCGACGACGAGGAGCTGCGCGAAGCGATGAAGGACTCGGGCATCGGCACGCCGGCCACGCGCGCGGCCATCATCGAGCGCCTGATCGACGTGGGCTACCTGGAACGCGACGGCCGGGCGCTGGTGGCGACCGAGAAGGGGCTCAACGTCGTGCGCCTACTCGACAGCCACGCGCTTACCTCTCCGCAGCTGACCGGGAGCTGGGAGCATCGCCTCGCCCGGATCGAGGGGGGCGAGGATTCGCGCGAGCGGTTCATGCAAGACATCGCCGGTTTCGCCAGCGACACCGTCCACGAGCTGGACGACAAGCTGCGCGACGTACGCATCCCGCGCGCGAACCTCGGACCCTGCCCGGTATGCGGGCACGACATCGTCGAGAACCGCAAGGGCTACTCGTGCTGGGCGCGCGACGACCCGGGCTGCGGCTTCGTCATCTGGAAGTCCAAGGCGGGCAAGCAGCTTCCGGTAGGGGTCGCGCGCGAACTGATCACCTCCGGGCGCACGGCCAAGCAGGTGACCGGCTTCAAGGGTCGCAGCGGCCGGTCCTTCCGCGCGCGCCTGGCGCTGGCCCAGAGCGAGGAGGGCAAGTGGCGGGTGGAGTTCGACGAGGACTGGGCCCGCGAGGGGGCCAAGCCGCCCGACGTCGAGGCCGAGGCCGAGGTGGCCCAGGCCAAGGCGAGTTCCGCCGAGACTCGCAGCGCGGCCTGACCGCGCCCGGCATCGCGCCGTCGGCGGCGTGCGCGAGTATGGCCAGATGCCGCTCGAGCTGATCACCGGACCGGCGAACTCGGCCAAGGCCAAGCACGTCCTCGACGCCTACCGGGACACGCTGGCGCGCGATCCCGTGCTGGTGGTCCCCCGCTCCGCCGACGTAGAGCACTACCGGCGCGAGCTGGCCCGCTCGGGAGCGATCTTCGGGGTCAGGGTGCTTCGCTTCGCCGGATTGATCGGCGAGATCGCGCGCCGGGTCGAGCTTGGCGGCCACCAGCCCATCACCGACTCCAGCCGGCAGCGGATCGCGTCGCTGGCCGCGGCCCGGACGCCTCTGAGCGTCCTCTCGGCCTCGGCGCCGACTCCGGGGTTCGCCAGCGCGCTCGCCCACTGGTTTGCCGAGCTCGAGGCGCGACGCGTACAGCCGCCGCGGCTGGATCAGGCCCTTAAGGCATGGACCGAACAGAGTCCCGGCCAGCGCGAGTATGCGGCCGAGCTCGGTGCCCTGTACCGGGCCTACCGGGGAACCCTCGATCGGCTCGGCCGCCTGGATCGCGAGCTGTACGCCGTGGCCGCCCTGAACGCGGTCAGCGTGGCGCCCGCCGCCTGGGGTTCGACCCCCGTATTCGTATACGGGTTCGACGACTTCACGGTGATCGAGCTCGACGCGATCGAGACGCTGGCCCGAGTCGTGCAGGCCCCGGTGACGGTGTCGCTCCCCTACGAGCCGGGCCGCCCCGCGTTCGCCGGACGCGCGGAGGCGTTCGCGCGGCTGCGGGAGCTGGCCGACGAGCACGTGACCCTGCCGGCGCGCGCCGACTACTACGCCGGTCCCTCGGCCCGGGCTCTGCACCATCTGGAGCGAGCGCTGTTCGGCGCCGCGGGATGGCAGGACGACGCCGGCTCCGACGGGCCGGGAGGATCGCCGGACCCGGTCGACCCCGGGTCGCCGGATCCGGTCGAGCCCGGGTCGCCGAATCCGGTCGAGCCCGGGTCCGCAGTCAGGCTGCTCGAGTCCCCCAGCCAGCGGGCCGAGCTGGAGCTGGTCTCCGACGAGATCGCCGGGCTGCTGGCGGGCGGAATGCGCCCCGAAGATGTCGCGGTCGTGATACGCCCCACCCACGAGCAGACGTGGCTGGTCGAGGAGGCGTTCGCGCGGCGCGGGATTCCGATCGCGCGCGAGTCCCACGAGGGGTTCGGCCAGACCGCGCTAGGGGGCGGGCTGCTGTCACTGCTGCGCTGCGCGCTGCTCGAGGGTTCGAGCGGCGACCTGCTCTCCTGGCTGCGGACGCCGGGAGTGCTCGAGATCCCGGAGCTCGCCGATCGGCTCGAGCGCTCGCTGCGACGCGAGGGCGTGGAAACCGCCGCAGCCGCCCGCGCCGTCTGGGAGCGCGACCGCTGGCCGCTGGAGGCCATCGACCGATTGGTCAGCGGGCGCGCGCAGGGACCGGTGGCTCTGGTCCGGCAGCTCGGTCGGGAGCTCGAAGGCCTGTTCGCCGCCTCGCGCCGGCGGCGGGCCGCACTGCTCACGACACTCGAGCTTCCCGATGCCGCGGCCCTGTCCGCCGGGCGCAGCGCGCTCTCGGAGCTGGCCGAGCTCGCCTCGGCCGACCCGGCGCTGGGCGAGGACCCGGCCGAGCTCGAGCGGATGCTCCGCAACCTCTCCGTACCAATCGCGGACGGCAGCCAGCCGGGGGTGCTCATCGCCGACCCGCTGTCGCTCCGGGCTCGCCGTGTGCGGGCGCTGTTCGTGTGCGGCCTACAGGCGGGAACCTTCCCCGCCCCGGCTCCGGCCGATCCCTTCCTTTCGGACGAGCAGCGCCGTGACATCGCGCGCGCGTCCGGGCTGGTGCTGGCCAGCCCCGGCGCGCACTCCGAGGTCGAGCGGTTCCTCTTCTACGCCGTCGTGTCGCGTCCCGAGGAACTGCTCGTTCTCAGCTGGCACACGGCCGACGAGGAGGGTGTCCCGTGCCTGCGCTCGCTCTACGTGGATGACGTCGCAGACGTGTTCGCGGGAGAAATTCCGGTCCACCGAACCGAGTCAGGCGATCCGGCCCCCGCGGCCGGGATCGTCAGCGCCCCGGCCATCGGGGCGCTGGGCTCTCCTGCGGTCCTGGCCGAGCTCACGGGCCGGCCGGCGTGGTCAGCTTCGTCGCTGGAACTGTGGGCTGGCTGTCCCGTGCGCTGGTTCGTGGAGCGCTTCCTCAATCCCGAGGACCTCGACCCCGAAGCCGAGGCGCTCAGACGCGGAGGAGTCGCCCACTCCGTGCTGGAGGAGACGCTGGCCGAGCTCGGCCGCCAGACCGGCTCGTCCATGCTCACGCCGGACCGGCTCCCCCTCGCTCGCGAGCTGATGGCGGGCATCCTGCACGCCCACGCCCGGGCGCGACCGATCACCGCCGAGCCGCTGCGACGGCGGGTCCTCGTGCGCCGGCTGCAGGCCGACCTGGAGCGCTACCTGGTCCACGCCGCCGCCTCTCGGACCGTGTTCGAGCCGCGCCACCTCGAGCTCGAGTTCGGCATGACGGAGGCGGGGGAGGACGCGGCGCCCGAACGGGCAGCCTCGGACGGGGAGGAAGCCGTGCTCGCGCATGAGGCCCCGGAAGCCCAGCCCGCGCTGGTGCTGGCCGGCGACGGGGAACCCGAACTGCGGTTGCGGGGCCGCATAGACCGGGTGGACGTGGATTCCGCCGGGACCCGCGCGATCGTCTACGACTACAAGGGACGCGCGGCATTCGGAGGTCGTCGGTGGGGCGAGGAGGGTCTGCTGCAGATCCCGCTCTACATGCTCGCGGTCCGCCAGCTCCTGGGGCTCGAGCCGGTCGGTGGCTTCTATCAACCGCTGGCCGGAGGCGACCCTCGGGCTCGCGGAGCCGTGCTCGCCGAAGCCGATCCCGACCTGGACTCCGTGGCCAGCGATCGGTTCACCCCCGAGGAGCTGGACGCGTTGATCGAGGACGCCGTGACCCGCGCGCGCCGCGCGGTCGGTGAGGCTCGCGCCGGCCAGCTGCGGCCTCGTCCGCACAGCTGTTCGCCCCGCGGCGGCTGCTCATATCCGGTTCTGTGTCGCTGCGAGGTCCTGTGAACGCAGGCGCGTTGCGGCTGTTCGACCCCGAGTCCTGGGTGCAGGAGGCGGCCGACTTCTCCACCGCGGCTCCGGTGCCCGCCGAGCAGACTCCACCCGAGCGTCCCTCGCCCGAGCTCACCGAGGATCAGCTGGGCGCGGTCCGCCGGCGTCGGGGCTCGCTCCTGCTGTCAGCCAACGCCGGGAGCGGCAAGACGTCGGTTCTGGTCGAGCGCTACGTGGCGAGCGTCGTCGAGGATGGCCTGGCTCCGTCGCAGATCCTGGCCATCACCTTCACCGAACGTGCCGCCGGTGAGCTCCGGCAGCGGATTCGAGACCGGCTCCTGGCGCTGGGCGAGCGCGCTGCGGCGCGCGAGCTCGATGCGGGGTTCGTGCTCACGGTTCATGGCTTCTGCGCCCGAGTGCTGCGCGCGCATCCGTGGGCGGCCGGCCTCGATCCGGCGTTCTCGGTGCTCGACGAGCGAGCCGCCTACTCCATTGGCCAGGAGGCCTACCGGCGCGCGCTGGCCGCGCTCCTCGGGGATCGCGAGGGGCCCGAGCTCGACCTGGTTGCGGCTTGGGGTCCCGAGCGCTTGGGCGCCACGGTCGCCGCGGTCCACGAGCAGCTGCGCAGCCGCGGCTTGCGGGCTCCGGTCCTGCCCCCGCCCGGTCCCGCTCCGTCGCTCGCCCAACCCGCCCGGGCGCTGGAGAGCGCGCGGCAGGCGCTGGCGTCCGAGCTGAGCCGCTGTCCGCGACCCTCCGCTCGGGTGGCCGACGCGCTGCGCGCGCTCGAGCGCTGCGCCGACCTCCTGGGCTCGCAGCCCGCGGAAGCGCCGCCGACACTGAGTCAGCTCGGGGAGCTGCAGTTGGCGTGCGGCAATGTCGCGGCGCTTCAGAGCCCCGCGGCCGTGGCCTACGACGAGGCGTGGGCCGCCTACCGGCAGGCGACCGCCGATCGGAGGGGGCTCGAGACATTCGCCTTCCTGGACCGCCTGCTTCGGGGCTATGGCGCCGCGTACGCCGAGGGCAAGCGGGCGCGTGCGGCGGTGGACTTCGACGACCTCGAGCTGGCGGTCCGGGACCTACTGGAAGACCAGGCCGCCCGCACGGCGTGGGCGGGGCGCTTCGAGCTGCTCATGGTGGACGAGTTTCAGGACATCAACCCGCGCCAGCTCGAGATTCTGGAAGCGCTCGAGCGAGACAACCTGTTCTGCGTCGGCGACGAATTCCAGTCCATCTACCGCTTTCGCCACGCCGACGTCACGCTGTTCCGGGAGCGGCGCGCGGTCCTCGCCCGGCACGGAGCGACCGCCGAGCTGGCCCGTAACTTCCGAAGCCGCCCGGAGCTGCTCGAAGCGATCAACGCGACCTTCGCTCCGGTGTTCGGAGACAGCTTCATCGCGCTCGAAGCTGCCCGTCCGCCCAGCGACGCCGCGGATGAGCCCCGCGTCGAGCTCATGATCACGGACACTCGCGGGTGGGGAGAGCACGACAGCCCAGATGTGGGATCGACGCTTCCCGCCTCGCCGTCGTGGCGTCACGCCGAGGCGCGACTCGTGGCCCAGCGCATCCAAGAGCTGATCCGCTCAGGGGAAGCGCAGCCGGGCGAGGTTGCGGTGCTGGTCAGGGCGGCTTCCGACCTGGCCGTGTACGAGCGCGCGCTGGAAGAGCGCGGGCTCGCCACACTGGCCGCGGCCGGGCGTGGATACTGGTCGCGCCAGCAGGTTCAGGACCTGACCGCCTATCTGAGCGTGGTCGCCAACCCGCTCGACGAGGGCGCGCTCTACGGCGTTCTGGCCTCGCCGCTGGCGGGACTGTCCTCAGACGGGGTGGGGGAGGTCGCGCTGGCCGCGCGAGAGCAGGCCGGCGGGGCGTGGGCCGCGGTCGGTGAGCTCGCGGCCGGGAGCCCTGCCGATCCCGACCCGGCCGGTCCCGCGGGCCCGGATCCCGGGCTCTCTGAAGCCGACCTCGGCCGTCTGGCCGGCCTGGCCAACCGCCTGGTGCGCGACCGGGCCGACGCGCCTCGCCTTTCTCTGGCGGCGCTGCTGACCCGCGTGCTGCGGGAGTCTGGCTACGAGCAGTACGTCCTGTCTCTGCGCGGTGGGCGCCGGCGCCTGGCCAACGTTCACAAGCTGCTCCGCCTGGCCGCGGAGTTCGAATCGGATCACGGGCGGGACCTGCGCGCGTTCCTGGCCCACGTGGCGGCCGAGGAGCGTCGCGAAGCGCGCGAGGCGGATGCGCCCGTGGACGGCGACCAGCTCGACGCCGTGCACCTGATGACCATCCACGCCGCCAAGGGGCTCGAGTTTGCGGTCGTGTGCGTGGCCGACCTGGGCCGCGTCCCGCGGAGCTCGGCGCCCTGGCTGCTGGTCGACGACGTCCGCGTCGGGGTCAAGGTAATGGAGCTGGGGATGTCCGACCCGCAGGAGACGCTCGACTACGCCGACCTGCGCGAGGAGCGGTTGGCGGCCGAGGAAGAGGAGGAGAAGCGGATCCTCTACGTGGCCATGACCCGGGCCCGGGAGCGGCTGCTGCTCAGCGGCGCGGCCGATCCCGAGCGCTGGCCCTGCGACCGGCGCGGCACGCCGCCGATCGGCTGGCTCGCTCGCGCGCTGGTACCCGACTTCCCCCAGCCGCTGAGCGAGGAGTCGCCGCGGGGGGACGTGGCCCACCGGGTCGGTCCGTTCGAGGCGCGAGTGCGGGTCAGCCTGAACTCTCCCGCGACCGTGGGGCGGGTGCTGCGCCTCGAACATCCGGTCGCCGGACAACCGGAATCAGCGCCAGCCGGCCGGGCCGGGGCCGCCCGGGCCCAGGCCGGAGTCGAGCCCCCGGGGGAGCCGCTGCAGCCCAGCCCATCAGCCGCCGCCGCCGTCCCGGAGCTGGCGACCTCCGCTCGACCCCGCTCTCCCGGGCTCAGCTACTCGGCCCTGGCCGCCTACGGGCGCTGCGGATACCGCTTCTACGTCCAATCGATTCTGGGACTGCCCGACGCCGACCCGCCTCCCGGCGACGCTCGGCCCGAACGCGAGCTCGAGCTGCATGCCCGCGCACGAGGAACGCTCGTCCACGCGCTGCTCGAGTCGCTCGACTTCGCGCGTCCCGCTCCGCCCTCGACCGCGCGGGTGCGATCACTGGCTCGCTCACTCGGGTGGCGGCCGCGCCGGACCGAGGTCGAGGCGATGATCGAGCTGGTCGCCGCCTTCGCCGCCAGCCCGCTGTGCGCCCGGCTCGCTCGCGCCCGGCGCGTGCGGCGCGAGCATCCCTTCGCGCTGGCGCTGGGGGCGGCCGCTGGCACATCGATCAGCGACGAACCGGGCGAAGCCGACCGGGACTCGAGCACCGGCGCGGGACCGCTCCTCACCGGGGTGGTCGACGTCTTGGCCGAGGAGGACGAAGGTGCGGTTCTGATCGTCGACTACAAGACCGACCGCCTCGCGGGAACCACCTCATCGCCCGAGGCCGTCGTCGATGAGCAGTACGACGTCCAGCGCGCCGTCTACGCGCTGGCCGCGCTGCGCGCAGGCGCGCGCGAGGTCGAGGTCGCTCACTGCTTCCTGGAACGCCCCGAGCATCTCGCCAGCGCTCGTTTCGCCGCCGGCGATGCCGAATACCTGGAGGCTCGCCTGCGCGCGCTGGCCGACGGCCTCTCACAAGGGCGATTTCCGGTCGCCGACGACCCCCACCGCGCGCTCTGCCTCACCTGCCCGGCGCGGCGCAGCCTGTGCTCGTGGGACGAGACGCTGACGTTGCGGGAGCACCGGGCCGGCGCGGCGCTGTCGAACTGAGCTTGACCCGGCTCAGGCCGGCCGGTCCGGCGCAGGAGCGCTCGGAACGGGAGTCTCGACGACCACATTGACCTCGGCCCCGAACAGGAGAGCCACGCTGCTCAGCCAGAGCCACAGCAACAGCAGCACCGCGGCCCCCAGCACGCCGTAGGCGTGATGGGTCACGTACTGGATGTAGATGAAGAAGCCGGCCGAGGCCAGGATCCAGATCACCACCCCGGCCAGCGCCCCGGGCGAGCTCGAGCGGAAGCGACGCGGCCTGACGTTGGGCGCGGCGGCGTATACGAACCCGTAAGCCACCATTGTCAACGCCCCGGCGGCGGGCCAGCGGGCGACGTTCCAAATCGAGGTGGCGGTCGAGCCCAGCCCGATGGTTCCGAACAGGTCGCGGGCCGCTCCGCCACCGAGGAAGATCAGCACCACGATGGTCACCGCGAGCAGGATCACGACCAGGGTGCAGGCGATCTCCCAGGCCTTGCGGCGCAGGAAGGGGCGGTCGTCCTCGACTCCGTACACGGCGTTCAGGGCCCGTCCAGCGGCCCCGAAGCCGCCCGAGGCGCCGTAGACGGAACCCACCAGACCGGCGATCAGGGCCCCGCTGATGGCTCCCCCGGTCGAATCGACCGCCGTCGAGAGAATTTTGCGAATGGAGCTGACAAGCTCCGGGGCAGCTCCCTTGCGGGCCAGGTAGTTGACGATGTCCGTGACCGTCTGGGCCTGCCCGAGCGCGCCCAGCAGCGCGATGGCCAGCAGCAGCGCCGGGAACAGGGACATCATCGCGTAGTAGGTCAGGGCGGCGGCCCGGTCCGTCATCTGGTGTTCGCGAAAGGCGGTGAACGCGCGCACCAACGTCCGCCAGCTGAGGGCTCTCCAGCCCGAGTCCATTCGCGCACCCACGCCGCCGTCGCGCGGCGGCACGCGGCTGTGGCGCGGGGGCACCGCAGAGGCTTCTGATTGGTCAGATCCGGCGGCGCCGACGGACATTGGACTGAAGCTTCCCCCGGGGCCTCGAGTCCTAATCACACCCGGTCCGCGCTCGGGTATCAACTCTGACATCGCGCTCGCGCGCCCTTGGGGGGTCGTGGCCGACCGATAGGATGACCGGTGCCCTGTGGCTCGGATCATCTCATCTACCGCGGCGTGGTCTGCGCGCGGCAGGGCCTCGATCCGAGCTGACCGTGTCCTGCGGGCGGCCCGGTGAGGTTGGAGTCGTCGGGCGAAGGAGACGCGCCCCCTCCCGGGCCTCCGGGCGAGACCGAACAGGCGCTGTTCGAACGGTGTAGGGAGCACGGCGACAGCCGTGCCCGCGAGCTGCTGGTGGAGCGCTACCTGCCCCTTGCCCGCCAGCTCGCCCGCCGCTACCAGCGCGCCGACGAGCCCCTCGATGACCTCGTCCAGGTCGCCTCGCTCGGCCTCCTGAAAGCGATCGACCGGTTCGACCCCGATCGGGAGGTCGTCTTCTCCAGCTACGCCGTGCCCACCATCCTGGGTGAGCTCAAACGTCACTTCCGGGACCGCACCTGGTCGGTGCGGGTGCCGCGCGATCTCCAGGAGCTCGCGCTGCGCGTCGATCGCACGGTTACCGCCCTGGCGGTGGATTTGCGGCGTTCTCCCTCGATTGGAGAAATCGCCGAGGCGGCGGGAGTCAGCGACGAGCAGGTGCTCGAGGCCCTCGAGGCGGCCGGGGCTTACCGAGCGACCTCACTGGACACTCCGCGTGGGGCCAAGGAGGAAGACCCGAGCGAGAGCCTGTCCGAGAGCTTCGGGGTCGACGAGGAGGGCTTCGACCTGGCCGAGCACCGGGCGACGCTCGAGCCGCTGCTCGATTCGATCTCGCCCCGGGAGCAGCGGGTTCTCCGACTCCGCTTCCAGGAGGACCTCACCCAGGCCGAGATCGGCGAACGCATCGGCGTCTCCCAGATGCAGGTGTCCCGCCTCATCCGCCAGGCGCTGGCGCGCCTGCGCAATGCCGCCCAGGAGTCTCCTGCCCCCGAGGCTCAGGACCCTCCTTCCCCGTAGACGCAACGCCGCGCCGGGCTGGCCCCGACTGCCCGAAGCGGGGGCTCGCGCCGCCCCGAACGGTTTGCATAACGCCTGGGCGGGAATTACTGGCTGGACAGGGGCACTGATGCTTGAGCCGACGGGGGCCGTCAGCCCTTGGTTCCCGGGCCGCAAGGGGTCGCCGCACGCAGCGACCTCGCCGCGGGAGGCCGGAAGGGTCTCCGGTCTCCCGCGGCCCCCCGAGCCCGACCACGCAAGCGGTCCTGCGGGGTTGTGCGCCCGAGGGGCATCTCGGTAACACTGTAGGCATGCCCAGGGCCATCTGGACCGGCGCGATCAGCTTCGGGCTGGTGAGCGTGCCGGTCAAGCTCTACAGCGCGGTCGCCCGCAAGACCGTGCGCTTTCACCAGCTTCACGCCGCGGATGGCGTCCGCATCCAGCAGAAGCGGGTCTGTCCGGCCGATGGCGAGGAGGTGCCCTACGAGGAGATCGTCAAGGGCTACGAGATCGCCCCCGACCGCTATGTGGTGATCGAGCCCGAGGAGCTCGAGGCGCTCGACCCGAAGAAGACCCGCACGATCGACATCGAGGACTTCGTCGATCTCTCGGAGATCGACCCGATCTTCTATGACCATCCCTACTACCTCGTGCCAGGGGCGGGCGGGGCCAAGCCCTACCGCCTGCTCGTCGACGCCATGCGCGAGACCAACAAGGTGGCCATCGCGCGTGTCGTCATCCGCTCCAAGGAACAGCTCGTCGCGCTGCGCCCGATGGGCGACGTGCTCGCCATGGCGACGATGGTCTTCGCCGACGAGATCGTGCCTCCCGAGCGCCTGGACGAGCTACCCGACGCTGCGATCCAGACGACCGAGCGCGAGCTCGCCGTGGCCCGCCAGCTGGTCGAGTCGCTGGCCGGGAGCTTCGAGCCCGAGAAGTACCACGACACCTACCGCGAGGAAGTGCTCGAGCTGATCGAGCGCAAGGCGCACGGCGAGGAGATCGCCGTGCAACCACCCCGCGAGGAGCCCGCCACCGAGGTTCCGGACCTCATGAGCGCACTGCAGGCGAGCCTCGAGGAGGTACGCCGGCGCACCGGTCCGGAGGATGGCAAGGCCGCCCGTCCTCGCCGCCCTGCTCGCCGTACCCAGACCCGCGCCGGATCAGGTCGAGGCAAGGGCTCCAACAGTCGCCCGGCCAACGGCGCCGGCGCCAAGGAGTCCGCCAGCGGCACCGGTCAGCGCCGGGCGACCACGCGCACCGGCGGCTCGGGGAAGGGTCGCGCGCGCAAGGCCCCGGCCAAGAAGTAGTCCGAGACCGAGACCGGGCGCCGTCCCGGTCGCGCGACGGTCAGGCGATCTGGTCCTGGCGATCGGTGAAGGCGCCCAGCGCCTCTTCCCGGGTGGAGCGGATCGTGAAGATCTGATCCAGGCCAGTTATCTCGAACGTCTTGGCGATCGACTCGTCGCGATTGACGATCACGAGCTCGCCGTCCTGCCCGCGGAGCCGCTTGACCGCGCCGATCAGCACTCCGAGCCCGGTCGAATCGAGGAAGGTGGTCTCACTCAGATCGATGACTATGTGCCGCTGCCCCGAGTCGATCAGCGACACGAGCCGCTGCTTGAGCTCCGGAGCGGTGAACAGGTCGATCTCGCCGGCGACCGAGACCACGTGCCGCTGGTCGGACGCCTGATCGCTGAGTTTGAAGTCGGTGGGCATTTCCTGGCTGGAAACGAGCGCGCGATCCGGCCGGCGCTCGGGCAGCGGCCAGTGTAGTGCCCGCTATCCGGCGAACGCGATCCGGATGGCCAGTCGCTGAGCGCCGCTGTCGGGATCGCGCTCTACCCGGACTGCGTCGGCCACCCGCTCGAGGATGTTGCCCACGCCGGGCAGGGCCGCGTCCCGAAGCAGGGCCTCCGCCCCGCCGTCCTCCAGGGGCCCGACCATGAGCTCCATCGCGTCGTCCCAGGTGCTCACCTTGACCGTTACGCGGTCCTCGGCCACCCGGGCGCCCGCGTGGGCCGCCAGGGCGTCCACGACCACCATCGCGTTGTCGAGCCGGTCCACCGGGCAATCGGCGCGCGCCGCCAACATGCCCACCACCCGGCCAAGAACGGGGCCCACGAGGGGACCGACCGCGATCCGGACCAGCGCCGCGTTGCGGGCCGGCTCGGCGGGCCGGGGCGGGTCGCTCACGGGGCGGTCGGCGTCACTGGCCGTCCGGTTTGGCTCCGCTGCCGTCCAGGCGGAAGGTCATACGGACCTCCGTCTGGTCGTCGGGGTTACGGGTGAGCTCGACCGATTCGCTGAGCGTGGCGATCAGCGGCAGGCCAAGCCCCAGCCCCGGAGTATCGGCGCGGGGAGCGATGCCGCGGCCGTTGTCCCTGACCACGACCGTGAGCACGTCCCCGGGTTGGATGGACGCTGCGACCTCCATCGGCCCCTCGCCGTCTCCGTCATAGGCGTGAACGACGACGTTGGTGCAGGCCTCGGTTATGGCCAGCTTGACGTCTGACAGCGTCTCCGAATCTATGTCCAACGTTTCGCCCAGCGCTCCCAGCGCATGGCGAACCACGGCCACATTTTCGGCTCGCGCTGGCAGGCTGAGTTCGATCTCGGGCGTCTCGACTCCGTTTCGCGCGTCTATGTCCGGCTCGGGGTTCCGTTCCCGGGCCTCCGGGAATTCTGTTCCCGGCCGGGCTGGATTTCAGTCGCCTGCACGTAAGATATTTACCCTGCTGTCCTGCGGTTTGGAGCCCCATCCGGCCCGGGGTCCGCAAGGCGTCCAGGGACGCCGTTGACGGGGGGTGGCGCTGCTACTCTGTTCGCCCGCCTTACGGTGTCCACGCCTCATGGTTGCCCGCGCCGGTCACGGGGCCTAGATATGAATCGTTATCCCACGTCCCAACCGGCCGTCGGCCTCTACGACCCCGCATACGAACACGATAACTGCGGGGTCGGGCTGATCGCGCGCCTGGACAACCAACCCACGCGCGAGGTTATCGATCTTGCCGTCCGGGCTCTGGAGAATCTCGAGCACCGCGGCGCCACCGGAGCGGATTCCGCCACGGGGGACGGCGCCGGAATCCTGCTCCAGCTCCCCGATCAGTTCTTCCGCTCGGTGGTGCCCTTCGAGCTGCCCGAACGGGGTCGCTACGGGGTGGCCGTCTGCTTCCTGCCCAGTGACCCGATCCGCCGGGGCAAGCTCGAGGCCCTGTTCGAGCTCAATGCCCGCATCGAGGGTCAGCGCGTCCTCGGCTGGCGCGACGTCCCCGTCGACGAGGCCCACGTGGGGACGGCGGCCAACCGCACGCGGCCCGTCATCCGCCAGTTCTTCGTCGGCGCCGGCGACGCTCACGCGGACGACCAGGACGCGTTCGAGCGCAAGCTGTACGTGATCAGGCGGGTGTGCGAGCTGGCCTCCGGACCGGACCTCTACGTCGCCAGCTTCTCGTCGCGGACCGTGGTCTACAAGGGGATGCTGATCGCGCACCAGCTGCGCGGCTTCTACCCGGACGTCATGGACGACCACTTCCGCAGCGCGATGGCGCTCGTGCACTCGCGCTTCTCGACGAACACGTTCCCGAGCTGGGAGCTCGCGCACCCCTACCGGGTCATCTGTCACAACGGCGAGATCAACACGCTGATGGGCAACGTCAACTGGATGCGCGCGCGAGAGAGCGAACTCGCCTCGCACCTGTTCGGGCGCGATCTCAACAAGGTCCTGCCCGTCGTCCGTCCCGGGGGCTCGGACTCGGCCACCTTCGACAACGTCCTCGAACTGCTGACGCTCGCCGGCCGTTCGCTGCCTCACGCGATGATGATGATGATCCCGGAGGCCTACGAGGGCCGGTCGGACCTGGCCGAGGACCTCAAGGGGTTCTACGCCTTCCACTCCTGCTTCATGGAGCCCTGGGACGGTCCCGCGGCGGTCGCCTTCACCGACGGGCGGGTCGCGGGCGCGACGCTCGACCGCAACGGACTGCGCCCCGGACGCTGGCTGGTGACCAAGGACGATCACGTCCTGCTCGGCTCCGAGGCCGGCCTGCTGGGCACCCCGCCCGAGCAGGTGGAGCGGCTCGGGCGCCTGCAGCCGGGCAAGCTGTTCCTCGTCGACCTCGAGCAGGGACGGATCGTCGACGACGGCGAGATCAAGCACCAGGTCTCCACCCAGCGTCCCTACCGCGAATGGTTCGAGCGCAACGCCGTCCACTTCCGCGATCTGCCCAAGGTCGAGACCACGACCGTTTCCAGCGCCCCGCTGCGGGCCCGCCAGCTGGCATTCGGCTTTAGCCAGGAGGACCTGCGGGTGCTGCTCACACCCATGGCCGAGAAGGGCGAGGAGCCGGTGGGGTCGATGGGCAACGACGCCTCGCTCGCGGTGCTGTCCGACCAGGCTCCGCCCCTCTTCTCCTATTTCAAGCAGCTGTTCGCCCAGGTCACCAACCCGCCCATCGACCCGATCCGGGAAGCCGTGGTCATGAGCCTGCGCTCCATCCTGGGCTCCGAGGGCAACCTCCTGGAAGAAGCCCCCGAGGACGCACACCAGCTCGTGCTCGAGCAGCCCATCCTCCTCAGCCACGAGCTCGAGACCCTGCGTCACGTCTCCAACGACGTCTTCGAGGCCCACACGATCGACATCACCTGGCCCGTCTCCGA
>DASZHF010000015.1:0-14705 GCA_035938095.1 Solirubrobacteraceae bacterium
GTGCGCGAATCATCCGTGCCGACCCTCGCCACCGCATCGACGGCCAGTATCGCGCGGTTCGCCCTCATCGGGCGCAGGCGCTCAGCGGGCCTGGACCACGAAGGCGACCTCGTCGATCACGCACCAGCTCCAGTCCTCCCCCGGCTCGATCGAGCGCAGGATCGGGTGCCCGACGGAGCTCGCGTGCCGGGAGGCGTGGCGCCCGGGCGAGCTGTCGCAGCAGCCGATGTGCCCGCAGGTCTCGCACATACGCAGGTGAAGCCACCGGCCGCCGGTCTTCAGGCAGTCCTCGCACCCGGGCACGTCCTCGGGCCGCTCGGTGATCTGGATCTGGTCGAGGTGTGTGCACGTCACGCTCATGTCGTTTCGCCTCCAGGGCGGGTTCGAAGACCGGGCTCAGCTAGTTGTGAGCACAACAAACCTATCAGCCGGTCGAAGGGCGCTGTCCCCGCGACAGGGAGCGCGCCGCTGGGCCGGAGGCGCGCAGGCCGGCGGGGGGTGAGCTCAGCGACCCGGGGGCGGTGAGCCGCGGCGGGCGGCCTGGCAGGTGTGGTAGGAGCGGTGATCGCGGAGCGTCACCCGGTGGCCGTGGCGGCGGCCGTGGACCACGACGCCGACGGTGAAGGTTCCGCCCGGCAGCCCGGTCAGGTTGATGGGAACGCGGAGGCGCGGTCCTTTCACCGTGACGAGCAGCCGGTGGTTGACGTAGACGTCCACGGAGCCAACGTGAACGCCCCTCCGCCGGGCGACCCGGAGGCTTAGCCGGCGACGGGTCACGCAGGTCGAGGAGGGCGGGACGAGCACGTTGCCGCCGGCGATGGGCTGAGTGGCGAGCGGCGTGTGGCCGGTGCCGCCTCCGCCACCGGGTGAGCCACCGGCGCCGGGCCCGCCACCGGGTGAGCCGCCCCCGCCCGTCCCGCCGGCCTGGGGCGCCGCGGTGTAGATGTCGGTGCCGAACGGGGTCAGACCGGTCTGGGCGGCGAAGCCCAGGTGGCTGAGCCCGAACAGGTCCTCGATGCTGCGCAGCAGCGAGTAGTGGTTGTACTGCGCGTTGCTCACGCTCCCGGGCGCGATGTAGGGAGACAGCACGACGGTGCCGGTCTGGCCGCCGCCCGGGCCGGGGGTCTCGTGGCTCGGCGAGCCGCCGATGCCGCCCGGGTTTGGGTCGGCGGGCCCGGGTTGTTCGTTGCAACAGGCCGTGGCGTCGGCGTCGGACTCGTCGAAGGTGACGATCAGGAGCCCGTCCTGCTTGTAGGCGGGCGACGCCAGGATCTTCGGCACCCACTGCTTGAGGAACGCGTCGGCCTGGACCAGCTCGGGGGGCGTGTCCCTGGGGTCGACCGGTAGCGAGCCGCCCCCGGGGTTGGTGACCGTGCAGTTGGTGTGGCCGTCGTTGCACTCGTTGGGCGTGACGTAGACCAGGTTAGGCGTCGTCCGAATCGACTGCAGGTCGGTGGCCAGCCCGGGCAGGGCGACGTCGTTGGCGGCGCACTGACCGCTGTTTCTCAGCGATAGGAAGAACACGAACGGGTTGTGCTTGCGGGCGTAGTTGCCCGGCGCGTCGTGAGCCAGTGAGCAGGGGCCGGGGATGCCCTCCATGTAGCCCTTCCACTTCAGGTTCTTGGCCACGAGCTGGTCGGCGACGGTGGGGAAGTTGGGCGGGTACACGCAGCCGTCGGACTTGGCGATGTTGTAGGGCTGCTGGGCGTCGGGGGCGACCGTCGCGAGCGGGTCCGGGCAGTCGTTCTTGGACGCGGGCGTCGGCGGCTGGCCGCTGACCATGGCCAGGTAGTTGTCCGCGCTCGAGTGCCCGATCCCGTAGTAGCCGGGCACGAGCGCACCCATCGAGGGGAGGGTCTGGGTGAGATACGGAGCCGAGGATTGGCCGGCCAGGAACGTTTCGGCGTAGCCCTTGTTCTCGAGCACGATGATGAAGACGTGGCGGACCGGGGGCAGCGTGTCGGCCCCGGCGCCGGGCACGCCGACCGAGCCCGCCCCGCCAGCCAGCGCCACCGTGGCGGCGAGCGTCCGAGCGACCCGCGTCATGCCTGCCTGCCTCATGCGGCGCCGAAGGCTAGGCCGGGGCGCGCCGGGGGTGCGCCGCCCGTTCACAGCACGGTCACGCGCGGTTCTCAGAGCGACAACAAAGTCCCGCAATTTGCGGGCGATTCTGTGCCCATGACGCCACACCCGCTCGCTCGAGCTCGGCGCCTGGCGTGAGTCACAGCGCACCGAGGCCCACGGGAGGCAGCGCTCTGAAGCGTTGCCTCGGGTCGCCCGCCCCCGGGCGGCTGCGGGTGGTCGACGTCGCGCTCTGGTACGGCGAGCGCAGCGGCGGCATCCGCACCTACCTCGACGCCAAGGTCCGCTACGCGCTCGAGTCCGAGAGCTTCGAGCACCACCTGGTGGTGCCGGGCCGGCGCGATCTGCGGCTCGGTAATCGGCACGAGCTGAGGGCGCTCAGCGTCGTGACCTCCAATGGCTATCGAGTCCCGTTGCGCACCGCGCCCCTCGAGGACGTGCTGCTCTCGATCCGCCCGGACGTGATGCTCGTGCACGACCCGTTCTGGTCGCTGCCCGCCGCGGCGCGCGTGGGCGCGGCGCTGGGAGCGCCGGTCGTGGCGGTTCACCACGCGTCCGCCGCGCTCGAGGCGGCCGGACTTCCCGGCCCAAACGGGCTCTACCGCCGCGGCCTGGAGGCCTGGCGACGCCACGCCTACCGTCGGGCCGACGCCGTCATGTCGGCCGAGGGCGCGACGGCCGGCCTGGGAGTGACGCGCCTCCTACCGCTGCGCTTCGGTGTCGACCCCGGCTTCCGTCCCCGGCCGGCCACCCCGCGCGAGGACCACGTGCTCTATGCCGGGCGGCTCTCGCGCGAGAAGGGGCTGTTCGACCTGCTGGAAGCCGCCAGCCGCGCACGCCAGCCTTGGCCCCTGCGCGTGGTGGGCAGCGGCCCCGCCCGCCCCGCGATGCAGTCGGCCGCCGAGCGCCTGGGTATCGCGGACCGGGTCTCGTGGTGCGAGTTCGTCACCGAGCCCCGAGCCCTGGCCCGGGAATACGCCCAGGCCGCATGCGTGGTCATGCCCGGGCGCTACGAGACCTTCGGACTCGTGGCGCTGGAGGCGGCCGCCGCCGGGGCCAGCGTGGTGACGTGCGACTCGGCCCCCTCGGCGGCGATCGCCGCTCGCCCCGAGCACACCTTCGGTCCGGGAGATACGGCGGGAATGCTGCGCGCCATCGAACGCGCTCGCCGCGCGCCCGTCGACATGGTGAGCGCGGCGCGGGTGGCGGCTCGTTACACGTGGCCGGCCGCCTTCGCGGCGGAGTTGCGCGACCTCGAGGAGCTCGTAAGGTGACCGAAGCCCGGAGCCTGGCCGTGGCCCTGCACGACGTCGAGCCGGCGACGTTCAAGCGGTGCGTGCGCATTCGCAAGTGGTTGGAGGCCCAGGGGGTGGACCGGGCCACGCTGCTGGTGATCCCGGCCGCGGACCTGCATCCGTTCGAGCACCGCTCCCCCGAGCTGCGCGATTGGCTCAAGCAGCAGATCCGGGCGGGAGACGCCGTCGCCCAGCACGGGTTCCTGCACCGCCAGGCCGGGCGCGGGGCGGCGGCGCGCCAATTCCTGGCCAACTGGCAGGGTCGCGGGGCCGCCGAGTTCGTGGGGCTGGGCGCCGAGGAGACGCTCGCCTCGCTGCTCAGCGGTAAGGAGATCCTCTTGCGCGCCGGTATCGAGCCGCGGGGATTCGTGGCTCCGTGTTACGCCTACACGCCACACCTGCGCCGGGCGCTGAGCACGACGTTCGACTGGTGGGCGGACCTCCTGCGGGTGCACAGGGACGACGGGAATGCCTGGCTGGCTCCGGCGCACGGGCTGGGGACCTCGAGCGTGCTCAAGCTGGTGCTCTCGCCGGCGACGCTGCGCCTCGGAGCTCGCGGCCGGACCGTTCGCGTCGACATTCACCCGGCGGACTTCGACCATCCCCGCAACGCGCGCGCGCTGGCTACCGTCCTGAGTCGTGGTTCCGCGCGCCGCAAGATCACCTACGACGAGCTCGTCGGCCTCTGAGCCCGGCCCGGTCGGCTGGGTGAGCCGGGCCGCCGAGGGGGTTCTGCGCCGAAACTGGCGTGAGGGCCGCGACCGAGCGGCGCGCAGCTACGCGTTCACGTGTCCGGCGCCCCCGCGCTACCGCCACCAGTGGTATTGGGACTCCTGTTTTCACGCGATCGTCTGGCGCCATCTGGATCCGTCGAGGGCCCGGGCGGAGCTGCGTACGCTGCTGCAAGCGGGCCGCCCGGACGGCTTCATCCCCCACACGGTGTTCTGGCACTCGCCGGCGCGTTGGCGGCGGGCGCCGCTGTATCCGACACGCAGCTGGCGCGGCGACACGAGCACCGAGTCGACCCAGACTCCGCTGCTGGCGCTCGCCTGGGAGCTGGTCGCCGACGCCTCCGACAACGATCCCGGCTTCCGCAACGAGGCCGTCGATGCCCTAGCCCGCCACTACGATTGGCTCGACCGCGAACGCGACCCCGACGGCGACGGGCTGATCACGATCGTGTTCCCCGACGAGTCGGGACTAGACGACTCGCCCAAGTACGACCCCGTCTACCGCTGGCTGGCCCACCACCGCGTGGGCTCGTTCTGGCTCATCGAGCGCGCCCGCCGGCTCGGGTACAGCTCGCATCAGGTCATCGCGCGCTGGCCCGAGCACGTCGAGGACGTGCTGGTCAACGTCGGCTATGCCCTGGCCCTGCGAGCCTTGTCGCGCCTGCTCGGCGAGCCAGGCGACGGTGAGTACGCCACCCGAGCCCGCCGCACGGAGCAAGCGCTGCTCGAGCGCTCGCTCGACGAGCGCAGCGGGCTGTTCTATGACCTCGCCGGCCCCCGCGAGCGGCCGGTCCGGGTGTCGACCTGGTCGGCGCTGGCCCCGCTCGCCCTGGACGGGGTTCCCGAGGACGTTCGCCGGCGGCTGGTCGAGGAGCACCTGCTGCACCCGCGTCGCTACCTGGCCCCGACCGGGATTCCGTCGGTGGCGCTGGAGGAGCGGACCTTCACCCCGGGATTCGATCGCTGGCGCTGCTGGCGCGGGCCAGCGTGGATGAACACGGCGTGGTTTCTGGTGCCGCCCATGCGCGCGCTCGGGTACGAGCGCGAGGCCTCCCGGGTGGTGGCCTCGCTGGCCGCGGCCGTGGAGCGTCACGGGTTTCGCGAGTACTACAACCCGATCACCGGCGCGGGGCTGGGCGCGCGGCAGTTCAGCTTCTCGACCTTGCTGGTGGATCTGCTCGGCTAACCGGGTGGCGTGGCCCGGTCGCGGCGATCGGCGCCTGGATCAGACCTCGTCCAGTCGCCTGCGAAACGAGTCGGCCGACTCGACCGTCGCACCGGCGGCCCGCACCTGGTCGGCGAGCCAGTGGTCGGATGTTACGACCCGGATCTCGCCTCGATTGGGGGCAGCGCCGAGGCGGCGGACGATCTCGTCGTCGGCCGAGTTGGCGCGCGCCTTCGGCGCGTGCGCGACCTCGATGACGGTGGAGGAGATCGCCGGCACCGGCGGCCGCTCGAACACGACGGTCACGTCGTCTCCGACCTCGGCGGCCCAGCGCTCGAGCAGGTCCACCAGGCGGACCATCGCGGCGTGCCGGTCCTTCCACCAGTGATCGGGACGCGTCCCGATCACGTTCATTCCGTCGACGAGCCAGTGCACGGCAAACCAGCCTACTTCGCCGCCGACGGTCAACCCGGGACGTGCCGGCCCATCGCCGCCGCTTATCAGCTTGTCGGGCTTGTGCGGGTGAGGAGCCGGGCATGGGTGCGCCGCAGCGGGCCCGGCGCCCACCAGTTCCAGCGGCCGAGCAGCGTCATGAGTGAGGGCACGAGCAGCGCCCGGACGATCGTGGCGTCGAGCGCGACGGCTACCACCGCGCCGAAGCCGCCGGTCTTTACGAACACGATCCGCGACGTGGTCAACGCACCCACCGCCACGCAGAACAGGAGCGCCGCCGCGGTCACGATCGGCCCGCTGCGCTCGAGTCCATGCGCGATCGCGTCCACGTTCCGGGCTCCAGCGTCATGCGCCTCCTTGATTCGCGCCAGCACGAAGACGCCATAGTCGGTGCTCAGCCCGAACGCGAGCGCCCCGACCAGGAGCACTTGGGTAAGCTCGAGACCGCCCACGCTCTGGTAACCGAGCAGGCTCTGCAGCCGGCCGTGCCCAAAGACGTAGACGAGCGCTCCGAGCGCGGCCGACAGCGTGAGCACGTTCATCACCACCGCCTTGACCGGCAGCACCACGGAGCCGGTCATGGCGAACAGAATCACGAGCGTCATCACCACCAGAACCGCGGCGGCGATGGGAGCGTGGGCGGCCAGACTCGCGCGAAAGTCGACGAACCAGGCCGCCTCGCCGGTGACCGCGGCCGGGAACGGTGCCGGCAGGGCGCGTATCGCGCTCACCGCCCGATCGGATGCACTTCCGCGCGAGAACGCCTGCACGACCCATGTGTCTTGGCTCAGGTAGGCCGGAGCGCTGACGCTCGTGACGCCCGGCTGCGTGCGAATACGGGCGGCGTAGTCGCCAAGCGCACGGCGCGCGCCGGCTGGGGCCTGGACGGCAACTGCGAGCGGTCGAGACGCGTCGGCCCGGAAGCGCGAGTCGATCGCGTCGGCCACCCGTCGCGCGCTCGCGGACGTTGGCAGCACGTGGGCAGTGACGGGAACCGGGTGCAGTCCCAAGGCGGGGATGCCCAGCGCGATCATGAGCGCCGCCGCGAGGGCCGCTATCGGGGCCGGCCGGCGCGTCACCGCGCGTGCGAGGCGAAACCAGGCGGTCGCGCCCGTGGACGGGCCGGCGCGACGAAGGCGGCCGGGGACCAGGGAGTCGATCCGCTCGCCGAGGATGACGAGCACGGCGGGCAGAACCACGAGCGCGATTGCGGCCGAAACGACGGCCACGATTATCCCGCCGATCCCAACCGAGTAGACGAATCGCTGGGGAAATACCAGCAGCGACGCGAGCGCGGCCGCGATCGTCAGCGAGCTGAAAACGACCGTTCGCCCCGCGCTGACCAAAGTCGCGCGCAGGGCATCCGCTGGATCGCCGCGCGCGAGCTCCTCGCGGTAACGCGAGACGATCAGCAGCGTGTAGTCGATCGACAAACCAACCGCGAGGGCGGTGGTGATGGTCAGAGCAGAGATGGAGATTGGTGTCAGCGCCACTATTGTGCGCAGGCCCAGCAGGGTGCCCGTGATGGCCAGCAAGCCGGCGAGCGTCGGCAGCAGCGCCGCGACGAGACCGCGGAAGATCCACAGGGAGAGAGCGAACAGCAGAGGCAGCGCGATCAGCTCGCCGCGCGTCAGATCGTCCGTCACAATCGCAGAAAGCTGCGAGAAGGCAACTCCGACCCCACCCACGGTGACACCGGGCTCGTGCGCGAGACGGCTTTCCAAACGGCGTAGGCCGGCGTTCACCCGCCCGTGCAAAGTCCTGCGGAAGAAACCCACCACAGAGGTGCTGCGGCGGTCGCGCGATACCAAGCTCGGCTGATGGAAGCCGAACAGAGATCCGTAGTAACTCTCGACGGCTCCGATGGTGCGCTCACCGGTCATCAGGTCAACGACTCGCACCACCTCTGCTTGCGCCGCCGGACGGTCGATCGGTTCTCGCGCATTCACGAGCGCCACGATGCTGCGATCGATCTGAAGCCCAGTGGCGCGCTCGATCCGGCGCTTGGCCACCGAGGTCTGCGAGCTGGCGTCCTCGAAGTCTGCGCTCGACGAGGTCAGCAGGCCGGCGAGCGGTCCACCCAGAACCGCACCCGTCACCGCGACGACCACGCTCACGGCGACGATCCGCCGCGGGCGGGCCTGCACGAACCGGCCGAGACGTCCTAGCGCAGACGTCTCCGGCGTGGTGTCACAGCCCCGCGCACGCAGTGGGCGCTGCCGCCGAGACCACCTTGACGGTCGCGGTCCCGCTCGCGCTGCCCGTGCCATCCGGTTTGGCGGAGCCCGTCACGTTTCCCTGCACGCTGAGCTGCGCCGCCTTACCGGTGCCACCCATGCTCTGGACGGTGCCCGTGGCGGTGCTGTAGTTGGTGACGTTCATCGTGAAGCTCAGACACAGGGTGCCCGTGGTCGCATCGTTGAAGGTCAACAGAGCCACGCCCGTGGCGGTCTCGGTTCCCGCTGTCTGTCCGTACGTCGCGTTGTAGGTGGCCTTGAAGGTCCCGTCGGTCAGGACGGCACCGTTGACGCTGGCCGGCGCGACCGCCGGGTTGAACGTCGCGTGGAACGTGGCCGAAACCTTCCGTCCGTTGACTCCATTTGCGGTCGATGTCCCTTGCGAAGTCGTCGTGGCGTTCGTCAAGGTGGCCGTGAACGACACCATCGTCGCCGTCGGCGACGGTGTCTTCTTCTTCTTGCACTTACGGCTGTGCTTGTGCCTCTTGCAGCGCTTCTTGGCCACAGACCCGGTTACGCCGGCAGTGACGGCGTGCGTCCCGTGTGCGTTCTGAAGCGTGCGACCCGAACGGAACGCTGCGCCACTGGCGACAAGCACCCCGAAGATGCCTGCCAGGCAAGCTAGAACAAGCGTGACTGCGAGGCCGACGCGGCGCGTGCGCACACCAGAACCGAAGGTTCTGCGCCCACCAGCCATGTCAGCTCATCCTCAGCACCCGCTGAGCAGCAGCAATGCAGCGATGAAGCCGGAACTCGCTGCTACCGAGCAGACGACGCGCTCTAGCATTGTTGTTCCTCCCAGATTCGCCGTCAGCCTAGTCCAGGCGTGGGGGGGTGTCAAGGCGGCGATTTCGCCGGCTCTAGAGGGTCCTCTGGTAGAGCCGGTAACGGCTCCCGACCCTCCCGCCCGCCCCGTCGACGAAGCGACTCATAGACTCGTTGACCTCGAGGATCCAACCCATCTCCCACCGCGTGATGCGCCGGCGCAGGGCCGTCTCGAAGAGCTCCTTGTAAAACCTCGATGCGATCCCGGCGTGTTGGTAGTCGGGCTTGACCCCGAGCGCAAACACACGGATGCGATCGATCCGCCGCCGCCCCAGGAGAAGCTTCAACCACCCGAACGGGAGCAGACGCCCCCCCATACGTTTGAGGACCTGGTTGTAGTCCAGCATTGCCAGCGCCACGCCGACGGCTTCTCCCTGGTTGGTTTCCGCCACCCAGGCCCAGTCCTCGTCCAGCACGGGGCGCAGCACCTTGGCGTAGTGGCGAACTTCCGCTTCACCCAGAGGTACGAAGCCCCAATTGCGCGTCCAAGCGGCGTTGTACACCTCGCGGAAGCGCTCGAGCTCGCTCCGTAGAGCGCGCTTGCGCATGTGCCGGACGGTGATATCGGGCCCAGCCTCGCGCCGCGCCTGCGGAGCCGTCTCGCCGGTCGTATGCGCGGTGGCCTCGTCTCGCGCCGGCAGCCGGGTCGCCGGATGTATGGGTCCACGATCGGAGACGTGCAACTCCCACATCAGCATGTCGACCGCCTTCGTGTAGCCCGCGCTCTCGAGCAGCTGCTGGTAGTACGGATGGGTCCAGTTGGCGAGAACGACGGGATCGCGGTCGAAGCCGTCAACCAGGAGGCCGCACCCGGCGCGCAAGCTGAAGTCCATGGGCCCAACGACGCGCTCGCAGCCCCGCTCTCGCAGCCAGGTCTCGGCCGCACCCAGCAGCGCCGTGGCCACCTCACCGTCACCTTCGGACTCGAAGAACCCGAACAGGCCGCAGTTCTCGCCCTGGAACTCGTTGAGCGCGTGGTCCACCTGGGCGGTTATGCGACCGACCGCGCGTCCGTCGCGGCGCGCGAGGAAGTACTCAGCCTCGCCGTGCTCGAAGAACGGGTTGCGCGAGCGGTCCAGAAAGCGCCGTCGCTCGAAGATCAGCGGGGGCACCCACCTAGGCTCGCCGTCGTACAGCGCGAAGGGCAGCCTGATGAAGGCGCTGAGGTCCCGCCGGGAGGAGACAGGGCGAACCTCGACGGGCACGCTCTCGAACATATCTACCCGCCGCCGTCAATGGCTGCGCGAGCGAGCGCTGGTAGCTGGCGCGCCTGCGTGTTCACTCGCCCGCGTCTTCGTCGCGCCTGCCTGACCTTGACACCGCTCGCCCACCCGGATACGGTCGGAGCGTTCGGCCATGAAGGCACGGATCGGCATCCGCCCGCAGTCCGGCTTACGCGCCGCCCTTCTGGGAGCCGTGCTCGGCGTGGTCGGCGTCATGTCTGCTCCGCTCTCTGCGGTCGCCAGCAAGCAGGCGACTTTTAGAATCCAGCGTCCGAATGCCGGTGATCTGACGCTCACGACGGTCACGTTCAAGGTCCGCGCAAAACCGGGCCACTCGCTTCCTCATCCCCTCCATTTACAGGTGGTTCCCAGCAGCACCGCTGCCCTACCATCGTCGATAGTCGTGGTCGGCGGCGTGAAGCAGGCCAAAGGGACGTCACGCCGCGTAAAAGGGGTTCTGCTAGTCACCGAGATCAACCGAAAGACGAGCGCCACCACCGCTTATGCCGCGGGAGTGCCAAACACCGGGGATGCGTTCGGAATAAGCGACAGCGACCCCCACGTGAAGCTCAGCGGGGTAAAGGAGCTCCAGCAGCCGAACCTTGTGGGGGCCGCGTCTGCCCACGGAACGGCCTCTCAGGCGATCTGCATCCCGGCGATCGCGAACCCGGGGACCTTCTACATCAACCCCGTTCTCCTGTTCGGCCCGATGGGGTTCTTCGTCCCCGGCACGCCCACCCCAGCCCAGGTTGTGCAATCCGCCGCCAATCTTGCCTGCGGCAAAGCAACCCAGCAGGATGGCTATTACCTAAATTGGGCTGTCGGCGGATCCTCAACCCAAGCCCAGCCGACCTGCAACGCGAGCGGAATGCTCAACTGGCAGGGAGACATGATGCGAGTGGGCATCTATGGCTCGTGTAATCGCGCCTTCAAGGGCGCGGCCCTGTGGGCGGGGATGAATGTCCATTTCACCAACTGCGACAACCCTCCCGGCGGCACTTGCATGGTCACCAACTACAACGGTGGCACCAACAACAGCGTTTACTTTGCGTTTAACCCAGCCGTCATGTCCTTCCCGACCACAGGTGTCGAACTCGACCAGCCCGGGACATCGAACATTCAGTTCACGTTCGACTACACCTTCACTGCCGGTCAAGACATCCAGTATCAGTTCGCGCCCCACTAGGTTCGAGCAAGTGGCGCGTTGGCCTCCCGAAGAGGGCGCGACCAAAGAGGGCGCGACCGAGCCTAGGCCCCAAGCGTCGAGCGCGCGAAGTCTGCGAGCAGGCTCGCCGTCCGTTGTGGGCGCTCGAACTCGGGACTGTGCCCGACGCCGGGCAGGCGCACCACCTGCTCGCCGGGCACCTTCCAGGCTCCCGCGGCCGCAGGGGCCACCAGGCCGTCTCGCAGCCCGAAGATCACGAGCAGCGGCCGGTGGGTGGGCGCCATGCGCTGGTCGAGGGGACGCTCTTCAAGGTACTCGCGGCTCGAAGCGGCGGAACTGGTCAGCGCGGTCCAGGTCGCGCGTCGTAGGTCGTGCACGAACTGCTCGGGAATCTTGATGCCCGGAGCGACCCCCGCCTGGAGCTTGCTTCGCAACGCCGAGTCGGGAGCCAGTTGGAACAGGGCAGGGCCCAGTGGAGACGCAAACTCCATCCGGTCAACAAGCGATGCGTTCTCGAAGCTCGCGTTGGGTGGCGTGTCGAGCACCGCAACGCCGCGAACGACCGCCCGGTCCTGCGCAGCCATGGCGACCGCCACCTCGCCGCCCATCGAGTGACCCGCCACGACCGCGGTAAGCACACCGAGCTGGCGCAGAGCTGCGAGTACGAGACGCGCTTGGTTCTGCATGCCGTACCCCGCGCTGGGCTTCTGAGAACCGCCGAACCCGAGCAGGTCGACCCGGATGACGCGGCGGCTGCGATCGACGATGCTCGCCACCGGCTCCCACCAGGCCATCGACACCGCGTAGCCGTGGATGAGCACGAGCGCCGACGAACGACGAGGTCCGACGTCGCTGACGTGCAGATCGCCGCCGGGGAGATGCAGGATCTCGCCCGTGCGGGCGCTCGCCGGCGCGGTCTCGCCACCGGCCACGAGGGCGATGACGATCAGCGCCACCCAAACGGCCCCCACGGTCCCCAGCCCGACAGCCGTGGCGATCGGCTCGCTTCGATACGCGAGACGAACCAAGACGGCGAGCACGTACAGGATCGCCACCCCGATCGCGGCCAGCCCCGCCCGCAGGCAGATCGCCGCGATCTCCGGACCGAGCCGGCCGCCATGACCACCCAGTACCAGCAGCAGGGCGGCGATCTGCGCCACATTGAGCAGCGCCGCGATCGCGGCGAGCCGGGCGGCCAGGTTGCCCGCCGCGGCCAGCAGATGAAAGTGGCGCCGGCGGGCGAGGTCGCGGATCGCCAGCGCCGAAAGGGCCCAGAAGCTTCCGTAGGCGGCGCTATAGGGGAATGCCAGCCACAGCTCCCAGCGCGCCGTGCCCCGCCCGCCGGGCCCCCAGTCGCACAGGATCTCCCGGGCTTCCTCGCGGCTTCCCGCCAGCCCGAGATCGAGCAACCCATGCGCGCCATGCCCGGCGAGGTTGTCGTCCAGCGCGACCAGGACGCCCAGCAGCACAACGCTCCCGACGCCCAGCAGCCACAGAACTCTCGGCCGCCAGGAGGGTCGGTACGGGCCCGTGAGGGAGTCGCCGCGCACGCCTGTCGTCGCCCGTCTGGTGAGGCGGGCGAGTCTACATGCGGTCCATAGCCCCGCGGGCCGGGCCGCATCGTGCTCGGTGGTGTGACGAGCCGGCGTAACGCTGACTGTCTTCAGCTGTCACAGGGTCGTGACCATCCCGCGACCCCGTGCCTCCAGCGAGCAGGGCTTCAGCCTCATCGAACTGCTCATCGTTCTCTACGTCGTCGGGATCCTGGCGGCGATCGCGGTGCCCACCTTCCTGTCCCAGGAGGCCAAGGGTCGCGGCGCGGCCGCGAGGTCCAACGGGCGCAGTCTGGTGTCAGTGCTCGAGGCGCGCTACCCGGGCGCAGGTCTACTCCAACTTCCACCCCGGCCCCGCTCGGAACCTTCCGACTGAGCTTGGGGGCCGGCCCCGGGTCAGAGCACGGCCCGGCGTGCCATCCCCACGCCCATCCGGGTCATCGCGGACGGAAGCCGAGCGGCGCGCTCGAGCACGGCGTCGAGCGCGGCCGCGAACTGCACGAGGTCCTGGTCGTCGAGGACCAGCGGCGGGATCGCCTTGATCACGTTCAGATGGTGACCGGCGACCTGGGTCAGGATCCGGTGCTCGTGAAACAGGGGCAGGGCAACGAGCTGCGAGAAGAGCCCCGGTTGGCGCTCCTCCACCGCGCTCCAGACGCGGCGGGCGACGGGGCCACTCGGCGGCCCGAACTCGATCGCCCATAACAACCCGAGCCCCCTCACTTCTCTCACCACCTCATGGCGATCCACCAGCGGGCGGGTGAGCTCGAGCAGGCGCTCGCCCAGGCGCCTCGAGCGCTCGACCAGGCCCGCGGCGTCGATCTCGGCCAGCGTGGCCAGGCCTGCGGCCGCGGCCAGGTCGTTGTTGCCGAAGGTCGAGCCATGGACGACGGCGCGCTCCATCGTGTCGAAGACGCGCTCGAACACCCTCCGGCTGGTGAGCGTGGCGCCGACTGGCACATAACCGCCCGACAGGGCCTTGGCGACGGTGACCATGTCCGGCTCGAGCGACCAGTGCTCGAGCGCCAGGAAGCGCCCCGTGCGCCCGAGCCCGGTCTGGACCTCGTCCACCACGAACAGCGCCCCGTGGGACCGACAGCATTCCTGGGCCTCGGGGAGGTACTCGGGCGCCGGGATGTTGACGCCCTTGCCCTGGACCGGTTCGACCAGGAACGCGGCCACGTCGCCGCGAGCGAGCTCGTTGCGCAGAGCGTCGAGATCGCCGAAGGGCACCGCGTCGCAGCCCGGCAAGAGTGGACCGGAGCGTTCGCGGAACTCCTCGTTGCCGTTGACCGACAGCGCCCCCAGGGTCAGGCCGTGAAAGGCGCCGTGACAGTAGAGGACGCGCGACCGACCGGTCGCCATGCGAGCCAGCTTGATCGCGGCCTCGACCGCCTCGGTCCCCGAGTTGGCCATGACCACGGCTCCCAGCGAACCCGGCGCGCGAGCCAGCAGCTGCTCGGCCAGTACCCCTACCAGCAGCGAGACGCCCATCTGGGGCAGATTGGCGGTGTGCGCATCGAGGAGCGCCTTGAGCTGTTCACGCACCCGCGCGTTGTTGCGCCCGACCGCGAACACCCCGTAGCCGCCGAGCAGGTCCAGGTAACGGTTGCCCTTGGAGTCGATCAGGTAGGCGCCGTCGCCCGAAACCCACGAGCGATCAAAGCCGATCGTGTGCAGGACGCGGCCGAACTGGGGGTTCAGGTGCCGATCGTTGAGCACGAACTCCTCGCCCCGGCGCTCCACCAGCACTCGATCGACATCGAGGGCCGAGCCCGAGGAACCCGACGGCTCGACCGGGCCGTCGGGGTGCGCGTGGCGCACGGGTTGGCCGGCGCTGTCGGGCTGGGCGGTGCTCACAGGTTCGGCGGCGCCGTCGGGCTGGGCCGGGTTGGGGGGTTGGGCCCTGACGTCCGGCCCGTCGGTGCTGGGGAGCTGGCGGCCGCCCAGCGGGTGTGCGGGCCTGGAGGGCATGG
>DASZHF010000016.1:0-4284 GCA_035938095.1 Solirubrobacteraceae bacterium
TACAGCGCGACCTGGGCGATCAGGTGCGCCGACGCGCCGAACCCGTACAACCCCAGGCGCTCCGCGTCTCCCGCCCGCCGAAGCGCCCGGTAACCGATCAATCCCCCGCACAGCAGCGGCGCCACCTCCACGTCGGAATAACCCGCGGGCAGGGGGTGGCAGAACGCGGCCTCGGCCACGGTCAGCTCCGCGTAGCCGCCATCGATGTCAAGCCCGGTGAAGCGCCCGTGCTCGCAGAGGTTCTCGCGCCCGGAGAGGCAGTAGCGGCATGTCCCGTCGGCCCAGCTCAGCCACGGCACGCCGACGCGCGCGCCGACCGCGGTCCCCGCCCCCGGCGCCACCTCGATCACGGTGGCCACGATCTGGTGCCCGGGGACCAGCGGCAGCCGGGGCGCCTTCACCTCGCCGTCGACGATGTGCAGATCGGTCCGGCACACGGCGCAGGCGTGGACCTTCAGCAGCAGCTGGCCGGGGCCGGGACTGGGGTCGGGGAGCTCGGCCGCGACCAGCGGCGAGCCGACCTTCTCGAGCGTCATCGCCCGCACCCGACCATGATCACGCATCGCCGCGGCGGCGCGCTACCCTCGCCGATAGTGGCCCTGACTGACGACTTCGACCTGGGCCGGCTGGCCCTGACCGCGGGCGAGGGGCGGCGCCTGGAGCTCGACGTGCGGATCGACGCGTTCTCCTTCGGGGGAGAGCGCTACACGGCGGCCCCCGAGCAGCTGCCCCTGGTGCTCGAGATCTCCCGCCTGACCGGCCAGGGGTACTCGTTGCGGCTGCGCTTCGAGACCCGGCTGGAGGGCCCCTGCATGCGCTGCCTCGAACGTGCCCACCCGACCTTGGCGGTGGACGCGCGCGAGGTGGATCAGCCGGGCGGCGGCGAGGAGCTCGACAGCCCGTACGTGAACGACGAGACCCTCGACGTGCACGGCTGGGCCCGCGACGCGCTGGCCCTCGCGCTGCCGGCCCAGATCGTGTGCCGGCCCGACTGCGCTGGGCTGTGCGCGGTCTGCGGCGCCAACCTCAACGAGGCCGGACCCGAGCACCACCATCCCTCCGCACCCGACCCGCGCCTCGCCAAGCTGTCGGAAATCAAGTTCGGTTGATCGCCGCCTTTCGGCGGCGGTAGGGGAGCGGCCCCGTGCGATCCTTGCCATGCAGGGGTGGGCGGGGGGCCTTGGTAGCCTTGCTGCGCCCATGGCCGTCCCCAAGCAAAAGCAGTCCCACAGCCGCACGAACAAGCGCCGCTCCCAGCACCGGATCGACCCACCGGCGCTCAACTCGTGCCCTCACTGCCACAGCCCCCGGCGCCCGCACCGGGTCTGTCCGGTCTGCGGCACCTACGCCGGCCGCGAGGTCGTCGCGCCCGGCTCGGACGGCCACACCCACGACGAGGGATAGCTTCTTGCCCAGAGCAGCCGCGGGGGGCGGATCGCAGCGCGACCGTGCCCCGCGTGGCAGGTCCCTGCGCGAGCGCGCCCCGCGCGCCCGATCCCTGCGCAACCGGGCCCCGCGCGCCCGATCGCAGCGCGACCGGGCTCCGCGCCCGGCCACGGTCACCGTCGCGGTCGACGCCAACGGCGCCGACCTCGGACCCGGCGAGGTCGCGGCCGGGGCCGCGCTCGTCGCTCGCGAGGGGCTGCGGGTGCTGCTCTTCGGGCCCCGCGAGGAGCTCGAGGCCGGCCTGACGCAGGAGCCCTCACCGGGCGAGGCCGGGGGAGGGGGGACCGCTGGGGTCAGGCACATCGGGGTCAGGCGCCCGCGGATCAGGGCCGGAGCCGAGCCCGAGCCGTCCGCGGAGCCCGGCACCCCGGCCGCCGTCGCCACCGTTCCCGGCGCCGGGATGATCGAGATCGTCGACGCACCCCTGTCGATCGCCAAGGAACCCGACCCCGTGCGCGCGGTTCGCGCCCACCCCGAGGCCTCGATCGTGCTGGCCGCGCGCGCGGTGGCCGAGGGTCGGGCCGACGCGCTGGTCTCGGGCGGATCCACGGGAACGGCGCTCGCCGCCGGCCTGTTCAACGTCAAGCGGGCCAGCGGCATCTACCGGCCCGCGCTCGCGCTGCCGCTGCCCGTGCCCCGGCACCCGGTGACGCTGCTCGACGTGGGCGCCAACGTCGAGGTTCGCCCCGAGCACCTCGTCCAGTTCGCGTTCATGGGCGCCGCCCTCGCGCGCACCGTCCTGGGCATCGAATCGCCGCGTGTGGGCCTGCTGTCCAACGGCCACGAGGTTGTTCGAGGGAGCGAGCTGGTGCTCGAGGCGCACGCCACCCTCACCGAGCGCGCGGCCCGGTCGGATGCCCTGACCTTTGTCGGGAACGTCGAGGGGGACGGCGTGACCGCGGGAATCGCGGACGTGGTGGTCACCGATGGCTTCACCGGCAACGTCGCGCTCAAGCTGATCGAGGGCGTCTCCCAGACGATCCTGGGAGCGATCCGTGACATCGCCTACGCGTCGCCGCGCACGCGGGCAGGCGGGCTGCTCCTCCGCGCCGGCCTGCAACGGTTTCGCGACCAGATCGATCCCGAGGAGCAGGGTGGCGCCTACCTGCTCGGCCTGCGGCGCCTCGGCGTGGTCCCCCACGGTCGCTTCACGCGGGTGGGATTCGCGCGCGCGATCGAGCGGGCCGCGCTCGGGGCGCGCGAGGACGTGGTGGGGCGGACCCACGCGGCGCTCGAGGCAGCGGGAGCGCTGCGCCCGCCCCCGGCAACGGAGGCGGCGGTCCGCGGACCGGCAACCGCTCCGGGAGCCGTCCAGGGCGCCGCGTCCGGTCCGCGAGTTCCGCCTGGCGCCGCACCGCCCGCTTCCGGTCCGCGAGTTCCGCCTGGCGCCGCACCGCCCGCGTCCGGGTCTCCGGCTAGCGTTCGAAGGTAATGACGCCGGCTACCGTTCGGGGTCCGTGCAATCACAGCCACACCTCTCACCGGCCAGCCACTTCGTGAGCAGCCGATGACCCGAGAGGAGGTGTTCGTCCTCGTCCAGGCGCACCTGAGCGACGAGCTCGACGTCGACGCCGCGCGCATCGATGAGACCACCCGCTTCAAGGAGGACCTCGAGGCCGACTCGCTGGATCTGTACACCCTGGTCCAGGAGCTCGAGGACTCCTACGGCGTGCGGATCTCCGACGAGGACGCGGCCCGCATCCTCACGGTCGGCCAGGCCGTCGACTTCGTTCTCTCCCGAGCCGTGGCCAGCTAGCCTCCTGCCCCCTGAAGCTCCTCATCGCACTGCTCGACGAGCTGCCGCAGAACCTTCACCGGCAGGTATTCGCGCACGCCTCCTGGACGGAGCGGCGCAGCGACTCCTACACGCGCCTGGCCTTCCTCGGGGACAGCGTGCTGGCCCTGGCCGTAACCGCCTACCTGTATCCGCGCCTGGAGGCCGAGCGCTTCGGCGCCGGCCGGCTGACCAAGATCCGGGCCCAGGCGGTCTCCGGACCGTCGTGCGCGGCTGTGGCCGAGCGGCTGGAGGTGCCGCGCCGGCTCAGCGAGGCCGCTCCCACCGACCTGACCGACAGCGCGGCGGCGATGCTCCAGACCGAGCGCGTCCTGGCTTCGGTCGTCGAGGCGGTGATCGGCGCGTGCTACCTGCACAGCGGGTACGAGCGCACGGCCGGCGCCGCGGTGGAGGCCTTCGAACCCGAGATCGAGAGCGCGCTCGAGCATCCGGTCGATTTCAAGTCCGCGCTCCAGGAGCGCCTGGCCCGCCGGGGCGAGGTCGTCGACTACGAGGTCACGGGCGAGATCGGCCCGCCCCACGACCGCACCTTCGAGGTCGTCGCCTCGGTCAACGAGCTGTCCATCGGGCGGGGCAGCGGGCGCAGCAAGAAGCACGCCGAGCAGGAGGCCGCCCGCCACGCCCTCGAGGAGATGGCGGAGTGAGGCCATGCATCTGAAGGCGATCACGCTGAAGGGCTTCAAGTCCTTCCCGGACCGGACCCGGCTCGAGTTCGGCCCCGGCGTCAGCGTCGTGGTCGGACCCAACGGCTCGGGGAAGTCCAACGTGACCGACGCCGTCCTGTGGGCCCTGGGCGAGCAGTCACCGCTCGCCGTCCGGGGCCAGTCCATGCAGGACGTGATCTTCGCCGGCGGCAAGGGCGTTCCGGGTCGCTCGGCGGCCGAGGTCGAGATCGTGCTCGACAACGGCGACGGGAGCATCGACCTGCCGTTCAGCGAGATCTCCATCAGCCGGCGGCTCGACCGGGCCGGAGAGGGCGAATACCGGCTCAACGGAGCTCGCTGCCGGCTGATCGACGTGCTCGAGGCCCTGTCGGACACCGG
>DASZHF010000017.1:0-2297 GCA_035938095.1 Solirubrobacteraceae bacterium
TCAATTGCTGGCCGCGTTCATCGACCAGAAGAGCCGCGACGCGCAGCCCGATCACGGCTACCGCGGCCAGATCGCAGCGGTGGTCGCGCACGATGCACTCGAGCGACTCGGCTCGATCGAGCAACGGACTCTCGTCATCACAGGCGCGCAGGACGCTGTGATTCCGGCGGAGAACAGTGAGACGCTTCGCCATCACATCCCGGGCGCGCAGCTGGAGACAATCGCCGGCGCCGGCCATCTCTTTTTCATCGAGGAGCCCGAGAGAACGCTAGGGGCGATCGAGAAGTTCCTCCTCGGTTGACACCCGCGTTCCGCGCAGGCCCGCGCGAGACACCCGGAAGGTTTTGCGCTGCGGCGGCGTCCTTGGCGGTAGCCGTCCAGAATGGGCGCGGCGTCGACGCAGTCCCCGAAAGGAGCGCAGCATGCGTCAGATCGTGAAGGTCATATTCCCGTTGCTCGTGGTGGCGTTGTTGATCGCTGCGTGTGGGAGCAGCTCGAGCAGCAAGTCGATCGGTGCCGCGGCTGCAAGCGCGCCCACTTCGTCGCAGGCGGGCAGTAGCACGTCGGCGCCTGTGGTGAAGACTGCGTCTAACTCGACACTTGGCGCGACGGTCCTCGTCAACGCGCAAGGTTTGACGCTGTACCACCTCTCCGGCGAGCAGAACGGGAAGTTCATCTGTACGACCGCAGCCTGCGTGCAGACCTGGCATCCCTTGACCGCGCCCAGCGGCTCTGCGCCCACGGGGAGCGTCGGGTCGCTTGGGACGGTCAAGCGACCGGACGGGACGATGCAGGTCACCTACAAGGGCACCCCGCTCTACACCTTCGCCCAAGACCAGAAGGCCGGAGATGCGAAAGGACAGGGGATCAAGGACGTCGGCACCTGGACGGCCGTGACAACCGGCGCCGCGGCGAGCAGCACACCCGCGAAGCCAACCCCGCCCCCGGCCTCCAGCGGTGGCGGCTCGCCCCCGGCCTCCAGCGGTGGCGGCTACGCGTATTGAGCCGCCGTACGATGCGGTCATGGCGGGACCTGGCCAGGCCCGGCGGGGCGCGGTCGCCGCGCTAGCTTGTACCTCACTCCTTGGGGCGGGCTGCGCGGGTGATCGGCCTGGCGCATCGGCGCACGAATCCGCGTCTCTGACCGCAGCGAACGGCGGGCTCGCGATCGGCTCGGCTCGGCGGGCTCTCCGGGCTCGGTATCTGGTGATCGCAGCAGCCGGAAACCGCCGGCTGAATGCGGACTTTGACCCGCTGGAGGGGCGCGACCGCAACGACCTCGTCCGCGCGAAGGCCGACCTCCGTGACGCCGCGGCGACGGAGCGGTTGTTCGACCGCCGCCTGCGACGAATCGTGTTCCCGTCCGACACAGAGCGGGTCGCGCACGATCTCTATCGAGTCAACCAGGCCCGGGCGAGCCTCACAACCGCCGCCGCGGCGTCTACGTCCTTGCGTCAGCTTAACGCCTACGAGCGGCAGCTGGACGCCGCCAACCGGCCGGTCGAGCAGGCGGTCAGGACGATCCGGCGCCAGCTCGGCTTACCACCGCCCCCCACAAGCTGAACGGCGCCCGGAACCGTAACGGGAAGGATGCTGGGCGCGGATGTCGTCCTGACACGCTCGCGCACGAAGCTGCACGTCGCGCCGCCCAGCGGTAAGCGCACAGCGTGCCGAGGACGGCTCCGCTACGTCGCGCCGACTCCCACCGGACAGCTCACGCCGGTGCCGCCCAGGCCGCAGTACCCCCCCGGGTTCTTGTGCAGGTACTGCTGGTGGTACTCCTCGGCGTAGTAGAACGGGCCGGCGGGCGCGATCTCCGTGGTGATCGGCCCGTAGCCCTGCTCGCGGAGCCGCTCGGCGTACATGTCGCGGGTCGACTCGGCCAGGCCGTGTTGTGCCTCGCCGAACCAGTAGATGGCCGAGCGGTACTGGGTGCCGGCGTCGTTGCCCTGGCGCATGCCCTGGGTGGGGTCGTGGTTCTCCCAGAACAGCCGGAGGATGTTCTCGTACGAGGACTTGGCCGGGTCGAACACGACGAGCACCGCCTCGGTATGGCCGGTGCGCCCGCTGCACACCTCCTCGTAGGTGGGGTTCGGGGTGAATCCCCCGGCATAGCCCACGGCTGTGGTGTATACGCCGGGCGCCTGCCAGAACACCCGCTCGGCTCCCCAGAAGCAGCCCATCCCCACGACGGCCTGCTGCATCTGCTCCGGGAACGGAGGTCGTAGCGGTGTCCCCAAAACTGCGTGGTTGCCGGCCAGCGGCATCTCGGTTTCCCGGCCCGGGAGGGCGTCGGC
>DASZHF010000018.1:0-26462 GCA_035938095.1 Solirubrobacteraceae bacterium
CGACGAGGCGCAGCAGCGCCTCGCGCGCGGGGAGGGGGCGGCACTCGCGCTGGCCGAGCTGGCGCAGGTGGATCGATGAGTGCAGGGTCGCTCGAGCGGGATGTCGTCATCATCGGCGCAGGAGTGGTTGGGGCGGCGATCGCCCGCGAGCTCTGTCGCTTCGAGCTGCGTTGCACGATGGTGGACGCCGGGGCCGACGTGGGCGCGGGCACGAGCAAGGCGAATACGGCTCTTCTACATACGGGATTTGACGCGAAACCCGGAACCATCGAGTCGCGGCTGCTCCGGCGCGGACACCAGCTGCTCAGCGACTACGCCTCGCGAGCCGGCATTCCGCTCGAATGCACCGGGGCGCTGCTGGTCGCCTGGAACGACGAGCAGCGGGCGGCGCTGCCGGGGATCGTCGATCGCGCGCACGCCAATGGCTACACGGCGATTCGAGGAGTTGAGGTGGACGAGCTCTACCGGCGCGAGCCGCGCCTGGCCGCGGGCGCTCGCGGCGCGTTGGAGGTGCCGGACGAGGGCATCCTGTGCCCCTTCACCACTCCGCTCGCCTTCGCCACCGAGGCGATTGCGGGTGGCTGCGAGCTGCGGCTGGCCACGCCGGTAACCGGGGTCGAACGCTTGGCCGAGGGTGGTTTCCGCGTCCGGTCGCCGGGCGGATCGGTCACATCTCGCTTCCTCGTCAACGCGGCCGGCCTGCACAGCGACGAGGTGGACAGGATGCTGGGCCATGACCGGTTCAGGGTGACTCCCCGCCGCGGAGAGCTGCTGGTGTTCGACAAGCTGGCGCGGCCGCTCCTGGACCACATCCTGCTCGCGGTACCGACGGCGACGACGAAGGGTGTGCTGGTGGCGCCAACGGTGTTCGGCAACGTGCTCCTCGGCCCCACCGCGCAGGACATCGGTGACAAGGACGACACCTCATCGACCTCCGCTGGCCTTGCCTACCTCCGCTCCGAGGGCAAGCGCATCATGCCCGAGCTCCTCGATCACGAGGTAACGGCCGTGTACGGGGGTCTGCGCGCCGCCACCGAGCACGCCGACTACCAGCTCGCGATCCACGCCCCGGAGGGGTATGCCTGCGTGGGCGGGATCCGCTCCACCGGGCTATCGGCTTCGATGGGGATTGCCGAGTACGTGCGGGAAGAGCTAGGCGCGGCTGGGCTGCCCCTGCGACCCACCGATCACCCGCCCGCGGTGCGAATGCCTAATCTCGGCGAGCGCTCGCCGCGTCCGTACGCCCAGAGGGAGCGGATAGCCGAGAACCCAGACTACGGGCGCATCGTCTGCTTCTGCGAGCGGGTCACGCGGGGCGAGATCCTCGACGCCCTGGCGGGGCCGATCCCGCCCGCCGACCTGGACGGCCTGCGCCGCAGGACCCGAGTGCTCATGGGGCGCTGCCAAGGCTTCTACTGCGGCGCCCACGTGGCTGCGCTGCTCGCCGGCGGCGCTCCGGCGCCGTGACCGTGGGCGACCATCCCGTCGTCGTGATCGGCGCGGGTCCGGCGGGGCTGGCGTGCGCCATCGAGCTGCGGCGCCGCCGCGTCAGCGACATCCTGGTGCTCGAGCGCGAGTCCCAGGCCGGTGGCATCCCGCGCCACTCGGCCCACCAGGGCTTCGGGGTGCGCGACCTGCGCCGGGTGATGTCCGGCCCGCGCTATGCGCGGCGCTACGTCGAGGCCGCACGACGGGCTGGGGCCCGACTCCGCGAGGAAGCCATGGTCACGGGGTGGTCGGCGGACGGCGCGCTCGAGGTGACCAGCCCGGAGGGCCGGGAAGCGCTCGTCCCGGCGGCCGTGGTGCTGGCTACGGGATGCCGGGAGCGACCCCGCGCCGCACGCCTGGTACCGGGCTCGCGGCCGCAGGGGGTGATGACGACGGGAACGCTCCAGCAGCTGGTCGAGCTCCACGGCCAACGAATCGAGGGCCGCGTCCTCGTGGTTGGGGCCGAGCACGTCAGCTTCTCCGCCCTGTTGACGCTGAGCCGGGCCGGCGCGAGGGTGATCGCCATGGTCACCGAGCTGCCCCGCCATCAGTCGCTCGGGGTGGTGCGCCTCGGGGCCCGTCTGCGGTATCGCACGCCGCTGTGGACACGCACCGCTTTAACCGGAATCTACGGCCGCCACCGCGTGGAAGAGGTCGAGGTCCTCGACCTCGACTCGGCCGCGACACGCCGGGTGCCGTGCAATGCCGTTGTGTTCACCGCGGACTGGATTCCCGACCACGAGCTGGCCGTCCTGACCGGCCTCGATCTCGACCCCGCCACGCGCGGCCCTCGCGTGGACACCGGATTGCGCACCAATCGCGCGGGAGTCTTCGCCGCCGGAAACCTGCTGCAAGGTGCCGAGCCGGCCGACGTCGCCGCCCTCAGCGGCAGGCACGCCGCGGCCTCAGTGGCAGGCTGGCTGACCGAGCCGAGCGCGTGGCCTGGGCCCCGGGTCCCGATCTCATGCCACCCGCCGCTCCAGTGGATCTCTCCCAACGCCATCAGCCCGGGGTCGGACGCGCCCCCCCGGGGTTGCTTCGCGTTGCGCTCGACCGTGTTCCTGCGTGCGCCGTTGGTCGAGGTGCGCCAGGACGGACGCACACTCTGGCGGAGACGGCTCCCCCGCCTGGGACCGGGCCGCTCGACCGGTCTGTCGGCCGCCTGGGAGCGTGCGGTCGACCCTTCCGCGGGCGCCGTCGAGGTGGGTCTGGCAGAAGCCGCCCAGACGTGATCGCGGAGGTTGACTCACGCCCGGCGGGCGAGGTAGGCTCGCCATTAGCGGGACCAGCGCCGTCTAGAAGGAGGGCTAATGGCGGTCGAAGACGAAGTCCAGCGCGACGAGGCGCGGCTGGCCGAGCTGGGCTACAAGCAGGAGCTGACCCGGGCGTGGAGCGGCTTCACCAACTTCGCGATCTCGTTCACGATCATCTCGGTCCTCGCCGGGTGCTTCACGAACTTCTTCGCCGCGTGGAACGCCGGCGGGCCGGCGGCGATCTCGATCGGCTGGCCCGTGATTTGCCTGTTCGTCCTGCTGGTGGCAGTCTCGATGTCCGAGCTGACCTCGGCCTTCCCGACCGCGGGCGGCCCCTACTGGTGGGCCGCCAGCCTCGGCGGCAAGGCCTGGAGCTGGTTCACGGGCTGGTTCAACATCATTGGCCTTATCGGCATCGTCGCCGGCGTGGGTTACGGGGCCGCGCTCTTCCTGCAAGCTCTGCTCGCCCTGTACGGGGTGAACGTCCTCGGGGTCAACTTCGCCGACACCAACCCCACCCACATCCTCCACCAGGACTTCGGCCTTTTCCTGATCATCCTGGTGCTGTACACAGTCGTGAACATCTTTGCCGACCGCCTCCTCGGGCTGTTCAACAACATCTCGGTGGGATGGCACGTGCTCGGCGTGCTGGCGATCATTGCGCTGCTGGTCTTCGTGCCCTCCCACCATCAGAGCGCCAGCTTCGTCTTCGGCCACCGGATCAACAACAACGGCTTCCACGGCGGGGCCACCAGCGGCGCCTTCTTCTGGTTCTACGTGATACCGGTCGGCTTCCTCCTGACCATGTACACCCAGACCGGCTACGACGCGTCCGCGCACACCGCTGAGGAGACCCGCGGCGCCGCCATCGCGGCGGCCCGTGGCGTGTGGCGGGCGGTGTTCTACTCGGCAGTGGCCGGTTGGGCCGTGCTGCTCGCCCTGGTGTTTGCCGCCAACAACGTAGGTGCGATCAACAAGGCCGGTGGCGGCTCGATCCCGGTCATCGAGACCGCCCTTACTTCGGCAGCCGCGAAGGCGGTGCTGCTGATCGCCACCGTAGGTCAGCTCTTCTGCGGGGCGGCGGGCCTGACCAGCGCCTCGCGCACGTGGTACGCGTTCTCGCGCGACCGGGGAATGCCCGGCTGGTCGCTGTTCCGGCGCCTAAACCGGCAGCGAGTGCCGCTGTACGCGGTGCTCGGTGTGTCGGCCGCATCGCTGATCATCACCATCCCGGCGTACTGGGGCACCAAGCAAGGCGTCCCCGTGGCCTACACCGCGATCACCGCGATCTGCACCATCGGGCTGTACCTCGCCTACATCATTCCCGTGTACCTGCGACTCAGACAGGGAGACAACTTCAAGCCCGGCCCGTGGACCCTGGGCCGGCGGTACAAGTGGATCAACATCGGGGCGATCGCCTTCGTCGTAGTCGTCGTGTTGTCTCTCGACCTTCCAACCGTGCCCGGCGGGGTGCCCTGGAACCACGGCTTCGCATTCAAGTACGTCAACTACTCGCCGCTCGTCTTGCTGGTCGGGGTTGCCGTCGGCATCTGGTGGCTGATCTCGGCCAAGAACAAATACACCGGGCCGGTGCGCACGATCGACGAGGACCAGCTCGGGCCGGGTGCAGGGGAGCCCGCCCCTCCACAGACCCGGCCTCCCGAACCCGGATCTCCTCCGGTGGGTCCGGCGCCCACTCCGGCGGGCTAGCGTTCGGCGCTCCGAGACTGCGGAGCGGCTGCCCGGGTAAGGCGACCGGTCAGCGGCGTCGGGCCGCTCAACCGCGCTCGAACATGCGGGCACGCTCGTAGTCGGTGACCACCTGGTCGAATAGACGCTGCTCGGTGCGTCCGTAGTTCAGGTAGTGCCGCCACACCGGTTCACCGAACGCGCGTCGAGCGAACTCGCTGGCCTCCCAATTTGCAACCGCCTCGCGCAACGACGCGGGGAACGCCTCCGCTCCGGCGGCCTCATAGGCGTTGCCGACCAACTCCGGCCCCGGGTCGGCAGCAGTCTCGATCCCGTCCAGGCCCGCGGCGAGCATCGCCGCAAAGCCCAGGTAAGGATTCATGTCCGCCCCCGGGATGCGACACTCGACCCGGCGCGACTGCCCGTGGCCCACGACGCGGAACCCGCACGTACGGTTGTCGCGTCCCCAGGAGACCGAGGTCGGCGCCCAGCTCTCGGCCGCGTAGCGCTTGTACGAGTTCACGCTCGGCGCAACGAACAGCGCGAGCTCCCGGGCGTGGTTGCGCAGGCCACCCAGGTAGTGACGGAAGACATCGGTCTCCTGCTCGCCGTCCACGAAGGCGCTGTCGCCCGAATCCCGGTCCACCAGGCTCATGTGGATGTGGCACGAGCTGCCGATGTCCTTCTCCGACGGCTTGGCCATGAAGCTGGCCGAGATGCCATTCAGATGGGCGATCTCCTTGACCCCGTTCTTGTAGATCGTGTGCCGGTCGGCGGCCGTCACGGCGTCGGCGTAGCGGACGTTGAGCTCGTGCTGCCCGTACCACGCCTCGCCCTTGGAGAACTCGACCGGGATCCCCGCGCCCTGCATACCCCGCCTGAGCTGCTGGATGAAGGGCTCGTCCATGGTGGTGGCGAGCACGTGGTAATCGAGGATGTAGGGAATCGTCGGGGTCAGGTCGCGATAGCCCTTCTCCCACGCCTCGGCGTAGCTCTGCCGGTACAGGTAGAACTCGAGCTCCGAGCTCATCATCGGGGTGTAGCCGAGCTCGTGAGCGCGTTCGTACTGGGCGATGAGAACCTGGCGCGGCGACTCGGCCAGCGGCTTCCCGTCGTGAGTGACCACGTCGCACAGCACTAGCGCGGTGGAATCCAGCCAAGGTATCCGGCGCAGCGTCGCCAGGTCCGGCGCAATTCCGAAGTCGCCGTAGCCCCTTTCCCAGTTGGCCATCTCATAGCCCGGGACGGGATCCATCTCCATGTCGAGCGCCAGCAGGTAGTTGCAACCCTCGACGCCCTGGTCGGCGACCTCCTCGAGGAAGTACTCACCCTGGATGCGCTTGCCCACCAGACGGCCCTGCATATCGGTGAAGGCGGCGACCACCGTGTCGATGGTCCCCTCGCGGATCTCGCGCTCTAGCTCCCCGAGGGAGAGCATGCCGCGGACGGTGCCCGGGCCTCCGGGCCGAGGCGCCCCCTGAGTCTCCTTACTGGGCTTGACCGCCATGAGCTATTTGTACACCCAGCCGGCGGCCGTGACTAGCTCAATAGCATCTCGATCGATGATCTCCGTGGTCGAGCCCGCCACCGAGGAAGTTCTCGTGCAGATCCCGCGGGCCGGCATCGAGGAGACCGATGCCGCAGTCGATCGCGCCCGGCGAGCGTTCCCAGCCTGGCGGGCCACCCCCCCGGGAGCACGCTCCGCGCTCCTGCGCGGGCTCGCCGAGGCACTGGAGCGCCGCCAGGACGAGCTCGCCACGCTGGAGGCCCGCAACGTCGGCAAGCCGATCGCGGACGCCCGGGGCGAGATGGCGATGGTCGTCGAGACGTTCCGGTACTACTCCGGGGCCCCCGAGCGCCTGCTCGGCGACACGATTCCGGTCGCGGGCGGCGTCGACATGACCTTCCGCGAGCCGCTCGGGGTCGTGGGGCTGATCGTGCCCTGGAACTTCCCACTCGTGATCGCGGCCTGGAAGCTCGGTCCCGCGCTCGCCGCGGGCAACACCGTGGTCCTCAAGCCGGCGGAGCTGACGCCGCTGACGGCGCTCGAGTTCGAGCGCATCGCCCTCGACGCGGGGCTGCCGGAAGGAGTCGTGAACGTGGTGGCCGGACCTGGGAGCGTCTGCGGGCGGCGTCTGGTCGAGCATCCCGATGTGGCCAAGATCGCCTTCACCGGATCCACCGAGGTCGGACGTCAGATCGCGGCCGGGGCGGCGAGCACGATCAAGCGCGTGACGCTCGAGCTGGGGGGCAAGTCGGCCAATGTCGTGTTCGCGGACGCCGACCTCGAGCGGGCGGCGGCCGCGGCGCCGCTCGCTGTGTTCGGAAACGGCGGTCAGGATTGCTGCGCGCGCTCGCGCATCCTGGTCGAGCGCTCGGCGCTGGACCGGTTCATGGACTCCCTGGAGGAGGGCGTGGAGGCGCTTCGCGTGGGAGACCCGCTCGACGAATCGACCCAGATGGGCCCGCTCATATCGGCTGGCCACCGCCAGGCGGTGGCCTCGTATGTGCAGAAAGACGCACCGGTCGCCATCCGGGGCTCGATTCCCGATGGGCCCGGCTTCTGGTTTGCGCCCACGGTGCTCTGCCCGGTCGGCAACGCCGACCGCGCCGCGCGCGAGGAGATCTTCGGGCCGGTGGCGTGCGTGATCCCGTTCGCCGATGAGTCGGACGCCGTGCGACTGGCCAACGACACCATCTACGGGCTATCGGGCTCCGTGTGGACCACGGACGGCGCCAAGGCCCTGCGCGTCGCCCGCGCAATCGAGACCGGGGTGCTGTCGATCAACTCCAACACGTCGGTGCGGGTGGCCACCCCCTTCGGCGGCTTCAAGCAATCGGGCGTCGGTCGCGAGCTCGGTCCGCGAGCGCTCGATCACTACACCGAGGTCAAGAACGTGTTCTTTGCGACGGAGTGAGGAATGGGGAGACTGGACGGCAAGGTCTGCGTGGTGACCGGCGCCTGTGGCGGGATCGGCGGCGCGACGGTGACCCTTTTCCAACGCGAGGGCGCCAGGGTCGTCGGCGCCGACCTCTCCGAGAACGCGCCTGGCGATCTGTCGCTGCAGGTCGACGTCACCCACGAGGGCCAGGTGATCGACATGTACGCCCACGCCCGCGAGGCGTTTGGACGCATCGACGTCCTGTTCAACAACGCCGGGATCTCGCCGCCCGACGACGCCTCGGCGCTCGCCACCTCGCTCGAGGCCTGGGAGCGGGTGCAGGACACCAACCTCAAGTCCGTATTCCTGTGCTGCAAGCACGGCATCCCTCATCTGCTCGAGAACGACCCGCCCCCGCGGGGCTCGGTGATCAACACGGCCTCGTTCGTGGCCGTCATGGGCGCCGCCACCTCCCAGATCTCCTACACGGCGTCCAAGGGCGGAGTGCTCGCGCTGTCGCGCGAGCTGGGCGTCGAGTTTGCCCGCCGAGGAGTACGCGTCAACGCGCTCTGCCCGGGCCCGGTGAACACGCCGCTGTTGCAACAGCTCTTCGCGCGGGACCCAGAACAGGCGAGCCGGCGACTGGTCCATCTTCCGATGGGCCGCTTCGCGGAGCCTCACGAGATCGCCCACGGTGCGCTCTTCCTGGCCAGCGACGAGTCCTCCTACGTAACCGCCTCTACGTTCCTCGTCGATGGCGGACTGACGGGCGCCTACGTCACGCCGCAATAGCTGCGGCACGGTCGAGGAAGCGCCCGCAGATGCCGCGTCCGAGCTCATTGAAGGGACCGATCGCGCGAGCGGTCTCGGCCCGCAGGGCCCCGTGGTCCAGCCCGGCGCGGACGGCGTCGTCGTCGCGGCCGTAGTCCCGAATCCAACTCTCGACGGCATGGGCCGTGACCTCGGCGTGGAACTGGATCCCCCACCACGGGGCCGATTGGAGCCGGAACGCCTGCAGGCAGCGAGCGCTGCGGGCCAGGGTGAGAGCGCCGGGCGGCAGCCTCAGCTCATGGCTGTGCCACTGGAAGCTCGCGAACCGCGGCGGCAGCCCGCCCAGCAGCAGATCCGAAGCGCCATCGGGCGTTAGGAAGACGGGCACCCAGCCGACCTCGGGGTAGGGCGCCGGTCCGACCGACCCGCCCGCCACCTCGGCCAGCAGCTGCGCACCAAGGCATACGCCAAGGGCGGGCGTGCCGCGCTCGAGCAGCGCCCCGAGGAGGTTCTTCTCTGATCGCAACCACGGCAGCTCGGCTTCCTGATCGGCGTGCATCCCTCCGCCGAAGACGAGCGCGGCATCGACCTCGTCGAGGTCGGGGACACCCTGCTCGGCGGGAACCCACTCCGTGCTCTCATCGCCTCGCTCGGCCAGGGCACCGGCAAAGACGCCGCTGCCGGCGTCACGCTGGTGGACGATGGACAGTACGCGCATCGCCGCGAGTCAGGTAACGCCCGGCACGGCCTAAGCGGGCTCGGGGGCCGGCTCGGTCGCGGGGAGCGCCTCGGCCACATCGCGACTGGCACCGCAGATCGCGCCGCCCGGACACTCCTCGGCGCGCACCTTGCGCCGCGGGTTCTGAATACCCACCAGCGACACCAGTCCGCCCATCACCACGAGCCCGCTCGTTAGGCCGATCCCCAAGCGAAAGGCTGACACCGACGCGTGGTCGAGGGCGTGGAATACAATCGCGTGCTCGCGCCCGGCCAGCCCGTTGGCAGAGATGGTCGAGAGCGGCCGGGCCCTGGCCTGGCGGACGGCGGCTTGGGCGCGGGGCGAGAGAGAAACGCCGGCCAGGTCACGGTTGACGACCGTCTGGAATCGCCCCGCGACCACCGCCCCGAGCGCGGCGATGGCGATCAGGCCCGCCACGCGAGCGATCGCATTGTTGACGCCGGAGGCGACGCCCGAATGGCGCTGGTCGACCGCGCCCAGGACCGTCGCGGTGAGCGGGGCGACGGTCAGCGACAGACCGAGGCCGAACACGACCAGGGCGGGAAGCAGCTGGCTCGTGTAGGACACGCTGGTCCCGATGCGCAGCAGGAGCCCCAGGCCTGCGCCCGCGATCAGCGGTCCGACGCCCATGAACAGCCGCGGACCGAACTTGTCCGCGAGCCCGCCCATCCTCCGTGAGAGAGTGAACATCAGGGCCGTGATGGGCAGGAACGCGGCGCCGGCGGCCAGCGCCGAGTAGCCCCTCACCTGCTGGAGGAACAGTCCGAGGAAGAACAGTCCACCTCCGAGCCCGGCGTACATGGTGAGGGTCGCGAGGTTGCCAACCGCGAAGTTGCGCGATCGAAACAGCTCGAGGGGCAGCATCGGGTCGCGGGTCCGGCGCTCGTGAGCGACGAACAGACCAAGAGCTGCGATCCCCCCCAGTCCGCTCGCGGCGACCGCGGGACTTCCCCAACCCAGCCTAGGCTGCTCGATCAGGGCGAACACAACGCCGCCGAGGCCGAGAGCGCACAGGAGGCCGCCGAGAAAGTCGACACGCACGCCGGGCTGGTGCGAGTCGCTGCGGGGTACGTGGCGGGCGGTCAGGGCGAGTGTGAACAGCACCAGCGGGATGTTCAGGACGAAGATCAGCCGCCACGAAATGCTGTCGATGAGCAGCCCGCCGGCGAGCGGGCCGACGACGGTCGCGATCCCGGTCCACGCCGTCCAGGAGCCAATTGCCGCGCCGCGCTCGTCCTCACGGAATGTGGACATGATGATGGCGAGGGTGCTCGGGACAAGGAGCGCCCCGGCGATTCCCTGGAGGGCCCGGGCGGCGATCAGGAACTCGACGTTCGGGGCGGCGGCACAGAGAGCTGAGCAGGCACCGAAGGACGCGACGCCCCAAACGAACACCGTCCGCCGCTCGAACAGGTCGTCCAGCGAGCCGCCAAGCAGCAGCAGCGAGCTGAGCGTCAGCAGGTAGGCCTCGACCACCCACTGCTGGGAGGCGAGGCTAGCGCCGAGGTCTCGCTGTATCGCCGGAAGCGCGACGTTCACGACCGTCCCGTCCAGGAAGACGATCCCCGACCCCAGGATGCACGCGACCAGCGTCCACCGCTTGCTACTGGCGGACAGCGGAACCGAGACGGCGTTCGTGCTCATGCCCCCATCTTCCGTGATCTGTCCAACCCGCGCAGCTCGAGTCGCCGCGCGGATGAGTCCTGAACCCTAAAGCGGACGGCTAGGCCGAAAACCAGAGGACGAGGAAGACGCCGACGAACACCAGTAGTGCCAGGGCGGCAAGCGCCCGCGGAAGCCACGTGGGTTCTCGCCGCGGGGCTGAGCGTCGAGGAAGCCGGCCGCGCTCCTCCATGGGCCCGTCGTGCCGCACGATCCCCTCATCGCGCTCCTCTACGAGGCGGTCGCGCTCCGTCACGGCGGCGTCGCGTTCCCTGATGAGTCGATCGCGCTCAACGAGGGCGGCGTCGCGCTCCTGGGTGCGGCGTGTCCCGCGAGCTGCCGCAAACTCCCACTGCCGAACGTTCTCGGCGCTATCAGCCCGAGCGGAGTCACGCTGCGCGAGCACGTTGTTGAGCTCCCGGCGAACGGCGTCGCACTCAGCACGCGCGGCGTCGCGCTCGCGTAGTGCTGATTCGGCTGCTCTGCTGATCGTGTCGCGCTGGCGTAGGGTGCGCGCCATCCGGGTCGCTCCGGACCGCTCGCGCTCGAGCTCTGCACCTAATGCAGCGATACGCTCCGCGACGCTGGCCTCGATGGCGGCGCGACGCTGCTCCAGCTCTGCCTCACGCGAGGACAGGGCTCGGTCGAGTTCGCTCCGCAGACGGTCTCTGTCGTGGGCCAGAGCCTCGCGTTCGGCGGTAGCTTCGTCGCGCGCGCACACGGCAGCGTCTCGCTCAGCCGTAACCCCGTCCAGGCGAGCGAGAGCGGCGTCCCTGCGGGCGATCGCGGACGCGCCCTCGATCCGGGCAGTGTCTGCCCGCTCGAGCTCACGGCGCAGACGTAGGGTCTGGGCGCGCTCCTGCTCGAGCGCCCGTTCAAGGGCATCGCGATCGGGGCTCCGCGACTCGTCCCGCGAGTTGGCCGCCGTCGAGGGACGCGACGACTTCTGGGTCACCGGACGCCCGTCGCGTCCGCGGCGCGCCGAGATCCGCTGGGGCGAGCGAGACGAACGGCGCCGAGCGGCCCCGGCGCCTCGCCTCCCGCCAGCGCGCCGACCGTGGGTCGGGGCGGGCAGGGCGACGGCGATGTCAGGGGCCACGGCAAGCTCGGCGTCGACCAGGTCTTCGGGGTCTCGCTGCCATGGAAACACCGCCACCCATGGCTCCCCGTCAAGCGCGTCCCACGGCTTGTGCTCCAGCACCGCCAGGGACCGACACTCCCTGCCGTCGGCGAGCACGAGCAGGGTCGGGCGTACGAAGCGCCGGCCACGCACTCCGAACCAGCGCCCGCTTACCTCGAGGCGTTCGTCTGACGCCAACTCGAAACGCTCCAGCTCGAAGCTGACGGCCTCGGCCTCGGTCACAGTCACTTCCCCCGCGTTCGCATCATCTTGCCTATGTACCCACTACAGGGCAGGACACCACCTCATGCCCGGGTAAGAGCTTAAGTCACGAGCAGGTCCGCAGACCGTCACCAACCTGTCCTGTCCAGCGCCGGCCTCCAGTCCGCGGCCCTACGCGATCGCTGGCGCGTCGGGCAGGCGCTCGAGCGCGGCCAGCATGTCCTGCTCTGAGAATTCCGGATCCTCGAGCTCGCCCGCCAGGTAGGCGTCATAGGCGGAGAGGTCGAAGTGGCCGTGGCCCGAGAGCCCGAACAGGATGACGCGCGGCTCACCAGCCTCCCGCGCGGCCTCGGCCTCCTGGATGGTGGCTCGAATGGCATGAGCCGGCTCGGGGCCGGGGATGATTCCCTCGCAGCGTGCGAAGCGCACGGCGGCCTCGAAAGTCTCGTTCTGGCGAAACGCGCGCGGCTCGATCACGCCGGCCCGGACCAGCCCGCACAGCATGGGCGCATCGCCGTGATAGCGCAGGCCCCCGGCATGCATGGGCGGCGGGACGAAGTCGTGGCCCAGGGTGTACATCGCCATGAGCGGCGTCAGGCCCGCCGTGTCCCCGAAGTCATAGCGATACGCCCCGCGGGTGAGCGTCGGGCACGCCGCGGGTTCGGCCGCCACGAAGCGCATGCTCCCCTGACCTCGCAGCACCTCCCGCACGAACGGGAACGCCAGCCCAGCGAAGTTGGAGCCTCCCCCGACGCAACCTACGACAACGTCCGGAGCCTCGCCGGCCATCGCCATCTGGGCCATGGTCTCCTGACCGATCACCGTCTGGTGCAGCAGGACGTGGTTGAGAACCGACCCGAGCGAGTAGTTGGTGTCCGGCCGCTGGGCGGCCACCTCGACCGCCTCGGAGATCGCGATGCCGAGCGAGCCGGTCGAGTGCGTCTGCTGATCGCGGCCGGCCTGGGTGAGCGTGCTCGGCGAGCGGTGCACCGTGGCGCCCCACGTCTTCATCATGGAGCGGCGATAAGGCTTCTGGTCATAGCTCGAACCGACCATGAATACCTCGCATTCGAGCCCGAACAGCGAGCAGGCGAAGGCGAGCGCGGAGCCCCATTGCCCGGCGCCGGTCTCCGTCACGAGCCCCCGGACGCCAGCGCGCGCGTTCTCATAGGCCTGGGCCACGGCGGTGTTGGGCTTGTGAGAGCCGGCGGGCGAGACTCCCTCGTACTTGTAGTAGATGTGCGCGGGCGTGTCGAGGTCGCGTTCGAGGCGACGCGCGCGGTGCAGCGGAGTCGGTCGCCAGAGCTTGTATGCGTCCCGCACCGGCTCGGGGATCTCGACCTCGGCCGCGGCCGACACCTCCTGCTCGATGAGCCCCATCGGAAAGATCGGCGTGAGGTCCTCAGGACCGGCCGGCTGCAGAGTGCCGGGATTGAGGGGCGGGAGCGGAGCGCCGGGCAGATCGGGGAGGAGGTTGATCCAGTGTTCGGGGATGTCGCGCTCGTGCAGCAGGAACTTGACGGTCTGCTCGCTCATTCATGGCTCCTCGGCTCGGCGGGATCGCGGCAGCAGCGCCAATCTTAGGTTTCAAGCTCGTGACGGCGTCGCTGGCTGGCCCGGGTGTCGCCGGCGACCGGCGGAAAGCGACGGCAAGATCTCCCGGCCTCGGCCGCCCGCGTGCGAGGATCCGGGGATGGCCGCACTCGACGAGGTCGACCTGTCGCTCAAGTTGTCGAAGGCCGACGGTCAACGCCGGCTCGAGGCTGCGCAGCGACGCCTGCTGGTGCTGCGTCTCCAGCTCGGCGGTCTGCTCGGGAGCGGCGAACTCGGGCCCCCGGTGTGCGTGGTGTTCGAGGGCTGGGATGCGTCTGGCAAGGGTGGAGCCATCCGCCGCCTGACCAGTCCCCTCGACCCGCGTCATGTGCGTGTCGCGCAGTTCGCCGCGCCCACCGAGACGGAGAAGCGACACCATTTCCTGTGGCGCTTTTGGCCGGCGCTGCCCGGTCGGGGAGGCATGAGCGTTTTCGACCGCTCGTGGTACGGGCGGGTGCTCGTCGAGCGCATCGAGGGCTTCGCCAGCGAGCCCGATTGGCGGCGCGCGTACGGGGAGATCGTCGACTTCGAACGCGGCCTGGTCGCCGAGAGCATGACTCTGGTCAAGCTCTGGCTGCACGTTTCCGAAGAGGAGCAGCTGCACCGCTTCCGGGCCCGCGAGCGAGATCCGCTCAAGCGCTGGAAGCTGACCGACGAGGACTGGCGCAACCTGGCCCACCGCGCCGCCTACGAAGGCGCGGTCAGGGACATGGTCAAGCACACCGACCACGACCATGCGCCGTGGACGCTGATTGCGGGCGAGAACAAGCCCTACGCTCGCGTGGCGGTGCTGGACACCGTGGTGGCCGCAATGGAGGAGGGGATTCGCAAAGCAGGCGAGGAACCGGTCCAGATCGAGGCGGGGCTCTAGCCGGGCCGGCCGCGAGGCGGCCCGTCAACCGCGACGACTGGAGGCTCGGGACCTATCAGCTGTCGGTGATGACCTCGAACGAGGCGACACCTCCGTCGCGAATCCGGAAGTCCGCGGTGCCGTCCAGCCCGCTCTTTCGGACGATCTCCCTTACCGACACGGTCACGCGGATGATGCCGGAGTCCTCCTCGGTGTTCTCCTTGGCTACGCGGGCCAGGAACAGGTCAGCGTCCGTCACGGCCCTGACGATCTGCGCCACCCCGTCGGCCCCGCGAAGCGAGCGCCCCTGCGGGGTCGGAAACTCGACGTCGTCGGTGACCAGGCCCAGGAGCGCCTCGACGTCGCGGGCGTTGAGCGCCTCGGTGAACAGGCGCGTGAGTCCGACGGTGCCAACGGATCCGCCGTCTCTCACTTCATCGGGCATCCCAATACGGGGTAGGCCGCTGACGGCGCGTGCCAAGCCCAAATTCAGGCCGGGCACTGCATAGCGCGCAAATTGCCAGCTGGGCGAATCCTCTGGAGCCCGAGCGGGTCTGAGCGATTATGAGCAGCCTGTTGCACCGTGCCCAGTTCAAGCGCGACCATCGATGGACGCCACGGCGCATGTCCGAGTACCTGGACGGCGATCTGGACGCCCGACGGCGGGCACGCCTCGAGCGACACACCGACGAGTGCCCCGAGTGCCGCGGACTGCTAGGCGGCCTCCGCCGCTTGGTGGGGGCGCTGCGCGAACTTGGGCGCCCTCAGGCCGCCGGCCGGGGGCCGGATCTCGCCGAGGCGGTGGGACGGCGGCTGGGCGATTTCCCGCGACTCTGAACGGCCGGAACCGTTTGCCGAGATCGGGGGTCAAAACAAACATGAGCGACCACAACCGACCAACATCCATCCCCCACCGCGTGGACAAGACCGACGCCGAATGGCGCGAGGAGCTCACGCCGGCCCAGTACGACGTGCTGCGCCGCAAGGGGACCGAGCCGCCCTTTGTCGGCGGCTACGTCTACGAGAAGCGCAACGGCACGTACCGCTGTGCGGCCTGCGGAGCAGAGCTGTTCTCCTCGGGCACGAAGTTCGAGTCGGGTACCGGCTGGCCGAGCTTTACGGAGCCCGTGAATCGAGCGAACGTCGAGCTGCACGAGGACCACAGCTACGGCATGCGCCGGACCGAGGTGACCTGCGCGGCCTGCGGCGGCCACCTGGGACACGTCTTTGACGACGGCCCTGGTGAGACCCGCGAGCGGTTCTGCATCAACTCCTGCGCGCTGGCGCTGGACGAGCACTAGCGTCGCCGGGGCGATAACTTCGCCCCGGCCACGCCTCGCCTTCGACGAGCTCGACCGAATTGCCCGCCGGATCACGTAGGTAAAGCGAGCGCCCGCCCTCATCCCAGGCGAGCTCGTGTTCGATATCCACGCCCCGCCGCCGAAGCTCGATTTCGAATCGGCCCAGACCGCCCGGCTCCACGGCGAACGCGACGTGACCTGGCCCTGTGGCTCCGTGAGAGGGCACAGGGCGACCCGGGACGGATACGCAGTCCGGGTCGAATATCAGGAGAACCGCGCCGTCCTCGAGCCGGAACGCCGCCCTGCAGTCGTTCGGCTCCTCGAGCAGGGTCAGCCCGAGCGTCTCGGCGTAGAACTCCGCCGCGGCGGCTATGTCCGGCGCGTAGAGAACCGTTTCATAGACGCCCAGGAGCCGCGGGTGGGAAGAATCCACGACGCCGAAGATCCTAGTTCAGCCCCGTCCCTGACCACGGCGCCGCGGACGGCGCTTGCGCCACTCGATGACCAGCAGGGCGCACATCGCCGCGAGGAGAGCGGGAGCGAGCGTCAGGCTGACCGTCTCGCCCCGGGCAACCCCAGACACGATGATGGCCCCGATCATGTCTCCGGCCAGCAGGAGCGCTGCGGGCCCGAGGGCGACACCTAGGAGCAGCGCTAGACCGCCGAAGATCTCGAGAACGCCGATCGCGTCGGCGAACAGCCCAGGAGCAGGCAGCCCATACGTGGCAAACGAACTGGCCTCGCTGGCGTGGTTGGCGAACTTCCCCACGCCGAAGACCACGAACACCACGGCGGGCCCCACGCGGATGGCCCCGATTAGGACAGCTTGGCGGATCGATACGTGGGCGCGCCGGACTGAGAGGGCGCTCTGCCGGACTGACGAGAGTGCGCCGTGCCGGACTGCGCGTCTCGGCCTGGTCATGCCCATCTGACCCGGAGCCCGCGGCGTTCGGTTCGCGGCCACAGCCCCGGGCAGACATAAGCTTCGGCCCACGTCCTCCTACGAAGTCATGGACCGCCCGTATCGGCGCCTCCTTGCACCGAGGCATCGCCCGCGACGCCCGGCTCGATGAACGACGACACTCCCACTGCGGAGCGGGAACTCATTGCCCAAGCCCGGTCGGGCGATGAGCGCGCGTTTGCCGAAATCGTGCGGATACACGGCGACCGCGTCTATCGCGCGCTCAGACGGTTCGGGCTCGACGCCGACGAGGCCGACGATGTAGCCCAGGAAGTGTTCCTGCGTGCGTGGCGAGGTCTTGGGAGCTTTCAGGAGCGAGCGCGCCTATCGACCTGGCTGTACCGGATCTCTTTCAACGAAGCCCAACGCCGCCTGGCGCGCCGGCCGCCCGCCTCGGCGGGTCGCGGGCCCGACGACACAGATGAGGTCGACCGGGTGCCCGAAGACTCGCTCCGCGGGCCCCAGGGTCGGGCGCTGGATCGCGAGTTCGAGGCGATGCTCGAAGGGGCCCTGGCCGAGCTCCCCGACGACTGGCGTGTGGCCGTAATCCTGCGGGACATCGAGGGGCTGTCTACGGAGGAGGCGGCGAGGGTGGTGGGTGTGCGTCAGGCCGCCTTCAAGAGCCGGCTGCATCGCGGGCGCGTGCAGCTACGGTCCCAGCTCGAGCATTACCTGAATCCCTCTTGAGAGCGCTGAGCGAACGGCAGCCGCGTTCGACGCTTGGAGAAGATGTGAGGGCGGGGAGTCTCCCCGCCCTCACGGCCCGACGATCTTCCTCTATGACGCTCAGAACAGCGTTATGGAGATGTGCTCTGGGCAGTCATAGCCGTTATGCACCCCGGAATTGGCGTGCTTGCAGTCGCCGTGGTTGGCGCTAACGGCCTTGTCGGCGCCGCCCCTGTTCGAAGCTGAGCTGCTCGATACGAACGGGGATCCCACGATCATGACGACGCTGGCAAAGAGAGCCAGCACCATCGGCTTGCGCGGCTTGAGGACTGCGATCGAACGGTGTGTCATCTCAGGAGGCTCCTTATCCCGATCCCAGGCGGAGCCCGAGGACCGACGACTTTGGAGAGCCGGCAGCCGAGCCGTCTCACCACCGGGTGGCGAGACCTCTGGCTTTGCGTCCCCGCCTCACGGCGGGTTTGCCCTGAATGAATCAGCTCAGTTCCAGGCGGATCGGCTAACCGAGCCCTTTCATTGAATCCGCAGCACCCGTTCTGGACGCGGCGACGCGAGCGCGACCGGGGCCGGCGAGCCGCGATCCGGGCGGGTGCGGTCCGGACGCGGCTTAAGAGTCATTCAGCAGATTCCCAATCAAAATCAACAGCCAGCCCGGAACCATGGCGTCCATCGGTTAGAGCGACGAGGAGGCCCTTGATGCGCAAGCTCGCTATTTGTCTTTCGCTGGCGGCAGGTCTGACGGTTCCGGCGACGGCCATGGGCCGCGGGAACCCGGCCCGCCAGGCCGCGCGCCAGGCATGCATCACCGAGCGCCAGGCGATTGGCGCCCGGGCGTTTCGGCAGAAGTACGGAGTGCATGGCGCCCTGCAGGCGTGCATAACCCAGCACGGCGGCGGAGCTCCCAAGCCAAGGCCCAACCCCGAGCCCAAGCAGCGTCACCGCCATGGCGGTGGAGAGGGCACCGGCGGTGGCGAAGGCAACAACAACAACCAGGACTGAGAGTCGGGCCGAGATCGGCCCGAGGCCCGCACCCGAGGTCGGGCCAAAGCCCCCGCACAGGGCGATTCTCGCAGCGAGCGTCGCGCTGCTCGGAGCCTCCGGCTGCGGTGGTGCGGCAACCCAGACTGGGCGCAGCCCGGACCTCGCTAGCAACAACGAGATGCCGGGGCGCATCAGCTCGTGTATACGCCCGCGCCACTCGCCGATCAGAGCATTCGCCTTCGACGGACGCTCACTGCCCTTCCTGCTAGCCACCGGACACGAGCCTGGGTGCCGCCCGGGCACCCTGAGGATCATCAGGCTCCAGGCGCTCGTCGTCGGTGGCAAGACGACGTACGTCCGTCGGGGTGGGTGCGAGCGGCCCGCGCCCGGGAGCCCCTGCACCCTCCAACCAACCGCACATGTGCTCGCGAGTGACCTGGCGCCTATTAGGCTCGACGTACGCGATCGCAACGGCAATGGCGGCCCCGTGTCGAGCTGCATGCGAACGGTTCTCGACAGCCCGGAGTCGGTCGGCCGCGAACTGGATCGGATGTACTACAAGAAGCCCAGCGAGCTGCGGGGGCTCAGGCGCTCTACTGCGGGCGCGCGGTGGTCGAACTACGGTGACCCGGGCCGACGCTTCGGATCGGCGAGCTCCAACTATCTACTGTGGAACCTGCCGCGGAGCAGGTCCGGCGTGCTGCCCGGCGGTGGAATCGTCGAGGCTGTCCTCACGCAAGGTGATCCGGTTCGGATCTGCCACGTCCCAGGTCTCTCACTGCCGAGCTTCGACGTGCGCGGCACGCCAAACGGGGTCGTCCGGTTCGACTACGCGCGCGTCAGCAACGCCCGCGAGGCGATCTACGGGTGGCTGATGCGAGGCTACAAATACCTGCGCAACCCGTTCAGGTTCACCCTCGTCGCTGGCCGCTCATCTAGAGCAGGCGCGCGCTAGAGCAAGCCCGCGGCCCGCCGGGCGCGCTCCACGGCGGGCCGTGCCGGGCAGCCGGCGAGGTGGCCGTTCACCAGGCCGCAGGCCTGCATCAGTGCGTACAGAGTCGTTGGGCCCACGAAGCGAAAGCCCCGGCGTTTGAGCTCGCGGGCGAGCGCCACGGTCTCCGGCGTCGTTGAGGGCACGTCCGCCCACGTGCTCGGCGACGAGTCCGGCGGTGCCGGCGCGTGGGCGCGAACGAGCTGATCGAGCGGCTCCCCGCCGGCGCGCAGCGCCACCGCTGCGCCAGCGTTGGCGATCGTCGCCTCGATCTTTGCCCGATTGCGGACGATGCCCGCGTCGGCGAGCAGGCGCTCGACATCGGCGTCACCGAAGCGCGCGACGGCGTCCGGATCAAAGTCGGCGAAGGCGGCGCGGAAGGCCTCGCGCTTGGCCAGGATGGTCCGCCACGACAGCCCGGATTGGAACGCCTCGAGACTCAACCGCTCGAACAGGCCCCGCTCGTCGAGGACGGGGAAGCCCCACTCCTCGTCGTGGTAGCGCTCGTATAGGGGGTCACCGTCGCCGAAGCAGCGGCGCATTCTCACCGCCGCCGCCGCCGCCGCGCTCTCGGCCGCGGCACGCAGGTGCGATACACGCGACGCAGTACGGCGTGCCTACCACCAGCGAGGGTGATTCGGATGCGCACGTGCACTCGCCCACGCGGCAAACCGAGCAGCACAACGCGCACACGCGCGCGCGGACCGCGCCAAGTCGATTGACGCCGGCGATCCACCGAGACGACGACGCGCCGAACGCGTCTGGGGCGATAGCCCAGGCGAACGCGAACCGTACGCCTCGAGGCGCACACGGCCGCGGGTCGCGTGCCGGCAGTCGGACTGACATTGATGCTCGCACCGGCTCCCGGACAGCGTGCCCCGTTGACGGCGAGCACTCCCCGGAGCGGCAGGTCGCGCGAGGAGGAACCGACCATGACCGTGTCGCAGCCAGGGGCGATGCGCCAGCCATTGGTCGCGGTGTCCCAATAAGAGAATGAGCGCGCGTCGAGCGCAAAGCTGACGCGAGCGCTCCGGCCCGGTGCGAGCGTGAGCTTGTCGAATCCCCTCAGTTGTGCGGGTGGCTGAGGGACACCCGACAGCGATGGCAATCCGACGTAAAGCTGGGGCGAAGCTGCGCCGGTGCGCGATCCCGTGTTGGTGACCGTGGCGGTCACGCTCGCGCCGGTGGGCGTCGCCGTGACGTTCAGATCACCATAGGAGAAGCTCGTGTAGGAGAGCCCGAAGCCGAACGGGAACGCCGGCTGTAGCGCGTGGGAGTCGAACCACCGATAGCCGGCAAATACGCCCTCCTTATAGGCCTCACTGTTACCGACCCCGGGGTAGGAGGTCGGGTCACCGGCGGTCGGTTCGTCGGCCTCGGCCTGCGGAAAGGTGACCGGAAGATGTCCGCTGGGGTTCACGTCGCCGAACAGTACGCGCGCGATCGCGGCGCCCCCCTGCTCGCCCGGGTACCAGGCGTCGAGCAGACCCTTGACCTGATCGCGCCACGGCGTCAGGACCGGGCCGCCGGTCTCGAGGACGACGATCGTGTTGGGGTTGGCGGCCGCGACCTGCTGGATGAGGGCGTCCTGGTTGCCATACGCGTTCGGGCACTCGAGGCTCAGGCAGTTCAGATCGGCGCCCTCGGTCTCGTAGTTCGCGGCCACGACGATCGTGACGTCACTGGCCTTCGCGAGGGCGACCGCACTGGTCGTGTTGCTGCCGTCGTCGTAGGCGACGTGCACGCCCGGACCCGCGCGCGCGGCGATGCCTTGCAACGGGGTGACCGAGGAGTACGGCGTCACCGCCGAGGAGCCGCCCCCGGTGAGGAATGTATTTGCCACTTTGCCAATCACCGCGATCGACTTCACGCGAGCCGAGTCCAGCGGCAGGATCGAACCTCGGTTCTGCAGCAGCGTGATCGCGCCCTCCTCGATCTGCCGCGCGGCCGCCGCGTGTGCGGCCTTGTCGATCTGGCTCTCGTCGGCGGCGTAGGCGGAACGATCGAACACGCCGAACGCGAACAGCGTGCGCAGGTAGCGGCGCACATGGTCGTCGAGCTGGGCTTGGGTTACCAGCCCGCTGTCGACCGCGGCCGTCACCGGCGCAGGGGCGTACGCAGCACCGGGCCAGGGCTCGAAGTCGAGCCCGTTCTGGAGCGATGCGACCGTGTTGTGGGCCGCGCCGTAATCGCTGAGCACAAAGCCCGGGAACCCCCACTGCTGCTTGAGGATGCCGTTCAATAGCGGGCCGTTCTCGCAGTTATAGGTCCCGTTGACGAGGTTGTACGCGCACATGACGGTGCCGACGTGGGCGTCCTTCACAGCGGCCTCAAAGGGAGGCAGGTAGATCTCGCGCAGCGTGCGCTGGTCGACGTTCGCGTTGATCGTGTAGCGGCTGCCGACCGTGGCGGCGCCCAGCGGCGAACCCGGCATCGCGGATGCGCTGCTGGGGTCCTGGCCCTCCTGGTTGTTGGCCACGTAGATGTTGGCGTTGGCGATCACGCCCTGCGACTGGATTCCGTCGATCAGGCCCACCCCGACGCGCGAGGCGAGGAACGGATCCTCGCCCAGCGCCTGGAATGTGCGCCCGGCTTGGGCCACGCGCATGATCGTGAGCGTGGGGCCGTAGATGACGTCGTTGCCCTTGGCCTTCGCCTCGTTCCCGAGCATCGACCCGTCTGCTTGCGCGAGCTGTGGATCGAAGCTCGCCGCGACCGCCAGCTCGACCGGGACCGCGGTGGCGGAACCCTGCCTGATCCCGGCGGTGCCGTCTGTGAAGTTGACGGGCGGAACGAGCCCCGGAACGCCAGGGCTGGTGCCGGTGTGCCCGGCGCCGGTGACCCCAAGTACGTTGTTCCCCGCGAGCAGCGAGATCTTCTGGCTCTGGCTGAGCGCGTCGAGCAGCAGCTGCGCGCGCTGGTCGGGCGCCAACGAGCGGTTGCACCAGGGCCCGGCGCCGGCGCACTGGTCGGCGGCTCGAGCCGTAGCCGCCAGCGCGCCGATGAGCGCGATCGCCGCGAGCACGCCCGCCGCGGCCGTCAGGGCCGCCGCCCGAAGGGTGCGGCGCCCGTCGCCAGCGCGATCGCGCGTCATGCCTATCGCTGCCGCTCCCTCATGCTCCGCTCCCCTGGACGCCTCCGTCCTCCGTCCGGATATAAAATACGTGGATGCATTCAAAAGTCAAGGAGCAGCCGTGGCGGGGAGAACCGCTGCCGCGCGGGCGCCACAAGCTAACGCCGGACACCGTCCGTTCATCCCAGCGCGAACGGCTGTTGAGGGCGATCGTCGAGTGCGTCGCCGAGCACGGGTTCGAGGCCGCGACGGTACCGATGACGGTGGCCACCGCGCGCGTCTCCAGCAACGCCTTCTACGACCTCTTCACCGACAAGACCGACTGCTTCCTCGCGGCTTGCGATGACGTGGCCGCCGAGCTGCTGTCCGAGCTCGTCGTGCTGGCAGCCGAACCGGACTGGATCCAGGCGATGCGCAAGGGCGCCCATCGTTACCTGGTTTGGTGGCAGCAGCGGCCGGCATTCGCGCGCGCCTACCTGCTCTCGCTCCAGACGGCCGGGACCCGCGCTCTCGAGCAGCGCGAGCGCACCTACGCGATGTTTCGCGCGATGTTCACCGACCTCGGGCGCCGGGCCCGCACCGAGGAACCCGACCTGCCGCCGCTCTCGCCCTTGATCCCGCGGATGCTCGTGCTTACGATCACCGAGCTCGTGGCCGAAGAGGTACGCGAGGGTCGACTCGACCGGCTCGGTGAGTTGGAGGAAGAGCTGTCGCAGCTTGCGATCAGACTGCTCTCGAACGACACGACGGCGGCGCGGGCGTTGGCCAACGGCGACGGGCCCAGCGGAGTCTCGTGATGGCGGGTGGTCGGCTGAGCCGGGGCGTGCGACGGCCACTGTCACTCGCATGCTCCACGCTCGCGCTGCTCGCGCTCCCTTCGGTTACGCCGGCCGCCGCCGACCCAGGCTGCAACCGCAGCTGGCCGGTCCTGACCTATCGGGCCGGACCCGACGCGAGCCAGCCCGAGACCGCCCCGCTGCCGATCGCGTGCGGAATCGCCACGGGCTACGCCGCCTCGGAAACCACCGTCGCGGTCAGCAACAGCGGCGCGCTCTTCTTCTCGCCGGCGAACAGCGAGAACACGCTTGCGCGCTCACGCGATCGGGCCGCGACCTGGAGCCTGCTAGCACCGCCCAAGCTGCAATACACGTCGCTCTGGAACACCGTCGATCCCGAAGTCGTCGTCGATCGACAGACCGGCCGCGTCTTCTGGGTCCACACCACTTACACCGAGGACCTGCGCTCCCCCCTGCCCGACCAGACCGCGGCGGCCTGGCTGGCCCCGACGGCGATCGCCAACGCTCACGGCTTCCAGGTCTACTCGACCGGCGACGACGGCGGCAGCTGGACCACCGCCGACTACCAGCACGAGAACACCACCGACTGGGAGAAGATCTTCCTCGGCCCCCCACCGCCGCCGAGCACCGGGGCGGCGCAGCCCGTGCGCTACCCCAACGTCGTCTACGTGTGTGCCAACGCTCCGCAGGAGGTGATCGGGCCGGGTCGAGCGTGCTACAAGTCGCTCGACGGGGGCGTGACCTTCACCGCCACCGGATACGAGTTCCCCTCGGCCTCGGCTCCCAGCGGCTGCCCGGCTCTGGCCGCGAACGGCGGCGTCGTCGGCACCGACGGCACCGTCTATATCCCGCAGAGCTGTAACGGCGGCACCTATCTCGCGGTCAGCCACGATGAAGCAGCCACGTACGCGTGGCTCCCGGTTACCGGCGCTCCGCCCGCCAGCGGGCTGGGCGCCGTCGTCCAGCTCGCGATCGACCAGGCCAACAACCTCTACCTGCTGTGGACGACCGGCGATGCTCTGCGCCTCGTCAGCTCGCGCGACGGCGGGCGCAGCTGGAGCGCTCCGCTCACGGTCTCCCCACCAGGACTGCACACCATCACGCTCCCGGGCCTCGCCGCCGGCCCCCGCGCCGCGGTGGGGATCGTCTACTACGCGAGCTCGAACCCCTCCGCAAAGATGCTGAGCGGGTACATATCCCAAACCGCCGACGCCCTCGCACCCCGACCCCTTTTCTCGGCGGGGGAGATCAACGATCCCGCTCACCCGATCTTCCAGAACTACGGCAACGCGTACAGCCCGCGCGCTGATTTCGTCGGCGGCGCCTACGACGCCGACGGCGGTTTCTGGGGCGGCATCGTTGGGCAGCTCGGCCCGCCCGATACGAGCAACGCGATCCCGACGACCGGCTACGTCGGCCACCTGGCGCTCGCTCCCGCAGCTTCGGGCACAAACGGGCCCGGCCGCTCGAGTGCACCGATCGCGGTGTGCCGGTCGCGCCGGAACTTGACGATCGTCCTCCCTCGTCCCCGGCACGCTCGCATCACCACCGCGAGCGTGTTCGTCGATGGCGTGCCGCTGGTGCGCATCCACGGCCACCGCGTCCGGCGGGTCGTCATCCCGGCCCGCTCGGCACCCAGCTTCACCGTCACCGTCGTCGCCACCACGAGCAAGCGCGGCCGGAGGGTGATAGTGCGGCGCTACCACGGCTGCGCCAGGTGATGGCCCGCACGTCGGGCTGACGGCGCGAGCGCCAAGCGCGCGCGCCTAGACTCACAGCGCCAAGGTGAAGATGGGAATCGGGAGCGTGGGTCGCAGGGCGCCGCTGGCCGTCGTCGGTGGCCTGGCGGTCTTGGTGCTGGGCGTCGGCCGTGTCCCGGCGAGCGCTCACCGGCCCCAGGTTCAGGCCGCGCGTGAGACCCCGGCGGCGCTGTTGGTCGGGGTCTACCAGGGGCGTGCGGGCCAGTTCTCCTCGATCCAGGCGGCCATCGACGCGGCCAAGCCCGGCGACTGGATCCTCGTGGCGCCCGGCGACTACCACGAGCAGGCAGACCATCGCGCCAACCGGGGGCCTCAGCTCGAGACCACGCCGGCGGGCGTGGTCATCTCAAAGCCCGGTATTCACCTGCGCGGCCTGGATCGCAATGCTGTGGTCGTGGACGGCACGCTGCCGGGCCCGGGTGCGGCATGCAGCTCCGACTCCGCCCGTCAGGACTTCGGGCCCAAGGGCTCCGAAGGCACTCCGCTGGGACGCAACGGCATCCTGGTCTGGAAGGCGGACGGCGTCAGCATCGAGAACCTCACCGTCTGCAACTTCCTCAACGGGAGCGGCGACGCCGGCAACGAAATCTGGTGGAACGGAGGGTACGGATCGCAAGCGGGCTACGGCCAGATCGGCCTCCACGACCTTCGCGGCACCTACCTCAACGCCACCAGCACGTTCTACAAGGACGCCTCCAGCGCGGCCGCTTATGGGATCTACGCCAGCCGGTCCAGCGGCGGTGTTTGGGACCAGACGTACTCGAGCAACTTCAACGACTCCGACTACTACGTCGGAGCCTGCCTTCAGGTCTGCAATCAGACCGTAAACCACGCCCACGCGCAGTACGGCGCGCTCGGTTACTCGGGCACGGACGCAGGCGGGCAGCTCGTGATCGAGAACTCCGAGTTCGATCACAACAAGGACGGCTTCGACACCAACAGCGACAACTCTCCCACCGACGGCCCGTCGCCCCAGGACGGCGCCTGTCCCTACGGCACGATCAGCCCGGTCACCCACACGCATTCCTGCTGGGCCTTCATCCACAACTACGTGCACGACAACAACAATCCAGACGTCCCGATGTCGCCTACCGGATCCTCGAGCGCTCCGGTCGGTACCGGTCTCTCGTTCGACGGTGGCCGCAACGACACGGTCCTCGACAACCGGTTCGAGAACAACGGGGCCTGGGGCATCATCCTCACGCCGTTTCCCGACACCGAGGCTCCTCCCGCCAGCCAGAGCTGCCGGGGTGGCGTCAACACGGGACCACCGAGCAACGCGTGCCTGTACGACGACTGGGGCAACGAGATCGCTGGCAACACCTTCTTCCACAACGGCTTCTTCGGCAACGACACCAACGGCGATATCGCCGAGATCACCGAGACGCCGGCCCCCACCAACTGCTACCACGACAACGTTGACCGGGTCGCAGGCCAGGTGACCACCTCTCCGTCGGGGCTCCAGCAGAGTAAGCCCAAGTGCGACGGCTCGAATGCCCCGCCAGATCCCAACCCCGCGTTCACCAACCAGATCGCGTGCGACTCTCAGTTCTTCGCCAGTAGCGCCCCCGGCGTGAACAGCACGCCCTGCACTCCGGGCTCGAGCTACCCGCGCCAGAGCGGTGTGGTCATGCACCCGCTACCC